>URKA01000052.1 GCA_900548345.1 uncultured Paraprevotella sp. | reverse complement strand
CTTCACAACCTTGGCCGATACATTCTCATCCGTATAATTGGGCACCGGCAGGCCATCGTCCTCATTCCTATTCATCTCCACGGCAGTATCTACAGCCTGAAGCAAGGATTTCCCATCAATGCCGGCAAGGACAAAGATACCCTTGTCAAGAGCCTCGGGACGCTCCGTACTCGTACGGATGCATACAGCCGGGAAAGGATGCCCCACCGAAGTGAAGAAACTGCTCTCCTCAGGCAAGGTGCCGCTGTCACTCACAACGGCATAGGCGTTCATCTGCAGGCAGTTGTAGTCGTGGAAACCGAGAGGTTCATGCTGAATCACACGTCTGTCAAGTGCAAAGCCGCTTGATTCCAGACGTTTCCTGCTACGGGGATGACAACTGTAAAGTATGGGCATGTCATATTTCTCGGCCATAGCGTTAACCGCGCTGAAAAGGGACAGGAAGTTCTTCTCCGTGTCAATGTTCTCTTCCCGATGCGCGGAGAGCAGGATGTATTTACCTTTCTGGAGATGCAATCTCTGGTGAATATCGCTGGACTCTATTTCCGTCAGGTTCTCATGCAGGACTTCCGCCATGGGCGAACCGGTTACGTATGTACGTTCTTTCGCCACGCCCGAAGCGTTCAGGTATCTGCGGGCATGCTCCGAATAGCAGAGGTTCACATCGGAAATGACGTCCACAATACGGCGGTTGGTCTCCTCAGGCAGGCACTCGTCAAAGCAGCGGTTGCCTGCCTCCATATGGAAGATGGGGATATGCAGACGTTTCGCGCCTATCACGCTCAGGCAGGAGTTCGTGTCTCCCAACACCAGCACAGCATCAGGTTTCACCTGCACCATCAGCTTGTAGCTGGCGTTGATAATATTCCCCATCGTGGCACCGAGGTCATCACCGACGGCATCCATATACACATCGGGGGCTTTCAGCTTCAGGTCACGGAAGAAGACACCGTTCAGGTTATAGTCGTAATTCTGGCCCGTATGTGCCAGCAGACAGTCAAAATAACTGCGGCATTTGTTGATGACAGCCGCCAGGCGGATGATTTCCGGACGGGTGCCCACTATAATCAGAAGTTTCAGTCTGCCGTTCTCCTGAAACCTGACTTGCGAATAATCCAATTTTATATCCATCTGTTCCTATATTCTTTAACTCGTTTCAGACTTTTTCAAAATAAGTGTCCGGACGTGCCGGGTCGAAACACTCGTTGCACCACATGAAGGTCACCAGGTCTTCCGTTTCCGAAAGGTTGACAATGTTGTGCGTATAGCCGGGAATCATCTCCACGACCTCCATCCTCCCGCCGCTTACCTCGAAGCTGACAACCTCCTCCGTACCTATCTTGCGGAGTTGTATCAGACCGTGTCCGCTCACCACCACAAACTTCTCGTTCTTGGTATGGTGCCAGTGCTGGCCTTTCGTAACGCCCGGCTTGGAGATGTTCACCGAGAACTGCCCGCGGTCGGAAGTACGGATAATCTCCGTAAAACTGCCGCGGTCGTCCACATTCATCTTCAGGGGATAGCTGAACCGTTCTTCAGGCAGGTATGAGAGGTATGTGGAATAGAGTTTCTTTGTAAAGGCATCGCTCAAATCCGGAACGGACAAGGTACCGGACATTTGCCTGAAAGACCTTATCAGTTCCACAATGCCGCCCAAGGTAATGGTATGTACTACGGGCACTTCGCAATAATCCCCGTTGCGGTGTTCCCTGCCGCTCAGGGCAGAGATAAGCTCGTCCACCACATCGTCTATGTAAACCAGATGCATCACCACCGAAGGGTCGTTTACCCGGATGGGCTGGTCATGGGCGATGTTGTTGCAGAAAGTGGCCACCGCGCTGTTATAGTTGGGGCGGCACCATTTGCCGAAAACATTCGGGAAGCGGTACACCAGTACCTTTGCACCCGTTTCCCTGGAGTACTCGAACAACAGTTGCTCCCCTGCCCGCTTCGATTCACCGTAAGGGTTGTCGAGTGCGGCCTGCGTGGAAGAGGAAATCATTACCGGACAGGTATTGCCGTGCTTCTTCAATGTATCAAGCAGCGTGGAGGCGAAGCCGAAGTTCCCCTTCATAAACTCAGACGCATCCTTGGGACGGTTTACGCCCGCCAGATTGAAGACAAAGTCAGCCTGTCTGCAATAGACATCCAGTTCGGCCGGGTCACTGTCCATGTCATATTCGTAGATGGCAAGTTCCTCACCCGCAATGCCGTAATTACGGGCTTTCCCGTCACGGATGTTGTGCAGCTGGGATACAAGGTTCCGGCCGACAAACCCTCGGGAGCCGGTTACTAAGATTTTCATAAACTAATGGGTTCTGTTTGTCACAGAAAAGAGAAGATATTCATAGTGAATGACAGAAATCATCCAAACCTATAAAACTTACTTTTGGGAAATTATATTGCTTCAATATATGAAAATGATGATCTTCCGTAACAATAAACTTGGCATTAGCCACAACTGCACAGTCCACAAACTTATTATCATCCGGATCTGATTTTATCAGATTGAAGTTATAATAAGGAGTAAAGAACAAAGTGTAAGGGTTATTGAGAATGACATCAATCACCAGCTTGGCTATTTCCACACCTGCCAAACGTTCTAAAATTTCCTCATATTCATTAAGAATTTCATCAGAAACGCATAACTGATTCGTTCCATCCAGAAAGCAATCCCAAATCTTACGGTACCTGCTTTTGGGAGAAATGCACTGTATCAGGCTATTTGTATCTAATACAATTCTATTCATCTCTTCGGAAGTGTACGGACATCAATTTTTCTCAGTTCATCAAGTTTTTCTTGGTTTAAAACTCCCGAATCCCATAAGTCATTCAAGCGGTCATCTAACTTCTGAGAAAAATATTTGGTCAACACTTCTTTAACTTCATTCAATCGCTCCTCCGAACCATCAAAAGCAAACATCTTCAAAAGATGTTGTTGAACTGAATTTAATACTGTTGCTGCCATATTCTCAATTATTAGTTTCAATATGGCAAAGATAGTTTTTTTTTCTAAAGGAACAATACATTCCCTCTTTCTTTCCTGTTGTATTATTCAAATTAAAGACTTATTCACTCTTGATTTCCGCACTCTTCGCCTTTTCCTCCATCCCGAGGTCTTCGCGGATGAAACGGAGTTTCAAAAGAAGCTTTTTCATGCCCTCCACATCCAGGCGGGCGGTGTTATGGCTGTGATAGTCCTCTATACGGGCAATATCCTCATTGCCTTCCGTGAAGAACTTGTCATAGTTCAGGTCACGGGTGTCGCAGGGAATGCGGTAGTAGTCGCCCATGTCGACAGCCTTTGCCATCTCTTCGCGGGTTACCAGTGTCTCATACAGTTTCTCGCCGTGGCGCGTGCCGATGGTCTTCACCTCCGTCTCACCGTATTTCGGATCAACCTGCGCGTATGTTTCCTTCAAGGCCTGCGCCAGTACATCCAAGGTGGCGGCAGGAGCCTTCTGCACGAACAAGTCACCGTTGTGCCCGTGCTCAAACGCATAGATTACCAGATCTACGGCATCGTCCAGCGTCATCATGAAGCGGGTCATGTTGGGGTCCGTTACCGTAATGGGCCTGCCGTTCTTTATCTGCTCCACCCACAAAGGAATTACAGAACCGCGGCTTGCCATCACATTGCCGTAACGGGTACAGCAGATGGTTGTACCGGCTTCCTCACCCAACGCACGGCCCTTGGCTATGGCAACCTTCTCCATCATGGCCTTGCTGATACCCATGGCATTGATGGGATAGGCGGCCTTGTCGGTAGAAAGCACTACCACATTCTTTACACCATGCGCTATGGCGGATTCCAGTACATTGTCCGTACCGATCACATTGGTCTGCACGGCCTGCAA
>URKA01000051.1 GCA_900548345.1 uncultured Paraprevotella sp. | reverse complement strand
AGCGATTCGGTCTTCACAGGTGACCATTTTAGCCCTCACAGGTACGCATTGCGGGACGGGAATATAAAGGCATCTTCGCATGGAATAAGAAAGAGGAAATATACAACAGAATTATTTGCCTTACACACACGCCTCACTCACACAAAAAACACCCCTCATACAATAATAAAAACACTTCGCTCTTCTTATTCTCAGAACGAAGTGTTTTTATTATTCTACCTTATTATATTAGAAAGCCCAGCCCAAACGAATTGCAGGTTCAACGTAGAACTTCAAGTTAAACTCACTCTTATTGTTCGTTTCCTTCGTGGTTTCTACACGGTCTTTCGCCTCCACTTCCGGATGATTGTCGGTAACGGTCTTTTCAAAATCTCCATAAGCCCTATTGTTCAAATTCAAGCCCAATTCAGTTCCGATATACAAACCCTTATAGATGTAGAAGTCAATTCCGGTAAATACACCTGCACCGAACTCGAAGAAACCACCATCATTAGTCTCTGTCTCTACAGTGTAGAAAGAATACGTAGAAGATTTGTCAGGATCAAAATCATTTTTTTTGAAATCCATGCCCTCCACCAAATTGGACTTACTCCAATTCAGACCAATACCGATTTCAGCACCGGCATAGAGGTCCACGCGGCCAGTCTTCAAGAAATGACGTTCGTAGCCCAAGTCAAGGGAGAAACCACCTTGTTTTGTTACGTTCTCGTTATTGTCATTCTTATAGTTGTAAAAATCCCTATCAAAAGGCTTCACATCATCCCCAGCCGGTTCAGTAAGACTTCCGGGGTCATTATTCTTATCGAAGTGCAAACCTACACTCAATCTCAAAGCGTCCTTATCAGTCATGAAATAACGCATCTTCAACTTATAGTCGTCAAGTTTGAAATGGTCAAAGTCATTCCCAAAGGGGTTAACCTGAACTTCCGTGCTAAACGTACCCTTGGCCGGCAAATTCACTTTCTGTGCAAAAGCGCTGCTTGAACACATGGCAGCCACAGTGGCAACCAACATTAAAACTTTCTTCATTTTTATTTTAATTATAAGTTTATAATACGGACGGTCTTACTTTCTCATATAGATGAGCCTCTGCCCATCCCCCTGCCGTCTGCTTTTCATAGTCACAAAGATATATTTTTAAACTACAGCAAACAAGGGTTTTGATGAAATTAACATAAATTTTAATAAAAAGCAGACTTTATGCCACAAACAAAGTAAAAAAAACAGGTTTCCCGGCACAAAACAACTACAAACTGAAACCACCTTATTAAATCACAAACGGACGTGTCTCCCGACACATCCGTTCATAACTTCATATAGGTATTAGTTTTTTTAAGGTAAAAAGATTGTTTTCAGAATAACAGGTGCAAATATCGCGCTTTAGTTTCAAGGCCTAAAACTTTTCTATATGTTTCATAGCATAAAAACAAACAATTTTTCATTCACTCCCACCTATCCAACGATACAAGACAAGAAAGACATCAATGAATCTGAAAATTATCCAAAGCCGCAACCAAAGGTCTGCATTTTATCCTCCACAAAAGAAATACCCACAAGAAATTCAGATAATACACACCTTTTTCACTTTTATTTCTTACCTTTGTTCCCAATTAACTATAATAAAAAACAGAACAGGTTATGACAGAAACGAAAGAGAATGAAACTTCTGAAAAGAAGAGTCTCAATTTTGTAGAAGAGATTGTCCGAGACGATTTAAAAGCCGGCAAGAACGGCGGCAGGCTACAGACACGTTTCCCGCCTGAACCGAACGGCTATCTGCACATTGGACATGCCAAAGCCATCTGTATGGACTTCGGCATCGCAGAGCAATATGGCGGCGTGTGCAACCTGCGTTTGGATGACACCAATCCTATCAAGGAAGATACCGAATACGTGGAAGCCATTAAGGAAGACATACAATGGCTCGGTTTCAAATGGCAACACATATACCATGCATCCGACTACTTCCAGCAACTGTGGGATTTTGCCGTAAAACTCATCAAGGAAGGAAAAGCATATATCGATGAACAGACCAGCGAGCAGATTGCCGCACAGAAAGGCACCCCCACCCAACCGGGCACGGACAGCCCTTTCCGCAACCGTCCCATTGAAGAGAACCTGGAGCTGTTTAACAAGATGAACAGCGGCGAGGCAGAAGAAGGTTCGATGGTTTTACGCGCCAAACTGGATATGGCCAACCCGAACATGCACTTCCGCGACCCCATCATATACCGCATCATCAACAAGGAACACCACCGCACAGGCAACAAATGGAAAGCATATCCCATGTATGATTTCGCACATGGACAAAGCGACTATTTCGAAGGAGTCACCCACTCCATCTGCACCTTGGAGTTCGTGCCGCACCGTCCGCTCTACGACCACTTCATTGACGAGCTGAAAGATGGTAAGGATCTGAACGACAACCGTCCAAGGCAGATTGAGTTCAACCGTCTGAACCTCACCTATACCGTGATGAGCAAACGCAAGCTGCTCGCTTTAGTCAAAGAAGGTCTGGTCAACGGATGGGACGACCCCCGTATGCCGACAATCTGCGGATTCCGTCGCCGCGGATACTCTCCGGAATCCGTCCGTAAGTTCATCAACATGATTGGATATACGAAATTCGACGCACTCAATGATTTCGCCATGCTGGAAGCTGCCGTACGCGAAGACTTGAACGCACGTGCGCTCCGCGTATCTGCCGTATTACATCCGGTAAAACTCATCATCACAAACTATCCGGAAGAGCAGACCGAGGAACTGGAGACCATCAACAATCCCGAAAATCCGGCCGACGGTACACACACAATAGAGTTCAGCCGTGAATTATGGATTGAACGCGACGACTTCATGGAAGACGCTCCGAAAAAGTTCTACCGCCTGACCCCCGGACAGGAAGTCCGCCTGAAGAACGCGTACATCGTAAAATGTACAGGCTGCAAGAAGGACGAAAACGGAATTGTAACCGAAGTGTATTGCGAATACGACCCGCAAACCAAAAGCGGCATGCCGGGTTCCGACCGAAAAGTAAAGGCAACACTTCACTGGTTGAGCTGCCGTCACAGCATTCCCGCAGAAGTAAGACTCTACGACCGTCTTTTCAGCGTGGAGAATCCCGGCGCGGACGAACGCGACTTCCGCGAATTGCTGAATCCGGACTCATTACAAGTGCTGACCGACTGTTATGTGGAGAAATACGCGGCAACCATGAAGCCCCTCACCTATCTGCAGTTCCAGCGCATCGGCTACTTTACCCCCGACAAAGACAGCACTGCCAGCCATCCGATATTCAACCGGACGGTAGGATTGAAAGACAACTGGAGTAAAATCAAGAAATAACATGTCCACAGAAGACCTCTCCTTTTTTCAGGAAGAAGAGTTTAAGGAAAATCTGGCTCAATACGAGCAAATGATGCAAGGCGGTCGGCCGGTTTATCTCGAAGCAGATGAACTGACCGACATCGCCGAGTATTATCTCATCAAGAACCAGAAGGACAAAGCCATGAAATGCATCGAGTACGCCCTGAGCATCCATCCGGACAGTGTAGACCCGATGATATTTTTAGCACGGCAGAAAATGTTCAACGGCGAAATGGAAGCGGCCAAGACCATACGAGACAGCATTACCGACCAGAACGACCGTGAAGTAATATTTCTCAACGCAGAACTGCTCCTACGCGAAAACAAGGAACAAGAAGCACATCTATATCTGACGGAATGGGGAAAGGCGGAAGAAAAAGAAGACTATCCCCTGTACGCATACGACTGCGCCTGTCTGTTCGTAGATTACGGTATATGGGAGTATGCAGACCAGTGGAACGAGACAGCATTGGATTGGGAACCGGACAACGACAAGTTCCTTAAACTTAAAGCCGACATACTGCTCGCCACCAACCGGCCGCAACAGGCCATCGACCAACTCAACAGCCTACTCGACCGAGACCCCTACAACATAGGAGCCTGGCACACATTGGGCGAAGCCTACTTTGCGACCGAAGACTATACGAAAACCTTGGAAACAGTTGATTTCTCCTTAGCCATAAACGAACATGATGACTATGCCATACTGATGAAAGCCAACTGCCACTTCCACCAACAAAAATTTGAAGAGGCACACCAATTATATTCTGCCTACCTGAAAGAATGGAAAACAAATGAACTGCCCTACTTGTTCGACGGAGTATGTCTGCTCACCCTTGGACACTACGAAGAAGCACTGAGCCAACTGTTACAAGCCGAGACACTTGCACAAGGATATTCGCAGGAACAGCTTCACATCTACATCAATATTGCCGAAGCATACAGCGCAATGCACCAGATTGAAAAAGCCCTCGAATACATAGAGAAGACATTAACCGTCAATCCCAATTACGATGCAGACCTGTATCGCGGACACATTATGCTGGAGAACAACCTGCGCGAAGAGGGGTTGGCATACTACGAACGTTTCATTGACCAACATCCGAACACTTCGGAAGCCCACTTTTTCACCGCAGTTTCTCTTGTTGAGAATAAAGAATATGAAGAAGCCTGCAAACACCTACGCCTGGTTGAAGAGCAAGGTCCCTCGTCTGACGGAAAAATCCACAAGGTAAATGCTTACATGGCTTATTGCGCACTCATGCAAAACCACTTTCAGGAATTTCTTTTCCATCTGGAAAAAGCCTGCAAGGAAGACCTTGACAGCCTGGAAATAACAATTGGCAAATATATTCCGGAAGAAGTCGAGCCTCAAGATTTCTATCAATATGTATTGACCCATCCCGACAAGTTCATCAACTTTCATCCGTAGTTACCACACCCAAGATACGTCTTTCCTTTGCCATCCGCCACATGATAGTATCTTCCGGCATCGTCAACTACAATGATGCTCCCGTCGGCCAGCCTACGGGATATATAATAAAAACTCTCATAGTCGCCGTCAAGAAGACAGACATAGCTCCATTGGGTGTCATCAACTTGTGAAAAAGATTCCTTATAATCGAGTATCGACACATAAAACTTGTGGTCAACAACCGTGTCACTGTTCAGATTCTGATGGCTTACATACAACTTCTTCGTACGGCTGTAGTATGTGTGTCCGAGTTTCAACATCTCGACATTCCCGAAACGTTTTATCTCCGGTCGTTCATCGTATATCCGCAACCCATGCACATCGATAAAATGCCATTTACCGTTAGCAGTCTGTGCGGTCAGGAATTGGTTTCTCATAAACCGCATGGACTGATAACGTCCGTTTTCCCAAACGGTTCTGCCTTCAGCATCGACCAGTCCGCAATTATTGTTTCTGAACCTTACGGCAGCCAAGTCGTGCCGGATGTCAAAGACCCGGACAAATACAGCTTCCGTTATTTTCCGTGGGCCACGCCTCAGTCCCCAAAGTCCGCTCTTTTCATCCTGCCATGCTTTGAGGGCCGAAACTCTCTCTTGTGACATCACCATTTTCTGCTCCACAGTTGCAGAGGACATCTTGTCATGAGTCACAATCACTTCCATCCCTTCATTCTGTGACACATCCTCAGTTTGCAGCATGACCATGCAAGATTTATCCTGCCGTCTGCAAGGACATTCTCCCCTCCCCGCAGCATCTCCACGAAACATCGCCTCCCAGTCCCATGCCACTGTGGGCAGACCGAACACACGGTACAGTCCCACATTGTCTATCAGCATGCACGCATCCTTGCCTT
>URKA01000050.1 GCA_900548345.1 uncultured Paraprevotella sp. | reverse complement strand
CCTCTTCAGAATCGCAAACTTATACGCTTATCCCCACTAAATATCTACTGACCCGGATAAATCCTGATTAAGCGGATGACCGCAGATTCTTTCTTATTCCTCTTTTAGGAATGTACAAGAAGAAATCTGTGGTCATCTGTGTTTTCTGTGTCCTCTGTGTGCCATCAACCGTACTCCGCGAGGCCATCATCCGCGTGCCATGTCCAACTCATCGTCCAACTCGCGCTTCTGGTATTCGCTCGGTGTCATGCCGAACTCCTCTTTGAAACAGTTGGTGAAATACTTGCGGTTGTAGTAGCCCAAGGCGGCTGCCACTTCGCTGACGTTCATCTGCTTGTCCTTCAGCATGCGGCAGGCATGCTTCATTTTGATGTGGCGGATGAACTCCAGAGGGGTGTCGCCCGAAATGCTCTTCAGCTTGCGGGTGAGGGTGGAGCGCGACATGTTCATGCCCTCCGCCAGACGCTGCACGTCGAAGTCAGGCTCCGACATGTTCTCTTCCACGAGCCTTACCGCCTTGTCCATCAGCATGCGGCTCAGGCTCTCTGCTTCGGCATTCTCCTCCTCGTGCGTCATGTTCAGGTACTCTCTCATCTGCAGCATCTCCTTGCTGTCGGCCCATAACTCGTCGTTGCGCTTCTTCATCCTGCGCACATACCGGTAGATGCCGATACCGACAGCGCCGGCTATTATTCCTATATATATAAGGTATGCCCACCAGCTCTCGTACCATGCTGGCAGGCGGTGGATGCGCAGTGTGGTGGCCGAGCGGCTCCACTGCCCGTTCTCGTCGGTGGCTTTCACCTCGAACTCGTATTCACCTTTGGGCAGATGGCTGTACACGGCCTCCGCCGTATGGCCAGAGATGTATTGCCACTCCTTGTCGATGTCTTTCATACGGTAGGCATAGCGGGTTTTGTGGGCTGTCCGGTGGTTGAGCGAGGAGAAACAGACGGTGAGGTTCTTTTCTTCTGCCGTGATTTCTATGTATTCCTTCTTGTGGTATGGGCGGTGCAGGTCGAACAATAGAGACCGGGTGCCTGTGCGCAGGTCGGTGATGGTGACGCATGTCGGTGTGGCCTCGCGTTCCAGGGTGTTCGAGGGCGTGAAGCGGCTGATACCCGATATGCCTCCGAAATACAGGTTTCCGTCTTTTCCTTTGCACAGTGCGGTGGGGATAATCCGCCACAAGCCGGCAGAACCGTCGGTGGTAGGATACGTGCGGTATGACCCGTTGTGTGGATTGAATTCGATGATTTGTTGGTTGGTGCCCACCCATATATGGTTGAAGTCGTCTGCCATGACGCGGTTCACCATGTCGCCGTTCAGATGACACATCTCATTGTAACTGTGTGTAGTACCGTCGTGCGGGTCGAGCGAAATAAGGTCACCCTCGTCGCTTCCCAGCCATAATGTGCCGTCTGTTGTACGGGTCAGGCAGGAAAATGCCTGTGGGAGTTTGTACCGGTGCATGTCTCCGTCGGGCGACAGGGCATATACCCCTTTGTCGTAGGTACATATATATAAGGTATGGTCTTCCGCTTCGATGATGCCGGTGACGTGTCCCATGGTGTCACATATTGCTGTGGTCTTTCCATTGTGCAGGTCGTGTTTGAAAAGTCCCTTCATGGTGCCGGCATACAGGTGTTGGCCTTGTCGGTCTTCGTGCAGGGTGGTTATGGCCTTGTTGTTCGTGTAAGGTGAAAAGTTTACCGTATTCACCGCATACATCTCCATGCCGTGGCGGGACAGGCGATAGGCCTGTGATTGATGTTCCGGAGCTATCCATACCGCCTTGTCCAGTTGGCTTTCTGTCATGATTTTAACCATGCTGAATGGAAGTCCGGTTGTGGTGGGGCTTTGCTTGTGACCTGTGGCGCGGTTGTTGTGCAGGTCGTACAGGAAAATGCCTTCCCGTTCCTGATGCAGCCATACGATGCCTTCTCCGCTGTCGCAGAGGGCCATGACGGCAGCGTGGTAGTTGTGCCTTTCCTGTAAGGCGGGCAGGCTGAATGTCTTGACCTGTCCGGTCTTGTTGTGCAGGATGAAGCTGGGGCGGTCGAAAGCCGACACCCAGAAATCACCATGGCGGTCGGCGATGATTTCATTCAGCATGACGTGTGCGGGCAGGTTGTCGTAGCTGGTGTCGCGTACGGCCTTTCCGCTTTTGATGTCGAATGCGAGCAGGTGGGTGAGTGAGGTTGCCCAAAGTCTGTCGTGCTCTTTGTCCGTGGCAATATACATCAAGTTCTTTGTAGCGTCAGTGATGTCTTCCTGATAAATGAACATTGAGTCTTTGTCTTTTGCCGAAGGGTCGAATCGCACCAGTCCGTCGCCCCATGTACATATCCAGAAGTAGTCGTGTTTGCTGTCTTGTACGAGGGCGCCGGGATTCCGGCGTCTCATCGGGTAGGGGAAGGGTGTGAGACAATCCTTCTCCTTGTCCAGACGGCATACCGAACATCCCCATATAGTGATGATGATATCATGGTTCCTGCTTTCACAGAAACCGGCAATGGTGGTCGGCGACGTGCCGTTGCGTATGTCGTAGTGTTTTTTACATTTTCCGGAGGGGTCGAAACGCAACAATGCCCCTTTTACCGACAACCAGAGGTCGCCGTCTGATGTGGTGTAGATTTGTGGCACTATCTGTCCGTTCAACAAGTTATGGTTGATACGCCGGATGGTATAGTCTTTCTTGTCTAATATGTAGGCACCTTTGTTCGTGCCGAACCATATCCTGCCGTACCGGTCCTCGGCGATACATTCTATGAGGTTGTTGGCGAGCAGTCCCCGGTGGTTGAAGTCCGAGCGAAACGTTTGTATGCGGTAGCCGTCATCTCGGCAAAGGCCGTTGACCGTGCCGTACCATATATATCCTTCGCTGTCCTGGAAAATCCGGTGTATGGCGTTGACCGGTAATCTCTTCAAAGCGGGGATTTCTGTCAGTGACACCGGTTGCGCACATAACAGGACGGTTAAGGACGGCCATAATGTCAAGAAGAAAAGTAGGACTGTTTTTCTCATGGTCTTTAAGGTAATCTGTTTGCAAAAATAGCCTTTTTTGTCTGATTCTCATGCGTCAGTGTCGAAAACTTTTATATTGTGCGGTGGAAAGTGTGGCGTGCGGAGGGGATGCTTTTTCGTCAAAAACAGGACTTTTTTGGTGCATTATCTGTTTGACAGCCTCTTTTGAACCGATAAGAGCGGTGCCGTGTTGATTTGTACGGTAGCTTTGTGGCAATAAAATTTTTATCAAGAAAAACATCACATGATGAAAAGACTTTTGATTTCTTTCGGGCTGGCTGTGGCCGTAGGCGGAACGGTGCAGGATGTGGCCGCGCAAAGCAAACTTTATCCGCGATTGTTCGATTTGCAGGAAGTGACGTTGGACGACGGCGTCTTCAAGACGGCCATGGAACTGAACGACAAACTTTTGCTGGAGTATGACGTTGACCGTCTGCTGACACCGTATTTCCGTCAGGCGGGCATCACTTCGTGGGAGGCCCAGCATCCGAATTTCAGCAACTGGGGTTCCGGCTCTTTCCGGCTCGACGGTCATGTGGGCGGACATTATCTCAGTGCGTTGGCTTTGGCCTATGCCGCATCCAAGGATGAGGACATGCGCGCCAGGATGAAGGAACGCATGGATTACATGGTCGACAAGATGGCCGAGTGTCAGGCCATGTTCGATTCGAATACAGAGGGATTGTACGGTTACATCGGCGGATTGCCCGACAATGAGGTGTGGACGGGATTGTATGCCCGCAACCTCTCGAAGTATAACAGCAACCGCGGCAATGTGCCCTTGTATACCATGCACAAGGTGTATGCCGGATTGCGCGACGCTTACGTCTACGGCGGAAACGAGAAGGCTAAGGGCTGTTTCCTGAAACTCTGCGACTGGGGTGTGAATCTAATTGCCAACCTGACGGATGCCGAGGTGCAGAGTGTGCTCGACACCGAACATGGCGGCATCAACGAGGTGTATGCCGACGCCTATCTGATGACGGGTGACGAGAAGTATCTGACCGCCGCCCGCCGCTATTCTCACCAGACGATGGTGACGAACATGCAGACGGTCAATTCCGGTTTCCTCGACAACAAACATGCCAATACGCAAGTGCCTAAATATATAGGGTTCGCGCGCGTGGCGCAGGAAGACGACAAAAGTGCGGCTTCTGTCGTGGCGTCTTACCGGAAAGCCGCGCATAATTTCTGGACGGAAGTGACGGCCAACCGCACCGTGGCGCTGGGTGGCAACAGCATCGCGGAGCATTTCCTGCCGGCTTCCCGCAGTGCAGAGTATATCACCAATCCCGACGGTCCGGAGAGTTGTAATACGAACAATATGCTGAAGCTGACCGAGGACCTGTTTGCCGATGAGCAGAATGCCAAATATGCCGATTTCTACGAATATGCCACCCTTAACCATATCCTTTCCACGCAGAATCCCCATACGGGCGGTTATGTGTATTTCACCAGTTTGCGTCCGCAGCATTACCGCATGTATTCGCAGGTGAACCAAGGCATGTGGTGCTGTGTGGGTACGGGCATGGAGAACCACAGTAAATACGGTGAGTTCATCTATGCGCATTCTCCGGCCAACGACACGTTGTTTGTCAATCTGTTTGTGGCTTCGCGCCTGCAAAGCGAGGCGTTCGGACTGACTCAGGAGACGGGCTTCCCCTACGAACAGCAGACGGCGCTGACGGTGGACAAGTCCGGCACATATACGCTGGCCGTACGTCGTCCCGCATGGTGCGGAGAGGGTTTCCGCGTGCTTCTGAACGGTGCGGAGCTGGATGTAGATGCCACTCCGGGCAAATATGTCATGCTGGACCGCAATTGGCAGGCGGGAGATAAGGTGACGGTGGAATTTCCCATGCAGTTGAGCCTGGCGGAATGCCCCAACTACCCGTCGTACGTGGCTTTCCGCTATGGTCCGGTATTGCTTGGGGCCAAGACGAGTACGGAAAACCTTACGGGACAGTTTGCCGGCGAAGGACGTATGGACCACTGTCCGTCGCTCGGTGCGCAACTCAGCCTGACTTCCGCCCCGATGCTCATCGGAGAGCGTAAGGATGTGCTCGATTCCGTCTATATGACAGATGCCGCGACTTTGCAGTTCAAGATAAAGAAGGGGCTGTACAACAGCGAACGCTTTGCCGACCTCGTGCTGCAACCTTTCTTCACCATACACGAGGCGCGCTACATGATGTACTGGAATCAGATGACTTCTGCCGAGTGGGAGAGCATCAAGGGAGCTGTGATGGCCGAAGAGGCAGTGACACAGCGCCTGAACGAACGTACGCTCGACTTTGTGTCCACCGGAGAGCAGCAGAGTGATGCCGGGCATGAGTTGTTGGGCGACTTTGAGAAAGGTTCCTATTCCGGTGAGTTCTACATAGATGCCTTGAAGGGGAAATGGTTCTCTTACAAGCTGGCCACGAAGGGCGAAAGCAAGAATGTGTCGCTGATGTGCCGTTACCATTCGGCCGACGCGGGACGTGTATGGACCATCAGCATCAATGGAAAGGTGCTGAACACGGTAACGCTTGAAACCCGTCCGGCCAATGGATTCTACAATGTGGAGTATCTCGTGCCGGAGGAACTTATGCTGAACGATAAGGGGGAACTTCCCGACAGCGTCCTCGTGAAGTTTGAGGCTACGGGCGCCACGCCGACGCCGGGATTGTATTACCTGCGCCTGCTCAAGGACTGGCAGCCCGTTCCGGCCTATACTTTTAACGCCACTCAGTGGATTATCGGTGATGCCGCCCGTGTGAACCGGGTGGAATACCCCGAAGATGCTAATGTGGTGAAGGTATATGGCAAGTCGGGAAACAATAATATCGCTTTGCAATATGCCACTTGTTTCGATGAAACTTCCTACCTGACTTCGGACCGTAAGTATTTTACGGTTCGGGGTAGCTCGCTAAAGACGGGTAGCGGCATGGCCTATCTGTGGTGGCTGAACGGAGCCAATCACGGTACTCAGGTGGAACCTGCATATCAGGTGGGGCTTGAAAACGGCGAGGCTCTTATGGTTTGGGACGTATCCAAGAGCGGACTGAACGATAATTTCCAGGCCGACAGTGTGGCTTTCTCATCCTATGGAAAAGTCATCAATACCGTTTTCGGCCTGACTTCTTCTGCCGAGGACGGTTCGGCTGTCATTTCCGACATCTCTTTCTATTCCATCCCCGACTTGGTGAAGACCTATCCTGAAATGCAGGCCGTGTTGAAAGTGAACATACTGGATGAGGCGGATACGGAACTGCACACTTCGGATGCCTATACGGCCGTTATGGTCCAAAAGCATTTCGCTGCAGGTGAGTGGGCACCGTATTGCATGCCTTTCAATTTGACACGTACCAATGCAAAGTCTTATTTTTCAGCCTATAAAGAACTTGTCGGTACGATTAAGGGTAACGACGGTGTGCTGACACTGTATTTCAAGGATGTCACATCGACGCTTGCTGCAGGTAATCTGTATTTGGTTATGGCCTCAAAAAATGTGGAGAACATCAGCCTGTCCTATGCCCGCATAGTAGACGGCATGCCGGGAGAACTGACAGCCGATGGAGTTACGGTGAGCGGCACCTATGTGGCTTTGCCGGACGCAGGTTCCAATGTATATGTGCTTAGTGACGGCGCATTCCGCGTGCCCGGTGTGGATGAGGTGTTGAAAGGATTGGAATGGTGCGTGTGCTTGTCATCGGAAGACATGGAGAAGATTCAAACGGTAGTCTTTTCATTCGACGAGATGCCCGACGGGATCTCATCAGCAAAGATGGAACAAGAGACTGTCGATGTGTACGGATTGGATGGCATCAGACTGAAAACATCAGTAAAGCGGGCCGATGCGCTCGACAAATTGCCCAAAGGCGTATATATCATAAACGGGAGCAAGGCCCTTCGATAATCCCTTTTCAGGCCCCCTTAAAAACGCAGCCCTGTGAAGAGTAAAATGGCGACCTGTGAAGA
>URKA01000049.1 GCA_900548345.1 uncultured Paraprevotella sp. | reverse complement strand
ATGACTAAAGAAGGTATGGATTGGCTGATTAGACCGTTTTATGAGCTTACAGTTGCTCTATTTAGATGTTGCGAACACATAGACCAAAGAAATTCTCAAAACATCGCAGCTTAAAAATATGAGTTGATTTTTATGGTCAATGAAAAAAAGAAGGCGCATCGTGTATTACGACACACCTCCTTGCGTATTCTTGGCGTCATTTCTGACGGGCAGTAAGTACGTTATTTTACCGACCACTCATAGATTCCGGCGGAATTGTCGTCGGGCAATACCACTTCGAGTTTGAGCGATGATGTCTTCACCGGTTTGAAGTTGACCGTATTGGCGCTTCCTTTTTCGGTGGTGTATTTGTCCGGGTCTTCTACCGGTGTCCATTCGTTTTGTGCATTTTTATAGTATATGCGCCATGACTTCGGTACACGGCAACCGCCCCACGGTCCGTCGTCGAACCAATACAGCGTACAGTTCTGCACGGTGGATTCTTCCGGGAACTGATAGCATAACCATTCTGTTTTGGCTTTTGCCGGCCACCAATGGTAGTAGGGGATGGAACGGTCGTTCTCGTCTTTGGGAATCAGGCGGTCGTTGACGGCAGAGAGGGCAGACGTGCGGGTCGATGCCGACAGTTTGCTTTCCGAAGACAGTGTGGCGGGTTGCGCCGGTGAAGTGCTGCTGAGATCCTGCGACAGCCATACGCGCATCTTGCCGCTTCCGCGGTGACACCATGCGTAATAGGGGATGAGGGTCAGCGATACATCCTCGGTGTTCAGTTTGCCCTGTTTGTCGAAACTCAGTGTCTGTGCATCGGTTTTCAGGGTGGTTACCTCGGTGTCGGCGATGGTTGCCTTTCCTTCCGTAAATTGCGGCATTTGGTTGACCAGTGCGCTCATGATGTCAAAGTTGTTGTCGGGGAACTCTGCGCAGTAAACGATAGGTCCGCGTTCTATGGCCACCATACCGCGGTCAGCGCTTACACGTCCGTTGGCTCTTACCGTGCGCGGCTGCATGTCAAAATGAATCTGTATGCGGTCTCCCTTCTTCCATTTGCGGTCGATGGTGCAGTAACCGTCGGGAGTGAGTGCCGATGTAACGACTTCTCCGTTGACGCTGACACTGTAGTTCAGGATTTTACCGTCGGTATATTCATACAGGTTGCTGGGCACCACGCGGTTGCGTACCCATCCCGGTATGCGTATCTTCATGGCGAACTGTCCCGCCTTGTTCTTGTTGACCCTCAGGGCTATATCGCCGTTCCACGGGTATTCCGTATGCTGTTCCAGTTCCACGCTCTTGCCACCCACTTGCAGTGTGCTTTGGTTGGACAGGAACAGGTTGACGTATACCGAACGGTCCTTGACGGCGTAGACATATCCCGGCAGTGAGGGGATGAAGCGGCAGATGTTGCTTGGGCAACATGCACATCCGAACCACGGCTGGCGCTGGTGCTGTCCCATGGATTCAAGCGGGTTGGGATAGAAGAAACCGCCTCCGTCCAGCGAGACACCGCTGATGAGACCATTGTAGAGGGTCCGTTCCAGCACATCATAGTACTTTGCCTCTCCGTGCAACAGGAACAGGCGGTAGTTGACATACACGTTGCCGATGGCGGCACAAGTCTCGCAGTAGGCACTCATGTTGGGCAGTTCGTAGTTCTTGCCGAATGCTTCCCCGCTGCTGGTTGCACCGATACCGCCGGTGATGTAGAGTTTCTTTCCCACGATGTTGTCCCATATCCTGTCGATGGCACGGATATAGGCGGAGTCACCGGTGAGGGCGGCCACGTCAGCCATGCCGGCGTACATGTATGCGGCGCGTACGGCATGACCTACCGCTTCGTCTTGTTCCACTACCGGCAGGTGCGCCTGGCTGTATTCATGCTGTATGGTGGTCTTTCCGCGGTAGTCGAGGAAGAATTTTGCCTCGTCCAGATATTTGCGGTCGCCGGTCACGAGATAAAGTTTTGCCAATGCCATTTCTGCAATCTGGTGTCCGGGCACTACACATGCCTGTCCGGGATTCGGTCCCACTTCCTTGCACACGCAGTCGGCGTAACGGATGGCAATGTCGAGGAACTTGCGTGAGCCGGTTGCCTGATAGTGGGCGATGGCGCCTTCCACCATGTGTCCTAAGTTATACAGCTCGTGGCTGAGGTCCTCTTCCTTGCTCCATCGGGTGTCGCCAGCCCATTCATGCGGGTGTTTGGGGTTCATTGTCCTTGATGTGTACAGATACCCGTCCGGTTCCTGTGCGGTAGCGATGATGTTGAGCACGCTGTCGATGTAAGCCTCCATCTTTTTGTCCGGATAGGTCTGCAACAGGTAGCTTGCTCCTTCGATGGTCTTGTAAGGGTCCGTGTCGTCGAACGAAAGTCCGCCTACTTTATATTCCTCGCTCGGATGTGCCGCCTGTTCGAAGTTCTTGTAGCGTCCCGTCTCTTCGCATTTGCTGAAGGCAAGGGGAATGGTCACTTTCCGGCTTGCTTCGAGGCGTTGTCCCCAGAAGGTGCCGGGACTTACTTTAACGGAAGTGAAAGGTACCGGTGAGATCGGATAGTTGTTCGCTTGGGCTTTTTGTCCCGCGGCAGGCAGTACGAAAGTAGATAATGCCAGTATCATTAGTGGTCTCATGGTCTTGGTATTTTTATTATTGTTCTTTATTGCAGATATGTTTATGATAGAATGTATGGGTTGTTCGTTCAAGGCAAAGATAATGATTAAAAGGTTTGAGGAATCAGAAAGATGGATTATTTTAGCATTAAATTCGACTTTTGTTCTGTTCGGAATGCTTTTTTTCTTTTCTTTGCAGTGAAACCTTTTTGGAGGAAATCTCTACTTATTTATAATATGACAGATATGAACAATCGAAAACTGATTCTGATGCTTCCGGTATTGATGGCTTTGCATGCCGGTGCTGTTTCCGATGTGAAGAAAACCGTTCGTGGCGAGGACATTCAAGAGGTTCCCTTTACGGAAGTTCATCTGAATGACAGCTTTTGGAGCCCGCGTATTGAGAAAAACCGTATGGTGAGTATTCCTTCCGCCTTTCGGGAATGTGAGAAGAACGGGCGTTTTGATAATTTCGCTATTGCAGCCGGCATAATGAAAGGGGAACATAAGGGCGATTTCTCTTTTGATGATACCGATCCTTATAAAGTCATAGAAGGAGCCAGTTACAGTCTTGCCGTGCACTATGATGCCCGGTTGGACCATTATCTGGATAGTGTGATTAATATTATCGCCCGTGCACAGGAACCTGACGGATATATCACCACTTGCGTCACCAACAAGTGTACGCGTCTTTCGGGCTGGTGGGGCACGCACCGTTGGGAGAAAATCAATTCGCACGAATTGTATAACTCCGGGCATCTCATTGAATCAGCAGTTGCGCATTATAAGGCAACCGGAAAACGTTCGTTTCTGAATGTGGCTATCAAGAATGCCGACTTGATTTGCAAAACCTTTGGCGATGCCGAAGGACAGATTCACCGTCCTTCCGGCCATCCCATTCTGGAAATGGCCCTTTGCAAGCTCTATAAGGTAACCGGCGATAAGAAATACCTCGATATGGCACGTTACTTTGTGGAGGAAACCGGACGGGGTACGGACGGGCATCGTCTCAGCGAATACAGTCAGGACCACATGCCAATCCTGCAGCAGGAGGAGATTGTAGGCCATGCCGTACGTGCGGGATATCTTTATTCCGGTGTGGCGGATGTGGCAAACCTGACGGGTGACACGGCTTATTTCCATGCATTGGAGCGTATCTGGAACAATATGGCAGGCAGGAAACTTTATATTACCGGTGGCATCGGCAGCCGGGCGCAGGGAGAAGGTTTCGGACCTGATTATGAGTTGAACAACATGACTGCTTATTCTGAAACCTGTGCTTCCATTGCCAATGTGTATTGGAACTACCGTATGTTTCTGGCTACCGGTGATGCAAAGTATGTGGATGTATATGAACGTGCGCTGTATAATGGTGTGCTGAGCGGTGTTTCCCTCAGCGGTGATTGCTTTTTCTATGACAATCCGCTCGAATCAATGGGGCAGCATGAACGCCAACACTGGTTCGGTTGTGCCTGCTGTCCGGGTAACGTGACCCGTTTCGTAGCTTCCGTACCTCATTATATGTATGCTACGCGCGGAAAGGACATTTTTGTGAACCTCTACATTCAGGGTACGGCAAAGATGAACGGTGTGGAGATTGTCCAGCAGACCGATTATCCGTGGAGCGGAGATATTGCCGTTACGGTTAATCCCCGCAAGAGCGGCAGATTCAGCATTATGTTCCGTATTCCTTCATGGGCATTGGAGTGTCCAGTGGCAACAAAACTGTATTCGTTTGCGGATGCGCCTGAAAAATATACGGTGATGGTGAACGGGCAACCTGTAGACGGAACCTTGCACAACGGTTATGTGGTTGTAGACCGCAAGTGGGCAAAGGGTGATAAGGTGGATATCAGTTTGCCGATGAACGTGCGTCGTGTGCGTGCCAACGACAATGTGCAGGACGACCGTGGCAAACTCGCTTTGGAGCGCGGACCGGTAGTTTACTGTCTTGAAGGACAGGACCAGGCGGATTCATGTGTCTTCAATAAAGTCATATTGCCCGATACACCGGTGAAGGCGGTCTATAATGCCGATAAATTGGGTGGAATTGTGGAACTTACCGGAGATGCCGAGCAGGTGGAGCAGGATGGTACGGTGAGTCGTGTTACCTTCAAGGCTATCCCTTATTCCACTTGGAACAACCGCGGAAGCGACCAGATGGTGGTGTGGATACCGGAATCTCCGGTTTATGCGACGGTGAAACCGCAACCTTCCATTGCCAGCCGTGCACGTACGATATTCTACCAGAGTGCCATTCAGAAGGATGCGCCCGAAACGGCGGCTGTGGAAGGGGAAGCCTGGGGGGTCAACGACCAATGGGAGCCGTTGCGTTCGTCAGATACAAGTAAACCTTATCACTACTGGTGGCTGAAATATGGTACAAAAGAAAGTATTTCATACGAACTTGACAAGGAGCGCGAGGTGAGCAACGTACAGGTATATTGGTTGGATTTCGACCATTATGACGGCAATTACCGTGTGCCGGAGAGTTGGACACTGTATTACAAGGATGGCAACGACTGGAAGGAAGTGGAAGAGGCGAGCCATTACGGAGTTGCACGGGATTGTTATAACAGTGTGGATTTTAAACCGGTACGTACCACAGGTTTGAAGATTGTGGCTCAGCTTCAGAAAGGTGAGAGCGGCGGTGTGATAGAATGGAAAGTGAATCAATAGGATACCTGCCGACAGGTCCACGTTTGGGGGCTTGCAAGGCTTGAAATAATGGGAAGAGACAACACAATACAATTACCGGTTCTGCGTTAAATAAGAAAATCATTATGGAAGTAAAGGAAATCTTCATGAAATCGTTGACGGTTATTCCTTATAATTCATATAAGAGAATTTCCGGACGAAAAGGAATGCTGTTCTTTTCTGTGGTCCTGTCGCTGTTGTCTGCCGGTTCTTTGTCGGCACAGGGGACATTGGAGGACTATAACCGTGCATACAGCCTGAGTTCAGTTTTCAACGGGTCGAAAGTGTATCATTGGGCGCACAATGTGGGATGGAAAGATTCCACTGCAATATACCATTATTATATAGACACACCGGAAGGGCGCCGTTATGTGGTGGGGAATGCTGCGGATGGAACCGTCACGACCTATCAGACGGAGCAAGAGATGAATGAAGTGCTGGGCAAGAAGCCGGCACAGCGGAGAAAGCCACGTTTCGGACGTCATAAGGAACGCCATTGGATGGAAGTGGATGAAGAAAATACCGCTTATCCGGTGGTTTCGCCAGACGGGAAGACGGAAGCATATATCGAAGGATATAATGTAGTGTTGCATGAGGTGGGAAAACCTTATACCGAAAAGCGAATCCTGAGTCAGGACGGTACGTTGGCGGATTATTATTCCAACCGCATCCTGTGGTCGCCTGATTCACGTTATATTTTTGTCTGCCGTCGGCAGCCTGTGCAGAAACGATATGTGCATTACGTGGAGTCTTCGCCTTCCGACCAGTTGCAACCCTTTTTGCACCGGCAGGAGTATGCCAAACCCGGTGACAAACTTCCGCAAAAAACACCGGTAATATTCGATACGACAACCGGAGAGGCAGTGACGGGCGACATGAAACTTTGCGAAAACCAGTATGACCTCGGTAATTTCAGATGGTCGCCGGACAGTCGCGAAGTGACGATGGAATACAATCAGCGCGGTCATAAATTGTTCCGTATTTATGCCATGAATGCAGAAGACGGGATTATGCGTACCGTTGTGGAAGAGACTTCGCCGACGTTTGTCAATTATAACCGCTATTTCCGTTATGATTATCGTGACGGAAGCCGTCTTGTCTGGATGAGTGAGCGTGACAACTGGAACCACTTGTATCTGTATGATGTGAATAAGTCGAAAGTCATCCGCCAGATTACCAAAGGCGATTGGTGTGTAAGGGAAGTGATTAAGGTGGATGAGGATGCGGGGCTTGTGTATTTTGCGGCTTCCGGTGTCAATAAGGGCGAAGACCCGTACCTTGTGCATTATTACCGTATCGGGCTTGACGGCAAGAATATGGTGAGCCTTACTCCGGCGGAAGGAAACCATGAGGCACGTTTTTCATCGGATTTCCGATATCTGATAGATACTTATTCTAAAGTAGACCAGGCACCGGTGACGGAGTTGCGGACAACCGACGGGCAGTTGGTGCGCACACTTGAGACAGCGGACATCAGTGCATTGCAGGCTGCCGGATGGCGTGCCCCGGAAGTCTTTGTGGCAAAAGGCCGTGACGGGCAGACCGATATCTGGGGCATCATACAAAGGCCGGTCAATTTCGATCCCAACCGTAAGTATCCGGTGATAGAATATATTTATGCCGGTCCGGGCAGTGCCTATACCCCCAAAAGCTTCATCCCCTATAATTGGAACATGACGGCCTTGGCGGAATTAGGGTTCATTGTGGTGCAGCTTGATGGTATGGGAACCTCCTGGCGCGGAAAGAAGTTTGAAGAGATATGTTATAAGAACTTGAAAGATGCCGGTTTCCCGGATCGTCGTCTGTGGATAGAAGCTGCGGCACGCAAATATTCCTATATGGACACTGAAAACATCGGTATATTCGGAGCTTCGGCAGGAGGGCAGGAGAGCACGACTGCGGTGTTGCTGCATGGCGATTTCTATAAAGCGGCCTATTCGTCATGCGGTTGCCATGACAACCGTATGGACAAGATTTGGTGGAACGAGCAATGGATGGGGTATCCTGTAGACAGTGCTTATGTGGAATGCAGCAACGTTTATAATGCCCATAAACTGACGGGAGCCTTGATGCTGGTGGTAGGAGAACTTGACGACAATGTGGATCCTGCCAGCACTTATCAGGTTGCCGATGCCCTCATCAAGGCAAACAAAGATTTTGAACTGGTTGTTTTGCCGGGTGTTCATCACACGATGGGAGAGCAGTTCGGAGAACATAAACGCTTTGATTTCTTTGTGAAGAATCTGCTTCATGTGAATCCTCCCAAATGGAGTGAAATCAATAAAAAATAGGAATGAAAAAGTGGAAGTCCGTCTGATAGACTCTTGGGTGGAATACTTTTCGCTCAGTTTTTTTTGAAAAAATGCACCCAAAAATTTGCAGGCTCGAAAAAAAGACGTACCTTTGCAACGCTTTAGAACGAAAGAGGACGGGCGTTTAGCTCAGCTGGTTCAGAGCATCTGCCTTACAAGCAGAGGGTCGGC
>URKA01000048.1 GCA_900548345.1 uncultured Paraprevotella sp. | reverse complement strand
TGGAATCGGCCCTTTCTTTCTATTGCCTCCTAAAGTTTAGCGGACAGTAATAATAAGAAAAGGATACTTGCAAGACATCACGATGCAAGTATCCTTTTCCTGTGGCAGGATTTACGAATATATCCCTATAGAATTACACGGGGCACGCAAGGCCGGACGGAAGCCTCATTCCAGCATAAACAGTTCAATCCCCTCGGATAATCCGAGGTTGCGGCTGTATTGCCGCTCGACAGGATTGTTCCAGTGCTCGAACACACCCAGACTTCCTGTTCTCATGCCGTTAGGACTGTAGTCTCCGTATCGGGCATTATACCCTTTTGCCGCTTCTTTGAGATAGTTGTCGCAGTTTCGGCTTGCCCCTTTTTCAAACTGCGGCGCCCCACTGAAACCGAGGTCATTACCGAACTCCGCATAAAGGAAATCAAGACAGACGCTCTCAATGGCCACAGGGTCGAGCGACATGAAATAGCATGAGCTCCACTCCCCGCCGAACATCTTCCAACGGTCGCGGTCGGGACGGGGCGCGCCTACATTGGTCTGCATCCCGTAAAGTCCGTCTACGATATACACCAGTGTCTTCTTGCCCAAGTTGGGGCAGCCCATCAGGTCCACATACGCACTATAGTCGCCTTCCTTCCCCTTCATCTGGCTGACGGTAGTCGAACCATGCATCCTCGCCGGGAATTGTATCGAGCCGAAATGATTCTTGGCACAAAGAGTGACTCCGGTTATCTCATGCCCTTTCAAGAGAGCCGTATTGACAAGATAATCAGCCTCGACCACGGCTTTGGGCAAACTTGTGCCGAGCGTCACGTCCGGGTTCGTATAGGTTATTGCACCCTTGACCCAATTTGCCGGCTCTATGCCCTCGGAGCCATCGGCACTCATCCATCTGACTTCCGGAAACAAGGCATGCACCGGCTTATAAAGCCTGTCCGGAATAGCCCTTCTCTTCCACCCGATTGTGGCGTCATAGACCGTAATACACTTCTGCGGCACGCCGGCTTTCTCCGTAAGTTGCCTGAGCAATGCCACCGTAGCCTGAGGCGACTGGTCGATGTCGTTGTCTCGGTCATCGGTATGGTAGGTGTTATTGAGATTAATCTTCACTACGACCGTCTCTCCCTTTTTATAGCCCCTGCGTCCGCGTCCCGTCTCCCGGTTATGGTACTTGAAAATCTTCTTCCAGGCCGACTCCGGGTCTTTCGTTCCCGCCAGTTTACAGACCGAGTTGTCATACAGACGGTCGAGCGCCGCCTGGTCGATATTGCCTTCATCCCACCAATGTCCCGTCTGTCCGTCCCATTTCGCGATTCCGGCATCCCTTGCCATGACCACCCTTCCGGGGTAGATGCCTTTCGGCTCTCCCACCGGACGGTTCGGTTCGAAAGCCAGCCCCTCTTGGGCATATATAAGGAAAGAAAAGGACGATACAACCGTCATCCACAAAGCAAGAATTATCCGATACATGTTTTTTCGTTTAGACATTTCACATTATGATTCCCTATGGGCCTGACCGCCCATCTGCAAAGTTAGGAAAAAATACGGTTCCACACCTTCATACCGTTTGGGAATCACGGGCAATCTTCCGAAAAACAAATGACATATACACAAGAAGGGCCGGCAACGAGAGATTTTCCGCACCATTGTGCCATACCCTCTGCCGGCCCTTTTTCTATCTATCGCACAAGACAGCCTTACCCGTCCGCCGCATTATTTCATCCTTGATGCCACCACATCCCAGTCGACAATCTGCCACAAGGTCGCCACATGGTCGGCACGACGGTTACGGTAGTCTACATAATAGGCATGCTCCCACACATCCACGCCCAAAAGCGGACGCAGGCCCATCGTCACTGGATTGCCGCCATTGGGACACTGCACGATGGAGAGCTCACCCTTCTCATTCTGGGCCAGCCATGCCCATCCCGAACCGAACAGGCCGGTAGAGGCCGCGGCCATCTTGGTCTTGAACTCATCGAAACTTCCGAACGCCTTGTCGATGGCCTCAGCCAGACGCCCCTGCGGCACGGCATCCTGTCCGGAGTTTGCAGGGCGGAACTGTTCAAAATAGAGTGTATGGTTAAGCACCTGTCCCGCATTGTTGAACAACGGTCCGGCTGGAGCCTTGCATACGATTTCCTCAAGGTTCATCTTCTCGTATTCCGTTCCCTTGACCAACGTATTAAGTGTATTCACGTATGCCTGCAGATGCTTGCCGTGATGATATTCTATGGTTTCCCTACTGATGACGGGTTCCAATGCACTGGCCTCGTAAGGCAACTCCGGCAGCGTAAATACCGCTGTCATGGTGGTGATAACTAATTGTGTCAACATAATCTTTTTCTTTTAAATAAGTAATACCTTTTTTCTGTGGGTCTCTTCTGCGAGCCGCTCCGGAACGGCATCACTCGGAAATCCGGGTGTAAGGTAGGATTTCATATCCTGTATGGCAAAAAAATCAGGATAAAAAAGGTGAAAACATGTAGCCGTAACATAATATCAACTTTTTTTCACAGGAATTTATACATCAAGCCTCTTTTTTACGTACATTTGCCGCACAAATCTTCAAATATAAACACTATGGATTTCAAGACACTATGCCAGGCACGTTATTCCGTACGTGCCTATAAACAAGAGGCGGTTCCGGCCGACAAACTGGAATATATCAAGGAATGCACCCGTCTGGCTCCCTCGGCCGTCAACAGGCAGCCGTGGCATTTCATCACCTGCTCGTCGGCGGAAAGCCGCAGCCTGCTGCACCAGTGTTACGACCGCGAATGGTTCAAGGAAGCTCCCATATACATTCTGGTATGCGAAAACAGGCAGGAGGCCTGGACCCGCCGCTACGACGAGAAGAACCATGCCGACATCGACGCGGCCATCGCCATCGAACACCTTTGTCTGGCTGCTGCCGAACAAGGGCTGGGCACATGCTGGGTATGCAATTTCCGCGTACAGCTTTGCAGCGAATTGTTCAACCTGCCCGAACACCTTTATCCCGTGGCCATCATCCCACTCGGTTATCCGGCAACAGACGAGGTGCCGGAGAAGGCACGGAAAGCAATGAGCGAAATCTGGGAAGAGCGCTAAACGCAGGACATACCCCTGCGGAGTTGGACGATGGCACACAGATGACACAAGATGCGACAGATGACCACAGATTCTTTCTTTTTCTTAATGAGAAAATGTCCTCGCTTATCCGCTCAATCTGTGTCATGCGTGCCATCACTCAACATGGCGTGCCACCCCCTTCATCCGCAAGGCAAAGAAAATCCGCGTTCATCCGCAGTATCCGACTCATCCGCGGTCCATCGTCCAATACCGCAAGGCAAAGAATAATCTGTGGGCATCTGTCGCATCTCGTGTCATCTGTGTGCCATCGTCCACCCCCGCAAGGCAAAAAGAAAATCTGTGGGCATCTGTCACATCTCGTGTCATCTGTGTGCCATCGCAACCACTCGTCGGATCTTGTAACCGATGGCAGCCATGAGAAGCGTCATGACCGGACTGAGATAGTTGAAGAAACAGTAAGGAAGGTAGACCAAGGTAGGCACGCCGAGCACCATGGACTGCGTCATGCCACAAGAGTTCCACGGGATGAGTACGGACGTCACTGTCACGGCATCCTCCGAGGTGCGGCTCAACAGACGGCTCTCGTACCCCATGCGCTTGTAGACTTCCTTGAACATGTTGCCCGTCAGAATCAAGGAGAGGTACTGGTCGGCACACACGATGTTCATGAACAATCCCACGCCTACCGTGGAGCCGACAAGGGAAAATGTGGTACGGGCACGGTGGATAAACATCCGCATGATACTCTCTATCATCCCTGTTGCACTCATAGATGCGCCGAATATCATCACACAGAAGATGAGCCACACGGTGCTCATCATACCGGCCATGCCGCGCGTGGCCACAAGATCATTCAAAGCCGGCACGCCGGTCTCCAGGCTGGTACTGCCATACACAAGAATCATTACTCCCCGGAAACGGTTCATCCACGAACCGGTGTCACCGCCTGCAATACTGTCGACTAAGTTTGTCTGCACCAGCGTTGCAGCCACACAGGCCAGCAATGTGGCGCAAAACAGGATGACCACAGCAGGCAACCGACGGGCTATCATGACGGCCGTAACCAACGGCACGGCCATCAGCCACGGGGAGATGACAAAAACACGCCCCAGCCCCTCGGAAAAAGCGGCGATATTCTGCACCGTCTCCGGAGTGTAGAGCAAGCCGGCCACGGTAAAGATGACCAGTCCGATTACGAAAGCCGGGATGGTGGTGTAGAGCATATAGCGGATGTGCGTGAACAAGGGGGTTCCCGTAGTAGAGGATGCCAAGACGGTAGTCTCGCTCATCGGCGAGATTTTGTCCCCGAAGTAGGCTCCCGAAACAATGGCGCCGGCAATCCATCCTTCGCCGAAGCCCTGCGCCTTGCCGATGCCCAGCAAAGCGATGCCGATGGTGGCGATGGTAGTCCACGAGCTGCCGGTCATCACCGACACCACGGCGCAGATAAGGCAGGAAGACACCAGAAAACAATGGGGATTAATGATTTGCATGCCATAGTATATCATCGTGGGCACGATGCCGCTCACCATCCACGAACCGCCCACGGCACCAATCAGCAACAGTATCAGTATGGCCTGCGACACACTGCTGACATTCTCGTTCACGGCACGCTCAAAGTCGTCCCAATGCATGGTCTTCAGCACGAAGCCTATCAGTATGCAGCAGGCTGCCGTGACGAGCAACACAATCTGGCTCGCGCCGGACAGCGCGTCGCTCCCAAAAGCGGAGATAACACACACCAGCAGCACAATCAATATCAACAGGGGAACGAACGCCCACACCACGGGCGGCAGTTTCTTTTCTTCCTTCATATAAGTCATTACTTCTGTCTATCACCCAAGAAAGAGCGCCGCTATGCGATGATAACGGCGCTCTTCATGTTTATTCTCTCATCTCTGATTTAATCAGGCAACTTTTTCCAACCTCTTCATCAATGAGAAGATGAAAAGGAACGAAAGTACACACAATACGACAAGCACGCCCCAAACAATGGTCAACGACATGTCTCCCCAAAGCAATGCCGGTATCACGGTCAGGAAGTTACCGATGGCTGTAGCCACAAACCAACCACCCATCATCATGCCCTTGTACTTGGGAGGTGCCACCTTGGACACGAAAGAAATTCCCATCGGAGAAAGAAGAAGCTCACCGAAAGTAAGTACCAGATAAGTTGATATCAGCCAGTTGGGACTGATACGTGCCACTTCTTCACCGGCCTCGATAGCTGCCGCCTGCACATCCGGAGTGGCAAGACCGGAAGACCCCAGCATCATCAACACATAACCGGCACCGGCCACCAACATTCCAAGCCCAATCTTGCGGGGAGCCGAAGGTTCTTTCCCTTTCTTGGCCAACCAACCGAACAACGCGATGGACACCGGAGTCAAACCTACCACAAAGCAGGGATTGAACTGCTGGAAGATAGGCGCATCCACGGAAACACTTCCTTCGAGAGAGAGATACCTGTAATATAACCCGCACAGACATAAAATCAGAATGAACGCCGCAATACCCTTTCCTTTTGTCGTTTTGTTCTGGAACACCGCAAAAAGACTGTAAATGGAAATGATACCGAGTACAAGATTCCATACATCGAAGAGCATCGACTGTGCTCCCGCGCTTGAAGTGGCCACATAGTCACGCGCAAAATAGGTCAGCGTCAAGCCGTTCTGATGGAATGACATCCAGAAGAATACCACTACGGCAAATACCAGACATAAAGCCACGATACGTTCTTTCGTTTCATGCGGAGTAAGCTGGTCGACAGCTTGCTTGACTTCCTGACGCACAGCAGGGTTGATTCCACCTTCGGCATGCTTGAACGTCGCGCGGAAACTGTAATAAATGGCAATGGATATAATCAACGAAATACAAGCCACCGCAAAAGCGAAATGGTAGGAGTCGGACTTGGAATAGCCCAATACCGTCTGTGCATAATCCATAATCTTGACCGCAGCCGTCGGTGCAAACATGGCACCGATATTGATGGCCATATAGAAAATAGAGAAGGCCGAATCACGCTTGCCTTGCAACTCAGGGGAGTCGTAAAGGTTACCTACCATCACTTGTAGGTTTCCCTTAAACAGACCGGTTCCGGCCGAGATCATGGCCAAAGCGGCAAACATAACAGATACAGCCGTAATACCGCTCCCAAGAGGAAGAGACAAGAACAAATAGCCGAAGAACATAATGAATATGCCCGTCGTCACCATTTTTCCATAGCCGAACTTATCGGCCAAGATACCGCCGATAAACGGTAAAAAGTAAATGAACATCAGGAACGATGAATACACAGTCCCTGCCTGACCGGCAGACCATCCGAAGTTGTCCTGCAAAAACAGCACGAACACTGCCAACATGGTGTAATACCCGAACCTTTCGCCCGTATTGGCCAAAGCCAGAGCATAAAGTCCTTTAGGTTGTCCTTCAAACATAATTTAATGAATTTAATGTGATTAATTAATATTTTTGCAAATATAACATTTAATTCTTTCCATCGGCAGTTTTTCACGGAAATAGTATCGGCAGAACAAAGTTTTTGCACCGTCCCGCACAATTATACCTGAAACAAGAAACATTCTTTAGCATTTTATTAGAAACTATCACATATTATCACTACCTTTGCACCGCTTTATTAAGGGAAAAAGATTGCAAGAAGCATCAATACGTATTATATATGAACAAATTTGAATTCAAGCCCAAATTGTTCCTCGACCTGAAGGAGTATGACAAGGGCAAACTGACCGCCGACATCATGGCGGGCATTATTGTGGGAATCGTGGCCTTGCCATTGGCCATCGCTTTCGGTATCGCCTCCGGCGTAACACCTGAGAAAGGTATCATCACGGCCATCATCGCCGGTCTTGCCATCTCTTTGTTCGGCGGAAGCCGCGTGCAAATCGGAGGACCGACAGGAGCTTTCATCGTCATCATCTACGGCATCATCCAGCAATATGGTGAAACAGGTCTGCTTATCGCCACAATCCTGGCCGGCATATTCCTTATATTATTAGGAGTATTCCGCCTTGGCACCATCATCAAATACATCCCTTACCCCATCGTAGTGGGCTTTACGAGCGGTATCGCCGTCACGATTTTCACCACACAAATCAAAGACCTGTTCGGACTGTCCATCACTGATGTTCCGGCGGACTTCATCGAGAAATGGATTGTCTACGTACACCACTTCACCACCATCGACTGGTGGGCTACGGGTGTCGGTCTGGTGAGCGTGGCCATCATCGCCCTGTCGCCCAAGATTTCGCACAAAGTGCCCGGTTCGCTCATCGCCATCATCGTGATGACTGTCGGCGTGTACCTGCTGAAACAATATGGCCTTGCCACAAGCGTGGAAACCATCGGCGACCGTTTCTCCATCAAAGCCGAACTGCCGGGCATGAATGTGCCCGACCTGAACTGGACGGCCATCAAGCAACTTGTATCTCCGGCCATCACCATTGCCGTACTGGGTGCCATAGAGTCTCTGCTTTCGGCCACCGTGGCCGACGGCGTCATCGGCGACCGCCACGACTCCAACCAGGAACTTGTAGGACAGGGTATCGCCAACATCCTCTCTCCCATTTTCGGCGGAATCCCCGCCACGGGAGCCATCGCACGTACCATGACCAACATCAACAACGGCGGACGCACACCGGTGGCGGGCATCATACACGCCGTAGTCCTGCTACTGATATTCCTGCTGCTGATGCCTTTGGCACAATATATCCCCATGGCCTGCCTGGCCGGTGTATTGGTAATTGTCAGCTACAACATGAGCGGATGGCGCACGTTCCGCGAGTTGCTGAACAATCCAAAAGCCGATGTGGCCGTACTGCTCATCACTTTCTTCCTCACCGTCATCTTCGACTTGACGGTAGCCATCGAGTTCGGTCTGGTACTGGCTTGCCTCATCTTCATCAAACGTGTGATGGAAACCACCGAAGTGAACATATTCAAGGATGAAATCATTCCGACGGACACCGATGGCACCGTATTGCAGGAGGAGCATCTGGTTATTCCGGACCACACGGAGGTATATGAAATCAACGGCCCGTACTTCTTCGGTATCGCCAACCGTTTCGAGGAAGTGGTGATGCAGACCAACGAACGTCCGAAGGTGCGTATCATCCGTATGAGAAAGGTTCCGTTCATCGACTCAACGGGAATCCACAACCTGACCAACCTCTGCGAGATGAGTCATAAAGAGGGTGTACACGTCATCCTTTCCGGTGTCAACCCTAAAGTGCACGAGACCTTGAAGAAGAGCGGTTTCTACGAATTCCTCGGCAAAAAGAACATTTGTCCGAACATCAACGTGGCCCTGGAGGTCGCCCGGCATTATCTGAACAAATAAAAAGGGCGTAACGCCATACGACATCCCCCGATTAGTTGAAAAGATTCTAATCGGGGGATGTTATCATTCTGAGGAAACCAACTTGATATTCCTATTAAAAAGTATTACTGTCCGCTAAACTTTAGGAGGCAATAGAAAGAAAGGGCCGATTCCATTT
>URKA01000047.1 GCA_900548345.1 uncultured Paraprevotella sp. | reverse complement strand
CGGGATAATTTGCGAACCTGAAAAGAGTTCCCCCACTAATTTTCTACTGACCCCTAAAATGCACACCTGTGTGCGATGAATTCTTCACCTGTGAGCGATGAATCCTTCACAGGTGAAGAAATCATCGCTCACAGGTGAAGAATTTTGCCGTCTTATTTCATCATGAGTTCGCTCTCTATGCGGAAGCCGCGCAGGAAGTCTTCGGTGCGCATCCGCTTCTTGCCTGAGAGCTGGATTTCTTTCAGGTGCAGGTAGCCTTCGCGCACGGCAACTTTCAGATAGGTGCGTCCGTCGCTGATTACCGAGCCGGTCTCATCGTTGTGGGTACAAGGTTCTTTTTCCGTCTCGTAAACCTTCATCGTGTAGGTCTTTCCCTGTTTGTCCTGCATCTCGCACCATGCGGCCGGGTAGGGAGAAAGGCCGCGGACGAAATCGTAGAGCTGTTTGAGCGTCTTGCCCTGCCAGTCGATGCGGCAGGTTTCCTTGAATATCTTGGGGGCTGGCCGCAGGGGGGCGTCAGTGTGGAGCTGTTCCTGGGGAATGCTTTTTACGCTTCCCTCCAGAATCCGGTCGACGGTTTCCACCACCAGTTTGCCGCCGAGCATCATCAGTTTGTCGTGCACCGTTCCCACGTTGTCGGTATCGGCAATGGGGATGCGCACTTGCTGTATGACCTCTCCCGTATCGATTTCATGTTTCAGAAAGAATGTGGTGATGCCGGTCTCCGTGTCGCCATTGATGACGGCCCAGTTGATGGGGGCCGCTCCCCGGTATTGCGGGAGCAGCGAGGCGTGCAGGTTGAATGTGCCCAAAGGCGGCATGTTCCATACCACTTCGGGCAGCATCCGGAATGCCACCACAATCTGGAGGTCGGCTTTCAGCGAACGCAGTTCTTCAAGGAACGTTTCGTCTTTCAGTCTTTCCGCTTGCAGCACACGCAGTCCTTTCGATACGGCATATTGTTTGACAGGACTTGCCTGCAGCGTGTCCTGGTGGCGACCTACGGGCTTGTCCGGCATCGTGATGACGCCTACAATATTGTAACCGCCTTCGACAAGGCATCTCAGGCTTTCTACGGCGAACTCAGGGGTTCCCATGTATACGATTCTCAAATCTTCCTTTTTCATACGTTTTTTGGTGTGTTAGTCGTCAGACAGGTCGGCCATTGTCTTGCGATAGTTCATCAGGACGTGCGACTTGCGGATGAAGCCCATGAACGTGCCTTCGCCGTCCACCACGGGAAGTGTCCATGCGTTGGTCTTGTCGAAGGTGAGGATGACCACGTCCATGGAGTCGTTGATGTTCAGTCTGGCTTGCGGTTCTGTCATCAGTTCCCCCACCTTGAAGCGGTGGTATAGTTCCTGACGGAACATAATGGGGCGCACATTGTCCAGATAGATGATGCCTACAAGTTTCTTTTGGCGGTCTACTACGGGAAATACGTCTCTCCGTGAGTTCGATATGTTCTTTACCAAGTCTCTCAGGTCCATGTCGGGATAGAGGTACTCGTCGTACTTTTCGATGACCGTGTCAAGACTCATAAGCGTCAGTACGGCGCGGTCTTTATGATGCGTGAGCAGTTCGCCTCTCTTGGCCAGACGCATGGAGTAGATGCTGTGTGGTTCAAAGGAGATGATGGTGAGGTATGCGCAGACGGATACAATCATCAAGGGCATGAACAACTGGTATCCTCCGGTCAGTTCGGCGATGAGGAATATACCGGTCAGCGGGGCATGCATCACGCCGCTCATCAGTCCGGCCATGCCTATCATGGCAAAATTCCTTTCCGAAAGACTGATGTCCACCACCTTGTAGATGTTCCACAAGCGTGCGAAGATGAAGCCGGATATACATCCGAGAAAGAGGCTGGGAGCAAAGATACCGCCGCATCCGCCTCCGCCGTTGGTGGCGGTGGAGGCAAAGACTTTGAAGATGAGTACGAGGGAGAGGTAGAGCAACAGCAGGTTGCCGTGTCCGTAGAACAGAGAGCTGTCCATCGCCGTATCCCATTCCTGCGGACCGCTTCCGTTCAACAGCAGGCGGATAAGGTCGTAACCTTCGCCGTAAAGTGAGGGAAAGAGATAAATCAGTATGCTGAGCATGGCACCTCCCATAAGCAGTTTGACGTAGGGATTGGCGTGCTTGCGGAAGATGTCTTCAAGCGAATTCATGGTACGTGTGAAGTATAATGAGACCAGACCGCAGAATACACCTAGTAATATATATGCCGGAATCTTGTTTACGGCAAAGCCGTTAATCAGGTGAAACTCGAAAACCGTATCGGTGCCTGAAAAGGCAAATGTGACACCGGCCGCGGTCACACACGACACCAGAAGGGGGAGCAACGAACCCATGGTGAGGTCAATCATCAGAACCTCCAGCGTAAAAACCAGTCCGGCAATGGGTGCCTTGAAGATGCCCGACACCGCTCCGGCAGCTCCGCATCCCACCAGAAGCATCATGGTCTTGCTGTTGATGCGGAAAAGACGTCCGAGATTGGAACCGATGGCGGAACCGGTCAGTACAATAGGAGCTTCGGCTCCGACCGACCCGCCGAATCCGATGGTGATGGCACTCGCCATGACGCTCGACCATGTGTTGTGAGCCTTGATTTTACTTTGTTTGCGCGCTATGGCGAAGAGAATCTTGGTGACTCCGTGGCTTATGTCGTCTTTCACGATATAGCGCACGAAGAGTCCGGTGAGGAAGATGCCGATGACCGGATAAACCAGGTAAAGCGGGTTGGAGGCTGTCACGTCGAACTGGTAGGTCAGGAAATGCTGTATCTGATGGATGAGCCATTTCAATGTCAGCCCGGCAAAAGCCGTGAGTACACCTACGACAAAACTGATGAACAGGATGAACTTCCTTTCGCCGAAGTTCATCCTGCGCCAGATGAGCAGGCGCTCGAAAAAGGTAAACTTATGTCTTACCGAATGCATGAGGGATATGATTCTATTTCCTTATGATTTTCACTTCGCCGTCTGTTCCTAATTTGATGATGCTGCTCGGTTGTGCCTTGGTCTTTTCCTTTTGCCGGTAATGTACGATGTAATCGACGGCGTTCTTGATTTCATCGCTGATTTCGGCGAAGCATGCAGGGGAGGGTTCTCCACTGATGTTGGCTGATGTGGAAACGATGGCTTTCTGAAAGCGGTAGCACAATTGGCGGCTGAATTCTTCGCGGGTGACACGCATGCCGATGCTTCCGTCCTCGGCTGTCAGATTCGGTGCCAGGTTCCTTGCCCCGTCAAGGATGACGGTAAGTGGCTTGGTGGCATATTCAATCAGGTCCCATGCCACGTTGGGCACGTCCTTGACGTATCGTTGCAGGCGGTTGTCCGAGTCGACCAGACATATCAGTGCCTTGCTGTCTTCGCGCCGCTTGATTTCGTATACCTTCCTGACGGCCTCTTCGTTGGTCGCATCGCATCCTATTCCCCAGACCGTATCTGTAGGATACAGGATGATGCCGCCTTTTCGCATGGTTTCGACGGCTTGTTTGATGTCTTCTTCAATATTCATGTGCAACAGACCTTATATGTGGGGTTTAGAACTCGCTCGTAAAATGAAACTTGATGTGCTCGAAGTCAGTCTGTGCCATCTGCAGCACATAGTTGCTGTCAGCCAGGAACACGTCGCGTCCGTCCCTGTCTTTGGCCATAAACTGATACTTGCGCTTTTTGAAAGCCTCAAGCTGGGCTTCGTCGTCGCTTTCTATCCAGCATGCCTTGTACAGGCTCAACGGTTCCCAGCGGCATTTGGCATTGTATTCGTTCTCCAACCGGTATTGGATGACTTCGAACTGCAGCTGTCCCACCGTACCGATGATTTTCCGTCCGTTGAACTGGTTGATGAACAGCTGTGCCACACCTTCGTCCATCAGTTGCTCGATGCCCTTGTTCAATTGTTTGGTCTTCATCGGATCGGCATTCTCAATGTATTTGAACATTTCGGGCGAGAAACTCGGAAGTCCCCGGAAGTGAATCTTTTCTCCTTCGGTGAGCGTGTCTCCAATCTTGAAGATACCGTTGTCGGGCAGACCTACGATGTCGCCGGGGTAGGCTTCGTCGATGGTGCTTTTCTTCTGTGCCATGAATTGGGTGGGAGAGGAGAAACGCAAGGTTTTCTCCTGACGGACGTGCAAGTAAGGCGCATTGCGCACGAATTTGCCTGAACAGACTTTGCAGAATGCTATGCACGACCGGTGGTTCGGGTCGATATTGGCCGTTATCTTGAAAATGAATCCGCTGAACTTCGGTTCTTCCGGTTCAACCATGCGCTCTTCTGCTTTTGTGGGGCGCGGACTGGGCGCGATTTTCACGAAACAGTCCAAAAGTTCTTTCACGCCGAAGTTGTTCAGTGCGGAACCGAAGAATACCGGTGCGACTTCTGCTTCCAGATAAGTCTCGACATCGAATTCGGGATATACTCCGTCCACGAGTTCCAAATCCATGCGCAGTTTGTCGGCATCGGCCTTACCCACATGGGCTTCCAGCTCATCGCCATGTATGTCCACTTCCACCTTCTCGGTTACTTTCTGTTTGTCGGGAGTGAACAGGTCAAGGCGCTGTTCATATATGTTATATACCCCTTTGAAACGTTGTCCCTGATTGATGGGCCAGCTCAAGGGGCGTACTTTGATTTGCAGTTCGCTCTCCAGTTCGTCAAGCAGGTCGAAGGGATCTTTTCCCTCCCGGTCCATTTTGTTGATGAATATGATGACGGGAGTCTTCCTCATCCGACACACGGTCATGAGTTTCCGCGTTTGTGCCTCTACGCCTTTCGCGCTGTCGACCACGATGATGGCGCTGTCTACGGCGGTCAGGGTACGGAATGTGTCTTCTGCAAAGTCCTGGTGTCCGGGTGTGTCGAGGATGTTCACTTTATAATCCTGGTAGTCAAACTCCATGACCGAAGTCGTGACGGAGATACCGCGCTGCTTTTCGATTTCCATCCAGTCGCTGGTGGCTGTCTTTTTAATCTTGTTGTTCTTGACGGCTCCCGCCACCTGTATCTGTCCGCCGAAAAGCAAGAGTTTCTCGGTCAGCGTGGTCTTTCCCGCATCGGGATGTGAAATGATGGCAAAGGTTCTTCTTCTTTCTATTTCGTTCATGCGTATGAAGGGCTGATTATTCGTTTTCCAGTTGTTTGATACATTCTCTCAATGAATCTTCCCAATAAGGAATATCGATATGGTATGTCTCTTTGATTTTGGTTTTGTCCAATACAGAATAATGAGGACGGGGGGCAGGCGCGGGATATTCGTCGGTGTGCAGGGGGCTTACCTGACAGGTGTCGATGCCGGCAATTCTGTGTATGGCTTTGGTGAAGTCGTACCACGAGATGACTCCTTCATTGCTGAAGTGGTAGATTCCCGGTATGATACCTTGGTTGATAACCGCGAAGATGGCTGTTGCCAAATCCCGCGCGAATGTCGGAGTGCCGATTTGGTCGAAGATGACACCGAGGTTCTTCTTTTCGCGTCCCAAGCGCAGCATGGTCTTGACAAAGTTGTTGCCGAAGGCGGAGTACAGCCATGCCGTGCGTATCACGACCGATTGCGGGCAGTGCTGCATGACAGCTTCTTCGCCGGCCAATTTGGTACGTCCGTATACAGTGGCCGGGCAGGTGGGCTCGTTTTCCCGGTATGGGGTATGGTTTGTGCCGTCGAACACATAGTCGGTCGACACATGTATCATGCAACCGCCCTGTTCGCTGACGGCTTTTGCCAGGTAACCGGGAGCCGCGTGGTTGAGCCGGTCGCACAGTTCCACACTTTCTTCGGCCTTGTCTACAGCCGTGAATGCCGCACAGTTGACGATGCAGTCTATATGGTTTTCAATGATGAATGTCCGGACGGCACTTTCATCGGTAATGTCCAGTTCCGCTACATCGGTGAAGAAGTATTTGTATTGACCGTACTTTTTGGCCAACAGTTGCATCTCGTTACCCAGTTGGCCGTTGCAACCTGTGATGAGTATATTTTCCATTGTTTTTGTTTTAATCCAATTTTAATGTTCCTGCTTTTTCCTGTTTGTAATATTCCGACAGCATGCCCAACATTTTGGAGATGTCTGCCACGGCGCGTGCGGTTTCTTCGTTGACCGGTTTCTGTTGCAGCCGGAGCATCATGACGCCGTAAAGCGCATCGAAGCAGTTTTCCAGTTCGGGGATGTCTTTCCTGTCGCCTTTGTTGCGCAGCTCCACGATGTAGGGCAGTGCCTTGTAATAGGCAGCCGTGTAGAACGGAAATTTGGTGGAGTGAAGCAAAGATTGGTGCAAATCTGTAAGCCATGATATGACGTTCTTGTTGATTTGCAGGTGTCCGCTTTCCTGTATGCCTTCGCTTCGCATCATATTGATGAGGTCGGCATACCATTTTTCCAGTTCTTCGGCGGATTTTCCCGTAGCCTGGAACTTGGTGAGGTAATTCTGCCTCAGTGTGTCCAAGTCGAGCCGGTTGGCACGAATCAGGTCTTCCGTCTGCCACATGTAGAGCAGATATTCAGCGATGTTTTCTTTTTTCAGTCGTAGGGCTATATACATATTATTATAGAGATAAACCTGCCAAAGTGATGATGACACCGGCCACGGCTGCGATGATGACCACTATGCCGATGCCCTTGTTTACTGTCCGGATCCGTTTCACGTTGAAGCGGGTGCGTACCTTGTCGATGGCGTATGTCAGTGCAAACCACCACACCAGTGCTCCTATCAGTATGGATACGTATCCCAGCGACTGCTGTATAAAGTGGTCGGGTACGACAAAGGTGAACCGTGCGAACAAAGCCACGAAGAGGAATATGATGAGCGGGTTGGAAAAGGTTATCAGAAAGCCTGTCATCATGTTGTGGACCAATGTGCCTTTCTTGGGTGAGGTGGGCCGGATGATTCTGGTCGGGTCGCTACGGTAGGTGTACAGCCCAAAGATGAAAAGCATGACACTACCTGCAAGCTGAAGATAAAACATGTTGTCTTTGTCTTCGATGAAGTCGATGATGAAACTCATGCCGAACCCCATCAGCAGGGCATATACGATGTCGCTGAAAGCGGCACCGACTCCGGTAACGAAGCCGTACCACCGTCCTTTGTTCAGTGTGCGCTGGATACAGAGGACGCCTACAGGACCCATCGGGGCGGATGCGACCACTCCGATAAGGAATCCTTTTATAATCAAATCTATTGTATTTACAGGTGCAAACCACATAATTACTGCAAAATTGGGATTTTTTTATGAAACTATAAAAGAAACTCTTCTATTTTTTTTAAAAGAGCTAAATAACGTGACATTTCCTTTTGAAATCCATCGTAAATTCCTATCTTTGTAAGAAACTGAATTATTTACTATTTAAATCTATACTCAGGAAATGGAAGAAAAACCTTATGTGATAGGCCTTGATCTGGGCGGCACCAATTCTGTGTTCGGTATTGTCGATGCCGAGGCCAATATCATAGCGTCCACTTCGATAAGAACTGCGGAGCAGAATGATTTGGATGTGTATGTGGACAATTGTTGCCAGGCATTGCGGCCCTTGATAGAGAAGGTCGGAGGAATCGACAAAATCAAGGGGATGGGCATCGGCGCTCCCAACGGTAATTTTTATACAGGTAACATTGAACTGGCGCCCAACCTGCCGTGGAAGGGAATCGTTCCGCTTTCGAAGATGTTCAACGAACGTTTGGGAATTCCCGTCGTACTGACCAATGATGCCAATGCGGCGGCCATTGGAGAGATGACTTACGGTGTGGCCAAGGGGATGAAGAACTTTATCATGATAACTTTGGGAACCGGCGTGGGAAGCGGTATTGTGGTCAATGGTGAACTGGTGTACGGATGCGACGGATTTGCCGGGGAGCTGGGGCATACCGTGGTGGATTACGGACCGGAGGCACGTCTGTGCGGGTGCGGCCGCAAGGGATGCCTGGAGGCTTATTGCTCGGCTACGGGTGTGGCACGTACGGCCCGTGAGTTCCTGACCAAACGGAACGAAGAAAGCGAATTGAGGAATATACCTTTGGATAAGGTGACTTCCAAAGACGTGTCGGTGGCGGCGGAGCATGGCGACAAACTGGCGCGCGACATCTACGAGTTCACGGGGTATCTGCTGGGACGTACATGTGCGAACTTCACCGCTTTCTCAAGTCCAGAAGCATACGTGTTCTTCGGTGGACTGACTAAGGCGGGCAACCTTATCATGGATCCTATCAAGAGGGGTTACGACGAGAATGTGCAGAATATATTCAAAGGCAAGGCCAAGATGCTGATTTCGCAACTTGACGATGCGCAGGCCGCCGTGCTGGGGGCTGCCGCATTGGCATGGAGCATCAACTAAGGAGAAGGTGTCAGGCCTGCTGTGATTGGAGGGCAAGAAAATATGTTCACCTGTCAGCGATGAATGGCGACAGGTGAACATTCTGTTGTTGAAAGGGTCCGCATTTCGGTGCGGACTTTGTGTGAAATTTCGCCTGTTATGACACAGGGTCGATGAAGAGATCACAACTCGTCGGCCTTGACCTCCACCACCTTGTTGTTGCGGGATATAATCAACGTTGTATGATTATGTTTCGCCCGTTCTATCAGACGTTCCTGAGCCAGGTGGATGCCTTGATCAATCTTGCGTTGCATCTCGGCAACTTCAGCTTCGCTCATTAGCGTCTTCTTTGATATATTGCTTTTTGAATTTTTCATAAACCGCAGGTTCCATGATTGTTACTCTTTTATTTTTCCATCCGCACGCAATTTTGTCTGCGGGGCATACGCTGTTGTCATACAGTGCCCAATAGTCGCAAACCGGCATGTACAGGTTAAACAAATTGCTCAATCCGTTGTCGTAACGCCTGTAGATTACGTCAAGTGGAATGTTGTGCCCGCCTTCGCTGACCCGTTTGGCCACTCTTTTTGCGGCTTGTTCCGGTGTGCTTAGCGAGAAGAAGAGCAGGGTGACGAAATAGCCTCGCTTTTGTGCCTGTTTGATAAGCTTGACATACGAGCGTGTGGCCAAGGTTGTTTCGAACGCGAAAGTCTCGCCTTCCTTCAGTAGATGGATGATACGCTCAATCATCAGGCGTCCGGCCTGTATCGCCACTCCTTCAGGATTGAAGGGAGAGAGTCCGGCAGCAATCTCGTCGGCATTGACAAACTCCCGACAGTCAAGCATTTCCGGAAGTACGGTGAAACTGGCGGTGGTTTTCCCGGCCCCGTTACACCCGGCAATGACATACAGGTTGTGTTTTTGTTCGTCCATGTGGGTTCGTTTTGGTTATAATATTGCAAAGATACGATTTGAGGTCGAATGATGCAATCTTTGACAGTCTCTTTTTTGTCTGCAGGCGGGTTCGGATGGCTGCTTTTCCGGCTGTTTTCGGGTCAGTAGATATTTAGTGGGGATAAGCGTATAAGTTTGCGATTCTGAAGAGG
>URKA01000046.1 GCA_900548345.1 uncultured Paraprevotella sp. | reverse complement strand
CTCTTCAGAATCGCAAACTTATACGCTTATCCCCACTAAATATCTACTGACCCGTAAAATGGCGATGGGATGATAATGGCACACAGATGTGATGGCACACAAGATGACACGGATGCGACAGATGACCACAGATTAATTTTTATAATTAAGGAGAAAACAAGAAATCTGTGGTCATCTGTCGCATCCGTGTCATCAGTGTGCCATCATGTCACCGTTGTGTCAGAATACGGAAGATGCCGTTTCGTAGTCTTCTTCGCTCAGACGCATCAGGTATTGGCCGTACTGGTTCTTCATCATCGGGCGTGCCACTTCGCGCAGTTTGTCGGCCGTAATCCACCCTTGGCGGTAAGCAATGCCCTCTAAGCAGCCCACTTTCAGGCCTTGGCGCTTCTCTATGACCTCGATGAAGATTGATGCCTCCGAAAGGCTGTCGTGTGTGCCCGTGTCCAGCCATGCGAAGCCGCGGCCGAGCGTTTTCACTTTCAGTTTCTTGTCGGCCAGGAATACCTGGTTGACGGTGGTGATTTCCAGTTCGCCGCGTGCCGACGGTTTGATTGTAGAAGCCACGTCCACCACCTCGTTCGGGTAGAAGTACAATCCCACCACGGCATAGTTGCTCTTCGGCTGTGCGGGTTTCTCCTCTATGCTCAGGCAGTTGCCGGCGCGGTCGAATTCCGCCACGCCGTAGCGTTCGGGGTCATTCACCCAATAGCCGAACACCGTGGCTTTTCCTTCTTGTTCCGCATTGGCTACGGCTTCGTGCAGCATGCCGCTGAATCCTGCGCCGTGGAATATGTTGTCGCCGAGTACCAGGCACACACTGTCGTTTCCGATAAACTCACGTCCGATGAGGAATGCCTGTGCCAGTCCGTCGGGAGAAGGTTGTTCGGCATATTCGAAGCGTACGCCGAAGTCGCTGCCGTCGCCCAGCAGGCGGCGGAATCCCGGAAGGTCGTTGGGGGTTGATATGATCAATATGTCACGGATTCCCGCCAGCATCAGTACGGATACGGGATAATAAATCATCGGTTTGTCGAAGATGGGAAGCATTTGCTTGCTCACACCTTTGGTGATGGGGTAGAGGCGTGTGCCCGAACCGCCGGCCAGTACGATACCTTTCATGATAGTCTTTGTTTTTTATAGTGTTAATCAATAAGCGTTCTTTTCGTTGTGGCGGAGCATGTTGAGGACTGTACGCAAGATGATGCGCAGGTCGAGGGAGAAGCTCCAGTTCTCCACATACCATATATCGGCCTTTACGCGGGCTTCCATCGCTTCCAGCGTTTTGGTCTCGCCGCGGAATCCTTGCATCTGTGCCCATCCTGTGATACCCGGCTTTACCAGATGCCGTATCATATAACGGTGGATAAGGCGGGAATATTCTTGGGTGTGCATCAGCATGTGCGGCCGTGGACCCACCAAACTCATGTCGCCCTTGAATACGTTGAAGAACTGCGGGAACTCGTCGATGTTCGTACGCCGCATGATGTCGCCGAAGCGGAACTTGCGCGGGTCGTTCTCGGTGGCTTGCAGCCGGTCGGCATCCTTGTTCACGTGCATTGAGCGGAACTTCAGACAGTAAAACTCTCTTCCGTCCAATCCATTGCGCTTCTGTTTGAAGATGATGGGGCCGGGGCTTTGCAGTTTGATGATGATGCCGGCAATGACGTAAACCACTGGGAATACCGTGAGCAGGAAGATACCGGATACCAAAATGTCGAAGCTGCGTTTGATGAAACGGTTCGTGATATTCTGGAGGGGTTCGTCGCGGACACACAGTAACATGGTGTTGCCTACATGCGACAGCTCCATCCGTTTGGTCAGGAAGTCCAGAAAGATAGGAAGAGCGTAGAAACGCACCATGTGGTCCTCGCAATAGCGGAAGATTTCCATCGTTTCCTGTTCATAGTTGGGGTCGGGCACCACATAAATGTCGTTCACCTCCGGATGGTTCTTCAGGTACTGTATGACGTCATGCCGGCTGCCCAAGAGGGGAAGCTGCATGTCTTTCGGCACGACCTGTCCGGTGAATATGCCGCACATGGAGAATCCCAGCGACTTGTCCCTGAACGTATTGTATACATCGGTCAATATCCATGGATGGCCCACGAAAACCACATGGCGCTGATTCTTTCCCCGCGAGCGGAGCCGGGTCAGCATCTTGTGCAGGAATATGCGTTCGGAGCACAGCAGTGTGGCAAAGATGGCGGCCCCTGTGAGCAACTCCTTGTATGTGGGATTGATACCCTGCAGCCCCCCGATGGCAACGAACATGAAAAAAGTCTGTAGTGTGGTCACGTACATGGCACGGGTAAAAATATCGTTTCCGTATACGATGCGTTTGATAAACAAAGGCGGTGCGATACGCGATGCGATGATGACGGTAAGTGCGCCCAATATCATGTAGATTTTCACAGGGAACGGAAAGGTGTTTACCTTCGTGAAACCATGGATGAACGCGAACGACAGCCAATAACTCAGCATAATCAGGAATATGTCGTTACATATTATACCTAACTTTACGATGCCGGACTCTTCAATATTCTGTATCTTCATTATTATGGAACAATAGATTTTTTGCAGTTACTCTTGCAAAGTTAAAAATCTTTTCGGAATATCATGGTCCTGACAATGAAATATTTTTAAATAGGCTATATTTCTATGGGCAAATGTTTTGTTTTCAAAAATAAAAGCGCTATATATAACATATTCCGCGTCTTTGGGATGCTTTTATTTGGTTCTTTTGTAAAAAACGCCTATTTTTGTGGGCTGAAAATAAAAGAAACGAAAATATGACGAACAATCCCTTCCCGAACGAGAATGTGGCTGAAGAGCAAGGCTCGGATTTTAACTACCGTGAGATAATCGATGCGTTCATACTGCATTGGCATTGGTTCCTGATTTCGGTGGTGGCTTGTGTGGTGTGCACTTATGTGTATTTGCGCTACCAGTCGCCCGTGTATTCCTCATGGATGAAGGTGCTGATTAAGGACGAGGATACCTATAGGCGTTCAAGAGGAGGGAGTATGGCCGATTTCTCGCAACTGGGCATGCTGAACAACAGTAGCGGTTTCGACAATGAGATGGAAATCCTGAAAAGCAAGATGCTGGCCCGACGCGCCGTGACGAATCTGAAATTGTATGTAAGATATGCCTATGAGGGACGTGTGCGGGATGAAGAGCTGTACGGCAACTCACCTATTGTGGCCGATATGACACCTACCGACCTGGATACATTGTCCTCGATAGTGAAAATGGAAATCTCGACGACGGAAAACGGGTATCATGTGGAAGGCGAGACACGTCATGGAACGTTCGAGACCCATGTGAAGAGTCTTCCTGCAAGGGTGAAGACGCCATGCGGATGGGTGTCGTTGCGTCCGGCTCCCGGTGGCGTGCAGCGCAACCGCACGTTGAAACTGTCCATCACCCGTCCGTCGGCCATGGCCGACGCGTTCGCTGGCGGATTGTCGGTGGAGCCAACCAGCAAGATGACGACGATTGCACGCATCTCGATGAACAACACGCAGCGCAAACGTTCCGAGGATTACCTGAACGAGCTGATCAGGGTCTATAACGAGTCGGCCAATGAGGCGAAGAACGAAGTGGCGCTCAAGACGGAAGCCTTCATCAACCAGCGTATACAGATTGTCAACAGCGAGTTGAGCGGTACCGAATCCAAACTGGAGTCGTACAAGAAACAGAACCGTCTGGCCAACCTTTCGGCGGACGCCACCTCCGCCTATTCCGGCATAGAGACTTATCAGGACAAGCAGATTGAACTGCAGACGCAGATGATGCTCGTCAAGTCGCTGAAGGATTATGTGGACAATCCTAACAATTACATGGAGGTCATACCGGCCAACCTCGGATTGAGCGACCCTTCGCTGAACCGCACGATAGCCGAATATAATGAAAAGGTCATGGAGCGCAACCGTCTGCTCAAGACCGCACCCGAAACTTCACCTTCTGTGGTGGCCGCCACCAATGTCATCTCCACGCTTTATCCCGGTATACGTCATTCTTTGGCTACGGTATATGAAAACCTGCGCGTGCAGAAGAGTAATGTGGACAAGCAATACAATGTGTTCATGGAACGCCTTTCGGCAACCCCCACACAGGAACGTGTGCTGGCTGATATCGGGCGTGAGCAGTCGGTCAAGGCCACCCTCTATCAGATTCTGTTGCAGAAACGTGAGGAAAACGCCATTTCCATGACCTCAACGGTCAACAAGGCGGCGGTGGTTGACCTGCCTGAGAGTTCGGCATACCCCGTTTCGCCCAAGCGCAAGATGATTATGCTTATCGCGCTGGTCGTGGGCTTCGCGTTCCCGGCAGTTGTGCTTTACCTGATGAACCTGTTGCGCTTCCGCATCGAAGGACGTAACGACATAGAGAAACTGACGAAGATTCCTGTATTGAGCGATATATTCCTGGTTAAGGGAGGCAAGGAGAAGGAGCGTGCCATTGTGGTGCGTGAGAACAACAACGATACGATGGAAGAGTCGTTCCGTAATCTCCGTACCAATCTCGGCTTTGTCTTGAAGGGCAAGGAGAAGGTTTTGCTTTGCACATCGGCACTTCCCGGTGAAGGCAAAACGTTTATCTCCACCAATCTGGCCGTGAGTATGGCTTTGATGGGACGCAAGGTGCTGCTTGTCGGACTGGATGTGCGCAAGCCCCGTCTGGCCAGACTCTTCAGTCTTAAGACGGGCGACCGCGGACTGACTACTTGGCTGGTGTCAAGTGATTCGTCCGACGAGTTCCTGCGCGAACAGATATTCCCCTCCGGTGTGCATGGCGGACTGGATGTGTTGCCGGCCGGCCTGATTCCGCCCAATCCGGGTGAATTGATTACGTCTACCCGTCTGGATGATGCTTTTGCACGTTTCCGTGAATGGTACGACTTTATTGTCGTGGACACGCCGCCTGTCGGCCTCGTGAGCGATACGCTTCTGTTGGGACGTCTGGCCGATGCCACGTTGATGGTGTGCCGTTGCGACTACTCGCTCAAGCGCAACTTCGAGCTGATTAATTCCCTGCATGATGAGAACAAGTTGCCTCGTGTGAACTTGGTGCTAAACGGTGTGGACTTGGAACGCCGCAAGTATGGTTATTATTATGGAAGCAGCAAATACAGCAACTACGGTTATTATGGTTCGTACGGCCGTTACGGCGTATACGGTACGGTGAAGGCCGGGGCCAAACATTCTTCGAAGAAAGAATCCGGACGGTATGTTCATGAAGACCATTGGGATGACAAGGAATAACCGGAGAGATTGACGGCATAAAAAAAAGCGGAAGGAATTCCGCTTTTTTTTATGCCGTCGTCCGCTTTTAAAAGATGCCCCACCGGCGGGGTTTCTTCTTCTCCGTCGACTGGAAGTCCTCTTCCTGTTCTTCGCGCAGTACATCCTCCCACGACACACCTTCGTGTATGATGCGGTATATCGTGCCCCATTCGGGGAGTCCGCCAATGCTGCGGTCGTCGATGAACAGGTCGGCTTTCAGCTTGCGGCTGTAGTGCCGGTTTTTTTCCGGATGCTCTTCCGGGAAGTCTTTGTTGACGGCATAAAACTCCAGTCCGCGTTCGCGGCACCATTCCACGGCCTCGTCCAACTGGCGGCCTTCACGCACGCTCCACAGGATGAGCCGGTGCTGTTCTTCGGCCAATTTTTTCAGTGTGCTGACGGCAAAAGGGCGCTCGCGTCCTATTTCGGGATAACGGTTCTCCACGATAGTGCCGTCAAAGTCTACAGCTATAACCATTGTAATAAAGGAATAAACGGTTGATTTCACCTGCAAAGGTAGGAAATAAGAAGGAGCGGACGTAATGATTAAATGTTAAAAAACGGCGCGGGGTCTAATTTTTCTTACTCAAATGTTTTTTTATTTCGGGGTTAAGTGTAACTTTGTCCCTACATTAACTTATGAAGAGAATTGTATCATTTTTATTATTAACTTAATTTCTGGTGAAATGAAAAACAAATTACTTGCTGCGATGGCGCTTTGCTGCGCTACATCAATGTCTGTATGGGCCGGAGATTGGGGTACTCCGGAACTTGCGTTTACGGAACCCGATTTGACTATTCCTACAGACCCAATTCCCACAAACGGCTTTACTTACCACAGGAACTTGGGTGACTATTACATCTACCATGTGGCTACAGGAAAGTTCCTTTCCAATTCAAGCACACAGCTGGCTGTGGGTTCGACCGGCCAACTTATCCGTCTGGCTTACGGTTACGACCGTGTGTTGTACAACGCCGATACGTATACTGCTACCGGCTGGTTGATTACGATGCCGAACGCACCTTCGAAATCTCCTGACGGAGGTATCTATCATGAGATTTTTATCGGCAGCCAGACACAGTGCTGGATAGACGCTAACGGCGGCCACATGCTGTGGAAAATCGTTCCCCAGGGTGACGGCACATACGCGATTTCCGTAATCGATGAAGACGAGACCTACGGTTCCGCCTCTGAGTATGTCAACAGCTTCATGGCTCGTGTGACGGATACGGATGCAGAGACCAACATTATCTTCCCGGTAGCAACTCCTGCCACCATGACGAATATCGAGAAGGATTGGAAGTTCGTGACTCCTGCTGTGTACGAGGCTTTCCAGGCCAAGGCAAATTTGGTATCCATGCTGGACCTGGCAGAAGAAAAGGGCTTTACGACACTTGACGAATATTTGGCTGTGTATAACAGCACTACCGCTACGAAAGAGGATGTGGAACAAGCTGCGGTTGATTTGGCTCGTGCCATTACCAAGCACGTGGCTGCCGGCGCATCTACCACAAATCCGGTAGACGTGACATTTAACCTGCCGGGTGCCGACTGTAACTCAAAGGCAGACTGGAATATCGTATCCGAACCGGTGAAAGTGTTGGACAATGGCGAATCCTGGGCAAAAGTGGGCGATAATAATTGGCCCAATGGTCAGGATAGCTTTATGGAACCGTGTGACTGGGGTAAAACAGGCTGGTCCGGTGAGTTCAACAAAACGATTGCTGTGCCCAACGGTATGTATAAGTTGACCGCATACGGCCGTCGCAGTCTTAATTCCACCATGGTGATTTATGCGAACGAAGTGGAGTCTGAGAATTTCCAGGAAGCCAATCGTGGCGGTACTATCGACGTTTACGGTAAAGAATGGCCGAGTTATGCAGAAGGTGTTGCCAACGGTGCGGAATTCGCATGCAATGGTGAAGGTTACGGCTGGGAAAGCAGAAGCATCACGGTTACCGTAAGAAACGGTGAACTGACTGTCGGCTGTAAGGCTTCTTCTACAGGTCAGCACGAATGGTGCTCTATCGACCACTTCAGATTGTATTATCTGGGCGAAGAGGACTTGGAATATATCATCAACGAATTGCGTTCTTCCATCGAGACTGCCAAGACAACCAAAACAGACTATGATGAGAACAATATGCAGTACAGCGTTGCCGGTGTGCAAGCATTCGATGACGCCGTTGCAGAAGCAGAGGCTCTCATCAATAATACAGCCGCTACGGAAGCAGAGTTCAGAGCCATGCTGACCAAGTTGCGGACCACCATGGAGGCTTTTGCATACGATGTGAAGGTATACAACGAGTTGCTTCCTGCACAGATAGAAAGAATCGAAACTTTGGTAGCCGGTATCGAGAATGGAGACGAAATATTGGCCGGTTTGGTTGAATACTATGGTGTGATAGACGGAGCGTATAGTGAACTGACTTTCGACCCCACGACATATAACGATGTAGTGGCAGAAATCGACAGACTCTATAAGGAAGATGTGTTCAAGGCTATTCAGGCCGGTTTGTTGTCCGACATCACTCCGATGATTGTGAATGCCGACTTCTCTAACGGCAAGACCGGATGGAGCGGTGACCCGACTGTAAACAATGGTGCAGCTGAGAGATTCGATAAGACATTCGATGTATATCAGGTTATCGAAAACCTTCCGATGGGTACGTATGAAATCTCCGTACAAGGTTTCTATCGTCCGGCCGGACACGGTATTGGTGATGTAGCCGCCAACTGGGACCCGACAGGTGATAATACATTCAATACGGTCAATGCTTACCTCTATGGTAACAGTGCCAAAGCTCCTTTGTTGCATATCTTCGCGAACTCATACGCAGAGAAGCCTTCGACCGGTGGATGGAGTGAGGTTTCTTGTCCGCAAGACGAGACTATCGATGGCAAATTCGTGCCGAATGATATGGCCTCTGCAAGCTTTGCCTTCTCCGATGGTCAATATGTCGGTTGCACCGTAAGATGTGCCGTAGGCGAAGACGGAAAGTTGCGTTTCGGTGTGAAGATGGAAAGCAAACTCCATGACAACAACTGGACGATGTTCGATAACTTCAAGATTACCTACTTGGGTGAGAACCTCGATGGCTTCAAGGTAGAGTTGAATAGTGTTTTGGCTTCTGCCCAGACTTTGATTGACAGCGAAGACATAAAGGCAACTATTGATGCCGGAGATTTGAGTTCTTTGAAAGTGTCAATAGAAATGGCTATGGATACTTATACCACTAAAGAACAGTATTCAAGTGCTATCAGCCAGTTGAACGAGAAGATGGAACTGGTAAAGAATGGCATTGCTTTGATTCAGAAAGTTTACGCTAAGGCTCAGATTTACAATGAGGCCATTAATAACGGTGACTACCAAAATTATGATGCAACAATGGTTGATGAGCTCTTTAATGTTACTGATGATATTGTGTACTCATACGACGAGAATCAGTTTGAGACATTGGCTTCGGTAGAGGAAATGGAGCAAGCCATGTTTGAGGCATACAACGCGATGATTATGTTTGGTGTGAAAGGTTCTGCCGAAAATCCTGCAGACGTAACTGCTTTGATTCAGTGTCCGAGCTTCACCGATATGACAGGTGCTGCTTCTACTGAAGGTTGGGATCTTGATGGCGGCAAGGGTGTGTTGAAGGTTCAAGGTACCGGTACTGGCAATGGCGATAACCTGGTAGAGGTTTACGAAAAGTCAAGTTTCGATGTGAACCAGACTCTTGATTACCTGACTCCGGGATGGTATATCCTCAAGATGCAGGGATACTATCGTTCAGGTTATAACGATGTGGCATGTGCTGCCCGCAAGGAAGGTACTGAGACCATCAATGCATACCTGTATGCCGCTCCTTCCGACCAGGAAGTTAGCGAAGCACCGCTCTGCTCGATGTTTGAAGGTATGATTACAGGTTTTGAGGGTACTCCCGGACGTGTTGCTTCTGACGTTCTTGTCAAGGACGAATATAAACTTGAAGGCGATGGTGAATACTGCTATGTTCCTATGCAAGTGAATGGTGCGGATGCCCGCTTCAAGGCAGGTTATTATAAGAATGAAATCACATTCCAGGTAACGGCTGATACGAAGTCTGTACGTATCGGTGTGAAGAAAGACGAGCTGGCTGTTGGTGGCGATTGGACTATCTTCGACAACTTCCAGTTGTTCTTCACCGGTGACGAGAAGCCTGTTGTAGCTATCGAAGGTGTAGAAGCTGCTACTGCAAGCGTGGTAAGTGCAGAATACTACACTATCGACGGTGTTCGCATCGCTAAGCCGGCCAAGAGCGGTCTTTACATCCGCAAGGCTCTGTTGAGCGACGGTACGACCAAGGTAACTAAGATTATGGTGAAATAACCCATTATCATACGAAAAATCAAAGGGGTGGGCTTTTTAGTCCATCCCTTTTTCATTATATGGAGTACAAACTTATCTTTGTCTCTTATTTTGTTTTTTAACATGTTTGTATTTGCAAATATGATAAATACTTGTATCTTTGCATGAGAAACCTATAGAAAGAGAAGATGTTATGTTTAATCTGAAAGATATATATCGTTTCTTGCGGAATGGAAGTAGTGTGCTTTTCCGAGCTTCAAAAGGAACTTATTGTGCATCTTCCGAAAGTGTACGGGCTATCAGGAGTGAACTCATGGAAGAACCTCAATTGACAGACCGTGAAAATCTTTATTCCGACCGTAAGGCCGTAGGTGGTGATTTGATTCGTGCATGGAATAAATTGACGCTGGTAAATGTCTAAGAAACAAATACATCAAACACAAACGGAATTGTCAGCCCAGAATGGAGAGGCCAAACAGGTGTCTGCTACATTTACGGTAGATGATAATTGTTTGCCTTCTCCTCTTGAGTTGGAAGCATATCAAAAGATAGACCCGGCTATAGTGTCACATCTGTTGGAATCTGCGCGTAAGGAACAGATGCATCGTCATTCTATGGATGAAGGCAAATTGAAGATTGTGATTCGGGAAAGCAAACGTGAGGGCAGGATTAATTGGTGGGGGATGTTTTTTGCTTTCTTAGTAGTCTTGTCTTTGGGAGTTCTTACTGCATACGCGCTTTATTTAGACAAATCTTGGTTTGCGAGTTTTATGGGATTAGGGGCAATAACATCTTTAGTCTCTATATTTGTAGGAAGAGGAAATGTGAAGAAGTAGGCTCGTTATTGGGAGATTGTATGCCATGTGATACAGAGTGGAGGCAAACTCCTATAGTAGTGCATTGCATAGACTGTACATATTAGGCGGATGAATACGGATTTATTCTGTGAGTTACAGAAAAATAAAATCCGCGGTCATCCGCCTAATCCGTGTCATCTGCGTGCCATGTCCATGTCCACTCCATCAGAGAGTTGTCAGAGTGCGGCTCCGCCAATCACTCCCACGATGGCACTTGCCACGGCAATCAAGATGTTCAGCACGGTGTTCCATAAGGATTTGTTCATACGCAATAAAGGTTTTAAGGGGTCAGTAGAAAATTAGTGGGGGAACTCTTTTCAGGTTCGCAAATTATCCCG
>URKA01000045.1 GCA_900548345.1 uncultured Paraprevotella sp. | reverse complement strand
TTATTCTTGAAACCAAAACTTCTGTTTTTGAAAATAAAACTTTTATTTATAGTTTATGTCAGGTGATGGAAAGCATACTGCCGCATCCGGATAAGTTTCCGTCCGCATGGCTGTAAAGAAGACAGGGAACGGATGCAGGGTGTCAAAAAAAGTCCGGACTTTCACAAGCCCGGACTTCCTTGAAAGGATGAATGTCATCCCTCATAATTAAAATAAAAATGAAAAGTCTTTCTTATTCTCTGATTCTTTTGATGTTAATCAGGTAACGGTCGTTCTCTGAACCTTGCTCGTCGAAGACCTGTATAATCTTGATGGCTCCGATGGCACGGTTGCCTCTGCCCACCAGGATGATGTCGTCGTTCTTCAACCCCTTGATGCGCGGATTGCCGATGGATGAGGCAAAGGTTTCGGTGACCGATTTCCGGGTTGCCCCGGCATAATCGAATGTGTTGACACGGGCAAAGTAAATATCCGTATTCGTGCGCCATTCCCTTGCAAGTGTGCTTGGGTCCTGGTCATCCACGTGGGTGTATATGTCTATGCTTGCGGAGTCTGCCAGCGATACCATGAGCGGCCGCAGGTTTTCCAGACATAGCCCGTTGGGATGTTCGTCGGTTTCCATGCTGTAAAGCGTAATGCCTGATGTCTCTTCAAGCTGGTAGTCGCGCTGTACAATCAGGTATGAGTAGATGAAGTTACTCTCGTCTCCTTCGGTATTCGTCACGGAGATGGTCATTTTGATGACAGTGGAGTCGTTTTTCAGTTGCGGGGCCTTGTAGTAATAGGTATGTTTGAAAGATGTTCCGTTCAGTGTGGAGTCCCATACGGCCACCACGCCTCTTTCCGAGTCGAATGTGGAAATGTCGATGGTCGACAAGTGTCCTTTGATACTGTTGGCTTCTAAGTTGATTTCATACATTGAGTTGCTGTACAAGGCTCCGGTTCTGATGAAATCCGTGAATAAGGTTACGGGGCTTGCATCGTCTTCGTCGTCGCAAGCCGTGAAACAAGGTAGCATGAAAAGCAGTAACAGTATTTTTTTCATGGATGGGAAGATAAATCAGTCCGTTCCTTTGGGGGGAGACGGACTGATAGTTTATTTACTTAATTTGATTTGTGGCAGCAATCATCCTTGAACTTGTATGCACGGATGATAGCTGTTTCCTTTACGCTGTTGCCCAAGAACAGTTTGTCCTTGACTTTTGTCCGGCGTACAACCTGGAAATAGCGCGCTTCGGGATATTGGTCCAATACCTTGTAGGTGGCTTTGTCCAACTTGCCGAGGCCGCCGAAGAAGCGTGATTCCAGTTTGGTGATTTTCTTCTGTGTGGCGTCATAGTCCTGACCGTTTACCGTGTGGATATTGTAGAACAATCCGTACAGATAGGTGCTGTATGACATTTCCACTTCAGTCTCGCCGATAAATACCAAGTCATCCATCAGGATGTGCAGTTGCGTCAGGTCAGGACTGAACGACCTGTTGCTGGTGGTGGTACCACAACCGTGCAAAGACAGGGCGAGAACCGCAATGCATAAATATTTTATATATTTCATATGCGCTAATGTTTATTTATTTAAAGTAATAACTCAGGGTGATGCGGAACTGGCTTCCGATTTTGCCTTTGTTGGCCTTCATGCCGTCACCGGAACCTGCGAAGTCTTCACCGCCGAACTTCTTGTTGATGTTAGGCAGGTCGTCCATGCTGGCTGCATAAGTAACAACCTCGTCGCTATCACCGAATTGTGCTTCGTTCTTGTAACGCAGATGTGTGTCGAACAGTGTAGAGATGCCGTATTCAACACCGATAGCCAAAGGCAGGTCGGCGATGAAAGCCTGCAAACCGATAAAGGCTCCCGCACCTAACTGGAAAGATGCCTTGCGTGTGTTGTTGTAACCGTCGGCCGTGGCAATCTTCTCGCTGCTTTCGTCAACAATATCTGTAAAGTTGTGGTATGTAGAGTTGCGGCTCCATCCGAGAGTGGCTTCCGCACCTACATACACATCCAGAAGGTTCTTTGAGTTAAAGTGGTATGCGATACCCGGATTGATGTGGTTTTCTGATTCCACATATTTGTATTTGTTTTCCAAGGTATAAGTCTGTTCGTTTGGTGCTTCCATTTCATTCTCGATATTGAGAGTCTCGCGGGTGCGGGAGAATTCCAGTCCCAAACGTGCTTCCCAGTTGTTGGAAATCATATACTTTAAGTTTACCAGAGGCAGCGGGTCCATTTTAATGTCCTTATCTGCGAGGTTCTTGAACATGTTCGAGGTCATACCCAGGTAGAGACCGAAGTCGCCGGCTTGCGGACGGTTACCAGTTTTGATTTTCTTGGCAGTCGGAGTTCCGGTTGAGATTTGAGCCGTGGCAGGCATACCTGCGCATAATGCAAGCACTGCCATAAGGAAAAATTTTTTCATACGTTGTTGTTTTAAAATGAAACATTAAGGATAGTTCTCTTCGTAAGAGAGGAACTGGCATCATAACAAAATATGAATGAGAGGTTTAAATGGAGTTTCGCCTCGTATAGCCCGACATTTTGTCAAGTATACGGCGTTCTTTTAAAACTTTTTTGCTTTTTTTGTTGCTTTTATTCAGTTTTATACATACCTTTGCTACGTGAGAGTTCCTCTCTTACGAAGAGAGGAACAGTTTTTTTGTCCTATATAATTAAGGTATATAATCCGGTTCTTTTTGGCTTTTGTGGGGTATGATTTGTCCTTATTGTCAGACAAAACAATGAACGAAGGCCGTATTTTTATGTTTATCTGCGAGGGTGGTGTAAAATTTAGGTAAGGGGGAAACGGGATTCTCGATTTATATGTTTAAATTTGCAGGCAGAAAGAACGATAACTTATAAAACATAAAGATTATGGCAAAGAAAGCACTTTTGATGATTCTCGACGGTTGGGGGATAGGTAACCATGGTAAGGGAGATGTGATTTTCAATACTCCGACGCCTTATATGGACTATCTGGCACAGAATTATCCCATGTCGCAGTTGCAGGCATCCGGTGAGAACGTAGGATTGCCCGACGGTCAGATGGGCAACTCCGAGGTGGGGCATCTGAATATCGGTGCCGGCCGGATTGTTTATCAGGACCTGGTGAAAATCAACCGTGCCTGTGCAGACGGCAGTATCCTGAAGAATCCCGAAATCATTTCTGCTTATGAATATGCGAAGAATAACGGAAAGAGCGTGCATCTGATGGGGTTGACATCCAATGGAGGCGTGCATTCCTCTTTGGTTCACTTGTTTAAGCTTTGTGAAATTTCCAAGGAATACGGTATTGCCCATACTTATGTGCATTGCTTTATGGACGGTCGTGATACGGACCCGAAGAGCGGAAAAGGTTTCATCGAGCAACTCCAGGCTGAATGCGACAAGACGGGTTGCACGATAGCTTCCATCGTAGGCCGTTTCTATGCCATGGACCGTGACAAACGTTGGGAGCGTGTGAAAGAGGCTTACGACCTGTTGGTAAAAGGTGAGGGCAAGCAGGCTACGGATATGGTGGCCGCCATGCAGGAGTCTTACGATGAGGGAGTGACTGATGAGTTCATCAAGCCCATCAACAATTCAACTGTAGACGGTACAATCAAGGAGGGCGATGTGGTGATTTTCTTCAATTACCGCAACGACCGCGCCAAAGAACTTACTATCGTATTGACCCAGCAGGATATGCCGGAACAGGGCATGATGACGGTGCCCGGTCTGCAATACTACTGTATGACACCATACGATGCAAGTTTCAAGGGCGTACACATCCTCTTCCCCAAAGAGAATGTGGAAAACACGCTGGGCGAATATGTCAGCAGCAAGGGCCTGAAACAGTTGCATACGGCAGAGACGGAGAAGTATGCGCATGTGACCTTCTTCTTTAACGGAGGCCGCGAGACTCCGTACGAAGGGGAAGAGCGCATTCTGGTGGCTTCGCCTAAGGTGGCCACGTACGACCTGAAACCGGAGATGAGTGCATACGAGGTGAAAGACAAGCTGGTGGCTGCCATCAAGGAAGATAAATATGATTTCATTGTGGTGAACTTCGCCAACGGTGACATGGTAGGTCATACCGGCATATACAGTGCAATAGAGAAAGCTGTGAAGGCTGTGGATGAATGTGTGAAGGAAGTGGTTGAGACAGCAAAAGCTACCGATTATGAAACCATCATCATTGCCGACCACGGAAACGCCGACAACGCAGTCAATGCCGATGATACACCCAACACGGCTCATTCATTGAATCCGGTTCCGTTCATTTATGTGACGGCCAACAAGAACGCCAAGGTGAACAATGGTATTCTGGCCGATGTGGCACCGTCCATCCTGCACATCATGGGACTGGAGCAGCCTGCCGATATGACCGGTAAGAACCTGATTCAAGATTAAGTCATATTTTAGTCATACTTGAGGGGCGTACAGAATTTTTCCTGTGCGCCCCTTTCTTATAAGGAATGGATTGATTTTAAATGTATAGCCAGAGTTCTTAATCATAACTTCATTGTATTGCAATCTGCATGAAATACTATCGCTCTACTTTTGCAGCAAAATAAGAGATGTATGTATAAAGTGGGACTGTTTATGCTTATGTGCTTGTGTGCACAACCTTTGAGCAGTAAGATTGTAAAAGGAAGGATTAAGGATGCGGTGACGAATGAAGATATCATCGGTGCTGTCATTCGTTCGAGAGATAACCGTGCTTTATGCACCGTCAGCGGTCTGGACGGTTCTTTTGTCCTTTCTGTGGATGACGAAAGTGAATTGTATCTGTGTTGTTCCAGTGTCGGTTACCAGTCCGTGGAAGTTTCGGTGGGAGACGGCAACGAACCCTTGGTCGTGCTGATGGAGTCGGCGGATAAACTGTTGGAGGAGGTGACCGTGACCGCTTCCGCATGCGGGAATACCGAAGCAAAGGCACGTGAGATAGAAAAGAATTCGTTGGGTGTGGTCAATGTGGTGAGTGCAAAAGCCATTGAACTTTCGCCGGATCTTACGGTGGGCAATGTCATCCGGCGCATGAGTGGTGTGACAATGGAGAGGAGCGAGAGCGGAGAAGGACAGTATGCCATACTGCGAGGGATGGATAAACGTTACAATTATACGCTGGTAAATGGCGTCAAGATTCCGGCTCCCGATAATAAAAACCGTTTTGTGCCATTGGATATCTTTCCGGCAGGTATGCTCGACCGATTGGAGGTGACGAAATCTTTGACTGCCGATATGGAAGGTGACGGCATAGGCGGGGCGGTGGACCTTGTGATGAAAGATGCGCCCTATCGCCGTCAGTTGCAGGCGGATTTCAGCATGGGATACAATACCCGGTATTTCAACAGTGATTTTTACCGTTTCAATGCGCGGTCGATAGAACGCGACTCACCGCTCGAACGATGGGGGAAAGACCGTCGTCTTTCTGCTTCGGACTTCGGAACGGGCAATCTGCGTCTGGAGACCGGCAAACCCATTCCCAATCTGTCGGGAAGCCTTACCTACGGTGACCGGTTCTTTTCCGACCGGTTGGGCATGATGGCTACGGTGAGTGTGCAGAACGATTATTGCGGTAAGAACAGCGACCTTTATTATACGGACCGTAAAGGGGTCACGGAATCCGTTACGGAACGTGCCTACAATGAGATGTCCACCCGCGTGGGCAGTCATCTGAAACTGGACTGGCATCTCGGAAAGAAGCACCATCTGGCGTGGTATAACGGTTACATGTATTTGCGCAGCAGTCAGGTACGTGACGCGAAAGAGGCGCGTGCCGAGGCGTTCCGCATGAAACTGAACACGCAAGGTATTTTTCATTCCACTTTGACCGGAACGCATTTCTTCCTGACGGATGATGTGCTCCGTGCCGACTGGAAAGCGGTGTACGGCAAGGCGACGAACCGGACGCCGGATAACACGACTGTCAACTTGAACACGACATCCGACGGCACGCAATATCTCAGTGTCAATTCCGCCCTTACCCGCCGCTGGGAGCACAACTCCGACCGCGACCTGGCAGCTTATGTCGATTTGACTTACAACCTGCTGCGGAACCGGAATGACCGGAAAGCGGAACTGAAAGTCGGCGGTATGTACCGTGATAAGAACCGCGGGAGTTTCTTTAACGAATATGTGTTCGGCTCCCGCAGAGACCAGAAGGTGAATGACCGGAAACGTTTCGATGAACTGGCATTCGTTTATAAGACAAGGAATATCAGCGACCCGCAGAACTATGATGCCTATGAGCGCATCGGGGCGGCCTATGTGATGGCGCATTTCTCCACCGGACGTTGGGATGCGGATGCGGGACTTCGTATGGAGCATACGGAACAGGGGTATGACCTGGCATATCCTACCGACGGATGGCGCAATAAAGGTTACCAGACGTATACCGACTGGATGCCGTCGTTCCACCTGAAGTACAACCTTCACCGGAACGCTTACCTGCACTTTTCTTACTGTGAAGCCATCAACCGTCCGGGTTTCTTTGAAATCGTCCCTTATCATGTGTTGAACGAAGACTATGCCGAGGTGGGAAATCCCGACTTGAAACATACGGTGGCGCATAATCTCGACCTGCGTTACGAGCTTTTCCCGTCAGCCACGGAGCAGCTTATGGTCGGTGCCTTTTATAAGTTGATACAGGACCCTATCGAATACGGACTGCAACGCAACAGCGGGCAGGATGTATATATCGGGCCGCAGAACTATGGGGATGCCCGGAATATGGGTGTGGAGGTCGACCTGATGAAATCATTCCGATGGATAAGTGTCAAGGGAAATTATACATTCACTTATTCCCGCATGACGACGGAGAAAAGCGGGTTTGATGCGGCAACCGGTACTACGTTCCGCTGCGGGCAGAGCCGTCCTCTTTATGGCCAGTCGGCTCATGCGGCTAACCTGACCCTGCTGCTGAACAGTGGAAAAACCGGATGGAACGCACAGGTTGCCGGAGGATATACAGGCAAGCATATTGCCGCCTTGTCCCAATATTACGACGATGATATATGGGAGGCGGGGCGTTTTACCTTGGATGTGTCGGTCGACAAATCGTTCGGGACGCATTTTACGCTCTTCGTCAAAGGCAGCAACCTTTTGAACACTCCGGTGATACGCTATTACCACGCCAATGCGCAGAAAGATACTTTCAAGGACGGATGGCGTCAGCATGACGGGGGAATCATGGAGCGTGAGGAAACATACGGGGCTTCTTTCCAAATTGGGGTAAGATACAGACTTTAGTTCATATATTAATTATCAAATCAATTCAAGACAAATGAAAGTTAAGTATTGTCTGGCTGCCGTGTTGATGGCAGTCGTATCGGGAGTGACAGTTTCATGCAGTGATAATGAGGCACCGGAAGAGGGTATACCGGGTCCCGGCACCGAAGGCGGAACAACGCCGGAGGAAGTGACGATGACAGTATCGGGCGACGTGAGCGGCGTGTGGGAGAAAAATTCGGTGGTGCGTGTCGCCGGTGACATCAGAGTGCCGCAGGGCAGTGCGCTCACTATAGAAGAAGGCGTCAAGGTGTTGTTCGATGCCGAAGGGGTGCTGAACGGCGACCGCGGTTATGAGTTTATCGTTGCCGGCAACCTTTATTGCAAAGGAACGGAAACGGCACCGGTGTTGATGTCCGTCGGTGAAGGTTTGCGTACGGAAGAGTTGGCCACGGAAGGTCTGTGGGGTGGTATCATCGCTACCGAAACGTGTGAAGAGATGCTGATTGACCATGCCGTCATCGAGTATACCGGTTCCGATGTCACGGAGTCCTCTCCGTCGGCTACATTGGGCATTTATTCTGCCGGAGAAGATGCCGGTCCGCAGGTGACCGTAACCAATATCAACGGGCGTTATGTCCTGACGAACTCCGTGTTCCGTTACGGTGCGAGCGATGCCATCTATATGATGGGCGGACGGGGTATTATCACGGGCAATGTGTTTGCCGTAAACGGTGATACCGGTGGCGAGGCTGTCAATGTGAAAGCCGGTTGCCGGGCAGACGTGGCGTTCAACCTGATGTACAGTCCCAACACCAACGGTCTGAAATTGTCCAGCTCAGGGCAGGATGACGCTGCGGGACGTACCCAGGCGAAGATTAGAGCCTACAACAATACCATTGTCAATGCGGGATGGCGCAGAGACGGTAACAAGGGCGGTTGTGTGTACGTGGAGAAGAATGCTTCGGCAAACGTGTTCAACAACCTGATGGTCAACTGCAAGTTCAAGGCACAGACGCCCAACTGGGGCACACCGGGCGTGAAGTTGGGTGCTGCACTGGATTGTGTGATTGATTACAATTACTACATTGCCGGAACACAGGCAAGTACGATGGACTTCGACCTGGAGGACGGAACGGCGAGTGCCTTCGGCAACCTTTCATGGACGGGCAGTGAGGCTCAGGTGGTATTCCCGCAGTATATCGACGTGCACAGCCGTCAGAGTGCTACGGCAGGCGGTACGGACCCGATGTTCGTCAACTATGCTTACCTTGCCGACGGGTTGCACAACAAAGTGTTCAACGACGCTTGGGACTTCCATGTGCAGGCCGGTTCACCGGTACTGGCAGGAGGAGCCTATGACGGAGCAGATGCCAGTATGCAACCATTGTTCGGAACGGTTGGCATCAATGTGGGAGGAGTTGATTATCGCACACCCTCGCCGGCAGCGCGTTACGGGGCATACGGAACAAACTAAACAGAAGAATGAGACAAATGAATATGAGAAGACTTTTTATGGGCTTGTTAGGCTTTTGTGCCATACTTGCCGTTTCTGCGCAGAATGCTGCGGAATGGAAACAACTGGAGAAGCCGCTGAACTTTTACCTTGCCAACGATTTGGGACGTAACGGTTACTACGATCAGAAGCCGATAGCGGAACTGATGGGAAAGATGGCGGAGAATGTGGACATAGAATGTGTGGTGGCTGCCGGTGACGTGCATCATTTCGAGGGCGTGCGCAGCACTTCCGACCCTCTTTGGCAGACCAACTACGAATGGGTGTACAGTCATCCCGAACTGATGTTGCCGTGGTATGCCATCATGGGGAATCATGAATACAGGGGTTGTACGCAGGCGGTACTCGACTATACCCGTGTGAGCGGACGTTGGAACGCTCCCTCGCTTTACTATACCAAGGTGTTGGAAAACGATGGGGTCACTGTGCGGCTGGTCATGCTGGACACCACACCGATGATGGACAAATACCGCGACGATGCCGAAGGGTATCCCGATGCCTGGCGGCAGAACCGTGAGGCGCAGCTCGCATGGGCCGACTCCGTACTGTCGGTGGCGCGTGAAGACTGGGTACTGGTTGTCGGTCACCATCCGATTTACGCCTACACGAGTAAAAGTGACAAGGAACGGGCGGATATGCAGAAGTATCTGAATCCCATCCTGCTCAAGCACAAAAACGTGGATATGTACCTTTGCGGCCACATACACAATTTCCAGCATATCCGCATGCCGGGGAGCGGTATTGATTATGTAGTCAATTCTTCGGGGGCGTTGGCACGTGAGGTCGAAGCGTTGAAAGAGACCGTATTTTGCAGTCCGGCTTCGGGATTTTCCCTGATAACGGCGGACAAGAAAGAGCTGGACCTGCACATGATTGACAAAGAAGGTCGTGTGATGCATACGGTGAGACGGGTGAAATAAAATCCTGTAAAGTGGGCAGTCCCCGTGATTCCAATGCTGTCGGTCGTACCGCAGTGGGAGTCACGGGATTTTTCGTATGGAAACGTGTTGATTATAGGCCGGAAAGCGTTATCTTTGCAGGCGTATAATTTAAAAAAGAGCGTGATGGACGTGCAGATGGAGGCCGGATGGAAACAGCATCTGGCAATGGAATTCGAGAAACCCTATTTCGTGAGGTTGACGCAGTTCGTGCGGAATGAATACCGCACAACCGTATGTTATCCTCCTGGGCGGTTGATATTCAATGCTTTTAATCTGTGTCCGTTCGACAAAGTGAAGGTGGTGATTATAGGGCAGGACCCTTACCATGGTCCCGGACAGGCGCATGGTTTATGCTTTTCCGTGAACGACGGGGTGCTGTTTCCTCCCTCTCTTCAGAATATATTCAAGGAAATTCAGGACGATTTGGGTACACCTGTTCCTGTCAGCGGAAACCTGACACGCTGGGCGGAGCAAGGGGTATTGCTGCTCAACGCTACATTGACGGTAAGGGCGCACCAGGCAGGTTCCCACCAGCGGCAGGGCTGGGAAGAGTTTACCGATGCGGCAATCAAGGCATTGGCGGAGAGCAGGGAACATCTGGTATTTATCCTGTGGGGGGCATACGCTCAGAAGAAAGGAGCCATGATAGACCGCAGCCGCCATCTTGTGCTGGCTTCCGCCCATCCGTCGCCCCTTTCCGCTTATCACGGGTTCTTCGGGAACAAGCATTTCAGCCTTGCCAATGCGTATTTGGAACAACATGGTGAAACTCCGATAAAATGGTGATTTTTTTATGAATGACGACAGGATTCCGATGATTCAGATAGATGATACGATTATCTCTATCGATTGTTTGAGTGAAAAGTTCTGCTGTGACCTGGACAGTTGCAAGGGCGAGTGTTGCATTGAAGGTGATGCCGGTGCACCGGTGGAGCTGGACGAAGTGGCGGAACTGGAAAAGGCTTTGCCGGCAGTGTGGCAGATGTTGTCGGCTTCGGCACAATCTGTCATCGACCGCCAGGGAGTGGTTTATACCGATGAGGAGGGCGATTTGGTGACAAGTATCGTGAACGGAAAAGATTGTGTCTTTACGTGCCGCGGTGAGGACGGTTGTTGCTATTGCGCGTTGGAGAAGGCATACCGTGAGGGTAAGATAGATTTCTACAAACCCATTTCCTGCCATCTTTATCCGATTCGTTTGAAAAAGATAGGCGACTGTGTGGCATTGAACTATAACCGTTGGGACGTGTGCAAGATGGCTGTGGTGAAAGGACGGCAGTTGAACCTGCCCGTATACCGTTTCCTGAAAGCACCTTTGGTGCGCCGTTTCGGGGAGGCGTGGTATGCCGAACTGGAAAGCGCCGTGGAGGAACTGAAAGAAAAGGGTTACATCAAGTAATCGGTAACCATGATAAATGACACACGGATTGGGCGGATGAACGCAGATTTTATTTATTTCTTTCTTTCCTTAGTTTATAAGAAATAATCCGCGTTTATCCGCCCAATCCGTGTTATCCTTTAGATTTGCACCGTTAATATAAAGTTTATAATTTTGTTATAATAGATAAA
>URKA01000044.1 GCA_900548345.1 uncultured Paraprevotella sp. | reverse complement strand
CTTGAATTTTGTGGCAAAAATAAAGCCACGTACATTCACCGCGATAGAAATACGTTACAAAATTATGCGGAAAATGTCGAAGCACCAAAAACTGACTGCGAAGTGTTAAAACTCAAATAATACTGATAATCAGCGGATTATTTGCAAGTGTTTTTCATTATATGCAGTTGGTTACACCCTTTTAAATACAATCTCCAAACGCTTTATCCCCAATACTCGTCACAAAATCAGGGATGGTGATATCTGTCAAACTACTACATGACCAAAATGCTCGTTCCCCAATGTTCGTCACGGATCCAGGGAAAATAATGTTTGTCAAACTCGTGCAATCTGTAAAGGCATAAGCTCCGACACTTGTCACTCCATCATTAATCCGAAGTGTTTTTATACCTCTATCAAAAAATGAAGGAGCGTAGAACCCCCAATCCTTCATATTCCCTATTCCTGAAATCTCCAGTACCCCGGTCTCCGTATCCCATGTATAAGTTACATTGTCTCCGTTTTCGCCACATTCGCCCGTAATAATTTCAGCATGCAGCAATGACACACTACACACAAACAAGATTAATAATAAATAAGATCTCTTCTTCATAACATTTTATTTTATCATTTTACAATATGTTTTTCTTCTATGTTCTCTTGGTAAGAGAGGGACTTAATATATACAAAGGTATATAATTAATAGATTTTGACAAAGAAATAAAATACCAAATATAGAAAAAAGAACATTTTATTAGATTTTATGCTAATATGTAAATATTTATAGTATAAATCATTTAAGTATCGTATCGTATTCTCTCTTACCAGAAGATGGTAACCAACCGAACCAAGCCGACTTTTCCATTGCGTTTTTTCTTGAGAACTTTACCGTAAAAACGCAATATTTAATCTGAATGAGAATAACTATATATAAACGCCTTGAGCGTGGCGTGGTCGCTTCCATCTTCGCATATTTCTGTGTGAAGGAGTCGGTTTCTTTCCATGCGCTGGGACGAACTAATGCTTTTGATGGAAAGCATCCCTCCACGAGTTGCCCATCGGCATAGGTATATTAAAGAAGAGACTGCAACAGGAAATATTGTGTCGGACACTACTGTAAATCTCGAAAGAAGTGTCTTGAAACATTGGCTATCTAATTAATATTCTATACTTATGGGAATAAAAAAGATCCCAACACACGAAGAGTTTCTTGCAGAAAACCAAGCATTGAAGACCGAAACAAAGATGATGAAAGCCAACGAGAAATCCTTGAAAAAGTGCATCACCTATCCAGAACGGATGCTTTATGGTGCAAAGTCTGTTACCTATTATAAAATTTAAGCAGTGGATTTACAACGAGTGTAAATCACACTGCCATAATGAGCAAATACATTTTATATAGCCCTCTTTATCAGAGGGACTCTAAAGAAGCATTATTTCTTCAACAAGTCGCGAATCTCAGTAAGCAACTGGATGTCGGCAGGAGGAGCTGCCGGAGCCGCAGGTTTGGCAGGCTCTTCTTTTTTTCTGCTGTTCAGCGCATTGATACCCTTCACAAGCAGGAACACTGCGAAAGCCACGATAAGAAAATCAAACGTCACCTGAATGAAATTGCCATAATTGAGCGTGACTGCAGGCGCCACTTCGGCACCCCCTTCCATTACGGCATCTTTCAACGTAAATTTCAGGTCGGTGAAATTCACACCGCCCACCAAAACGCCTATCGGCGGCATAATGATGTCGGACACCACAGAGGTAACGATTTTACCGAATGCCGCACCAATAATAATACCCACAGCCATGTCGACCACATTGCCACGCATGGCAAACTGTTTGAATTCTTGTAGTACTTTTTTCATGTTGAATTTGTGTATTAAATAAATTTCAGGCAGCAAGTTAGTAAAAAAAAGCCGCAATGCAAAATAAACCGGTACGGTGTGTGATAAAACCCGAAAAATATACCTCCAAAACGCACACCTGTGAGCAATCAAACGCACACCTGTGAGCGTTTGATTGCTCACAGGTGTGCGTTTTGGTCTGTTCATGGTGGCCTCGCATCCCTCTGTGCAGGCCATTTTCCGGAAATCAATATTCCACCAGTTCCATGCCTGCTTCTCCCTGTGTGTCTACGCAGATGCGCACCATATAACAACTGGCGTCGTCGGGAATGCATACGGTAGCATTGAAATGGAAACCGCGTTCGTCCACCCTGTCGTATGTCATGTTCGACAGAACGGCCTGGTTGAGAAAACTCTCCGGAACAAGTCCTGTAAAACTCCTGCGGTTGTAGTCTTTGGAGAACAAACAGGTCTTCCCCTGATAGACCGCCACATGTATCACATTGTCGTAATACACGTTGTCCACAGCTATACCTTCATCCGTATAACTTGTCTTATAAACCTTTATCCGACTTGGATTGACATACACATAACAATGATAACGCTCCGTGCCATAATATACAATAGTGTCTTTCTTGACCACTTCGTTATAAGTCAGCGGAACCACTTGCCGGTGGATAAAATAAACCGTATCGTTAGGGTCTGACGAACGCTCCAAAGTCATGACATCTCCCGTGATGGAATGAAACTTGAATATATGTTGCCCCAATTGGTCGATGGGATATGCCTTTGAAGCCTCATTTCCTAAGTAGAGCGTATCATTGATGATATGAAACCGAACCGGCACCACCGCCGTATCGGGATAGAATATCGTATCCCCCTTGGCATAGAAAGTCACGGTCTCCGTCTCTTTGTCAATCCATATCCCCTGCAACTTCTGTTTGGCTTCGGCATCTTCCTCCGGTCCGTTGGCCGCAAACTCTTCCTTACCGCCCCTTTGCCCGCACGACACCCATAAGAGTGTCAGCACAAGCAGGCCGGCACGGATGATATGATGGCTACGGTTCATTATCGTCCTATGCAATGGTATCCGAATCCCGCTTCATTGACTTCATCCGCATCATACATGTTACGGCCGTCTATAATCAAATGGTTGCGCATGGTTTTCTTCAGTACACCCCATGCCGGCATGCGGAATTCTTTCCATTCCGTGACGAGCAGCAGGGCGTCACTGTCCAAAGCCGCATCGTACATATCACGGGCATAGAATACGGTATCACCCAGACGGCGACGGCATTCGGTCATGGCTTCAGGGTCGTACACACGTACTTTGCAGCCCGCTTCCAATAGTTTACCAATAAGCACCAAGGCCGGCGCTTCGCGCATGTCATCCGTTTCGGGTTTGAAGGCCAGCCCCCAGAGTGTGACGGTCTTGCCCTTCAAGTCATCACCCAAGGATGCGGTCAGTTTCCTGAACAGAATGGATTTCTGTGATTCGTTGACGGCCTCTACGGCTTTCAGTACCTGCATGTCGTAACCGTTCTGTTCAGCCGTCTTGATGAGTGCCTTCACGTCTTTCGGAAAACAAGAACCTCCGTAACCGCAACCTGCATAAAGGAACTTACGGCCGATTCGCGTGTCGGAACCGATTCCGCTACGCACCATATTGACGTCTGCTCCTACCAGTTCGCAAAGGTTGGCTATGTCGTTCATGAAAGAGATACGCGTGGCCAGCATCGAATTGGCAGCATACTTTGTCATTTCCGCCGATGGGATATCCATGAAAATCACCCGGAAATTGTTGATGAGAAACGGTTTGTAAAGACGGGTCATCAAGGTTTTGGCTTTTTCGGACTCCACACCCACCACCACGCGGTCGGGACTCATGAAATCCTTTACAGCATTACCTTCTTTCAGGAATTCCGGATTGGAAGCCACGTCGAACTCTATCGAAACACCTCGCTTATCCAATTCCTCCTGAATGGTATGACGCACTTTTTTCGCGGTCCCCACAGGTACCGTACTTTTTGTCACCACAAGTTTGTAATCGTTCATGTGTGAGCCGATTGTGCGTGCCACTTGCAACACATACTTTAAGTCTGCGCTTCCGTCCTCGTCCGGCGGTGTACCAACAGCACTGAATATCACCTGAACCTTATCCAGCACACTCTCCAGTGATGTGGTGAAGTGCAGGCGTCCCGCCTTACAGTTCTTCAAGACCAGTTCTTTCAATCCAGGTTCATAAATGGGAATCTCCCCCTGTTCGAGTTTGCCGATTTTCTGTTCATCTACATCAACGCAAGTCACATCCACGCCGATTTCCGCAAAACACGTACCGGTCACCAATCCGACGTACCCAGTACCGACAATAGCTATATTCATATCATTTATTATATAAATTGCGGACAAAGGTAATCAAAAAATATCTTTCGACAATATGAAAATAAATAGTTGATAACTTTTTCTGCAAAAATTAGCAATGTCCGAAAGAAAGACGTACTTTTGTATCGTGAAAGAATTGGTCAGACATATCGAAATATTGTTGCTGGAGCACGATTGCGTGACGATTCCGCAAATCGGCGGTTTCGTAACCTGCAATGTGCCGGCACGCTATATACAAGAGGAGAATTTGTTTCTTCCGCCTTATCGCACGGTGGGTTTCAATGAACAGTTGAAAACAGACGACGGATTGCTGATACGTTCGTTTGCAGACACCTACGGAGTTCAGGAGGCAGAAGCGAAAAAGAAACTCGGAGCATGTATCCGCGAAATGCAGCAGGAGCTTTGGGAAAACGGTTCGTATGATTTGGGCAGCATAGGTGTGCTGGCAATGGATGGACAGAACAACACCATTAGTTTTGCTCCTTGTCAGGCTGGTACGGTGTGTCCGGCATACTACGGTCTTGACGCCCTGGTTTTCTCCGAAATCGAAGCATCGTACGAGGCGGAAGAAATGCCGCTGGTGCAACAGCTTGAGCCGAAGCAAGAAGACAATGAAAAAGAAATAACGATACGTCTGAAAAAGTCGTGGCTGAACAATGTGGCAGCCGTGGCTGCGGCGGTCATCATGTTCTTCCTCTTCTCGCCGAAAGCAGCCAATACGGAGATTTTCCATGGGGAACAGGCCGAGTTTACCAATCTCATGTCCGTACGGCCGGTGGTGAAAACCGTACCTGTGCAGCCGATAGAGACGAAAGTGAAGGCCGAGGTTGCCCCCGTGACCACACCGGAACCGGTCGGGACAAAGGAAACGAAAGCGAAAGAAACTCCTGTTACCGTAGCTGAATCTCACACAGGATTCTGTGTGGTAGTGGCCAGCGCCATTACGGAAAAGAACGCAAACGCTTACGTGGAACAGTTGCACAAAAGAGGATACAAGGAAGCCACGGTCTATAAGAAAGGCAAAATGGTGCGTGTGATATTCCCCGGCTTCTCCACCGAAGCGGCCGCACACGCAAAGATGAACATACTGAGCGACGTATCGGAAGAGTTCGCCAACGCATGGGTTTACGAAATCAAATAAATTTCATGCCATGAAAAGAGTACGTTGCCCCAAATGTGACAATTACATCACCTTTGATGAAAGCCGCTACGAGGACGGACAGTCGCTCGTTTTTGAATGTGAATTGTGTCACAAACAATTCGCCATACGCATCGGTAAGTCCAGATTGAAAGCGACGCGCAAGGAAGAAGTGACGGACGAGAACGAACACGCAGACGCTTACGGAAGTATCGTGGTGGTGGAGAATGTGTTCCATTACAAACAGGTGATTCCCCTCAAACCGGGCGATAATGTCATTGGACGTTATGTAAGAGGCACATCGATATCCACTCCCATCGAAACCAATGACCCCAGTATTGATACCAAACATTGCATCATCAATGTGAAACGGAACAAGCAGGGCAAACTGATTTATACGTTACGCGATGCGCCCAGCAATACCGGCACATTCTATATGAACGACATACTGACTGATTACGACCGTGTGCGCCTTGAAGACGGGGCGATAGTCACCATTGGGGCTACCACGTTGATTCTGCGTGCGGCAGACGGACAATAAACACAATCTTTTTTTATGCAACCGGATTTGAGCAAGATGACAGCCTCTGCCCTTTCGCTTCATGAAAGACAAGTGGCTCGCACCTTAGAACTTTTATGTAACGGAGCCACAATTCCTTTTGTCAGCCGCTACCGCAAGGAAGCTACGGGCGGACTGGACGAAGTACAGATTGCGGCCATCAAGCAGGTCTATGACAAGCTGACAGACTTATGGAAAAGAAAAGAGACCATACTGGCCTCAATAGATGCACAAGGTAAACTTACCGCCGAACTCGAACAGCGAATCGGAAACTGTTGGGATGCAACCGAACTTGAGGATGTTTACCTGCCCTTCAAACCTAAAAGAAGAACGCGTGCCGAAATGGCAAGGCAAAAGGGACTGGAACCTTTGGCACTGTTAATCGCCGGACAGCGCGAGACAAGAATCCACAAGAAAGCGGAACAGTTCCTGAACGAACAGGTCGGCACAGTGGACGAAGCCATTGCCGGCGCCAGCGATATCCTTGCCGAACAATTCAACGAGAACGAACGTTGCCGCAACGTCGTACGGCAACAATTCCGCCGACAAGCAGTCATCACTTCAAAAGTCATCAAAGGCAAGGAAGAAGAGGGAACGAAGTACAGAGACTATTTCGACTTTAGCGAACCGCTTAAACGTTGTTCCTCCCATCGTCTTCTTGCCCTGAGACGAGGAGAGGCCGAAGGGGTATTGAGAGTATCCATTACTCCAGTGGACAACGATTGTACCGACGCGATGGAACGTATCCTCATTCGCTCTAATGGGGAATGTGCGGATATAATAAAACATTCGATAGCAGACGGTTATAAGCGCTTACTTAAACCTTCTATCGAAAATGAATTCGCCGCCCTGTCCAAACAGAAAGCCGATGAAGAGGCCATCCGGGTATTTGCACAAAATCTGCATCAGTTGTTGCTGGCACCCCCGCTCGGACAGAAGCGCGTGATGGGCATTGACCCAGGTTTCCGTACAGGATGTAAGGTGGTATGTCTGGATGCACAAGGCAATCTGTTGCACAACGAAGCAATCTTCCCTCACCCACCCCGAAATGAGTTCGCACAAGCACAGCGAAAACTACAGAAACTGGTGGAGCAATATGACATACAGGCTATAGCCATAGGCAACGGAACGGCAGGCCGCGAAACAGAAAACCTCGTGCAGTCCATACGCTTTGACCGCCATGTAGATGCCTATTCGGTGAGCGAAGACGGCGCATCGGTATATTCCGCCTCTGCTATTGCCAGAGAGGAATTCCCGGATTACGATGTGACGGTGCGCGGAGCCGTCTCCATCGGCCGGCGTCTGATGGACCCCTTGGCGGAATTGGTCAAGATTGACCCGAAATCTATCGGCGTAGGACAATATCAACATGATGTCGACCAGGCAAAACTGAAAGATACATTGAACCGCACGGTGGAATCCTGTGTCAATTCCGTGGGGGTGGATTTGAACACCGCCAGCCGTCAACTGCTGACGTATGTATCGGGACTGGGACCACAGCTGGCACAGAATATCGTAGATTATAGAACTGAGCACGGTGCTTTCTCCACACGAAAAGAATTGTTAGAAGTGCAGCGGATGGGTGCGAAGGCTTTTGAACAATGTGCAGGATTCCTGCGCATTCGCGGCGGCAATAACCCATTGGATAATACGTCCGTACATCCGGAACGTTATGTATTGGTCGAACGTATGGCCAAAGATGCAGGGGCTACAGTTGAAGAACTGATAAGAAACAAGGCCTTGAGGGAAAGCATCTCCTTGGAGAAATATGTGACAGACGATTGCGGACTGCCTACATTGAACGATATTATGGTGGAACTGGACAAACCCGGACGCGACCCACGCAGTAAGATAAAAGTATTTGCATTCGACCCGAACGTACGTACCATAGATGATTTGACCGAAGGCATGGTGCTGCCGGGAATCATATCTAATATCACGAACTTCGGCTGCTTCGTAGACATAGGTCTGCACGAAAAAGGATTGGTACACATCTCGCAGATGGCCGACCGCTACATAAGCGACCCTAATGAAGTGGTATCCCTTCACCAGCAGGTGGAAGTGCGTGTGCTGCAAATCGACAAAGAGCGTAACCGGATAGCACTGACTTTGAAAATCTGAAAGAATATGAAATACAAAATACTGGTATTGGACCTTGACGGGACCTTAACGAACGCGAAGAAGGAAATCACGCCACATACCCGCGATACACTGATAAAGGCGCAGGAACAAGGCTTGAAAATCGTATTGGCATCAGGTAGGCCCACTTATGGCATCGTACCGTTAGCGGATGAATTGTGTCTGGGAGATTATGAGGGGTATATCCTTTCCTACAACGGCGGGCAAATCATCGATTGGAAGACAAAGGAAATGATGTACGAGAATGTCTTGAATCCTCAGATTTATCCTTATTTATATGAATGCGCCCGCAAGAATGGTTTCACAATACTAAGCTATAAGGACGAGTATATTGTTTCGGAAGATGCAGGCAATCCATACGTACAGCACGAAGCATTTCTCAACCGGATGAGCAGCATCACGGTGCCCTGCTTTCTTGACGTGATAGACTTTCCTGTGGCCAAATGCCTTATTGTCGGCAATCCGGAGCCATTGGCGGTATTGGAACAGGAGATGAAGGTCGAACTGGAAGGAAAGTTGAATGTGTTCCGTTCCGAACCGTTCTTCCTGGAACTTGTCCCAAACGGCATTGACAAGGCACGCAGCCTGGCTGTACTATTGGAGGAACTGAAAATGAAACCGGAAGAGATGATTGCCGTTGGTGACGGCTTCAATGACCTTTCGATGATAAAGTTCGCCGGATTGGGAGTAGCCATGTCCAATGCCCAGGAAGTTGTCAGGCAAGAGGCAGACTACATTACCCTTTCCAACGAAGAAGATGGTGTGGCGGCGGTCGTGGATAAGTTTTTCTTTAACCGATAAACCGTATTCCCCTAAGGCACAACTACATCACGTTTTTCCAACAACACGACATTCTCCACATGTTGTGTGTGTGGAAACATATCCACCGGCTGCACCCCGGTCACTTTATACCGAGCATCGAGCAGACTGAGGTCGCGTGCCTGCGTGGCCGGATTGCAACTCACGTATACAATGCGCTGCGGTTCGGCAAACAGGATGGTATCAATGACATCCTGATGCATACCAGCTCTCGGAGGGTCGGTAATAATGACATCCGGCCTGCCATAAGAGGCAATGAAATCCTTGTTCAGGATATTCTTCATGTCGCCGGCAAAAAACACGGTATTGTCGATTCCGTTGATTTGGGAGTTGACCCTGGCGTCCTCTATCGCTTCCGGCACGTATTCGATACCGATGACCTTTCGGGCACTTCCAGCCACGAAGTTGGCTATGGTTCCTGTCCCTGTATACAAGTCATACACCAGTTCGTCACCAGTAAGACCGGCGAATCTGCGTGCCACCTTATATAGCTCGTATGCCTGTTCCGTATTGGTCTGATAAAAACTTTTCGGACCAACCTTGAATCGTAGGTTTTCCATCTGGAGGTAAATATGGTCATTGCCTTTGAATGTCACCACATCCAAATCTCCGATGGTATCATTAAACTTCTGATTGTTCACATATAATAAGGAAGTGATTTCGGGAAAGTTCTCCGAAAGGAAAGACATAAGTCCCTCCGCTTGCCTCTGTTCTTCAGAAGTAGAAATGCAAAACTGCATCAGCAACATCAGTTCGCCGGTATTGGAGTTACGAACCATCATGTTCCGCAACAACCCCGTATGCTCGTACAAGTCATAAAACGTAAGTCCGTGTTCATAACCGTAGTCGCGTACGGCATTACGCAGACGGTTGTTTATGTCATCCATCAGCCGGCAAGTCTCAATGGGAAGTATTTTGTCGAAAGACCCCGTTGTATGGAATCCCACGGCATTGGTCTGTGTACAGACTTCTCCCGAAGCAATCTCTTCCGCTGTCAGCCAACGTTTGTTCGAGAATCCGAACTCCAACTTGTTGCGGTATTCCTGTGTGAGGTGCGAGCCTAATATCGGTTGCACATTGTTCAGTTCCACCTTTCCTATGCGGGTAAGGTTATCCAACACTTGCTTTTGTTTATACTTAAGTTGTTCTTCGTAAGGAAGACACTGCCATTTACATCCGCCACAAACGCCAAAATGCGGACAGAAAGGTTGCGTACGCATTGGAGAATATTCATGAAAACGGACAGCTACCGCTTCACAATAGTGATGTTTCTTCTTCTTGACCTGCAGGTCCACCACATCTCCCGGTACGACAAACGGCACAAATACGACCATATCGTCCACTTTTGCGATGGCTTTTCCTTCGGCAGCTACATCTGTAATGGTAATTCTCTCTAATATAGGTAATTCTTTTCTCTTGCGGGCCATGTTGCAATATACAGTTTTATTTTCGTTATAAATAGGCGGTGCAAAAGTAGTACTTTTTTTTGCATTTTTATCTGTTTTCCTTTTGTAATCGATATTTTTTGAGTAAGTTTGCATAAACACATTTTGTTAACTTAATAAAACAAACCTTGAAAAATGAGTGAAAAAAGAGTTTATACCTTCGGAAACGGACAAGCTGAAGGTAATGCAAAGATGAGAGAGCAACTTGGCGGCAAAGGCGCCAATTTGGCAGAAATGAATCTTATCGGCGTCCCCGTGCCTCCGGGTTTTACCATCACAACAGACGTTTGCAATGAATATTACGAAGTAGGACAGGACAAAATCGTGGAACTTCTTCAAGGGGAAGTGAATGCAGCTGTGGCTCATGTAGAGAATTTGATGAACAGCAAATTTGGCAGCACTGAGAATCCTTTGCTTGTTTCTGTTCGTTCCGGAGCCCGTGCTTCCATGCCGGGTATGATGGATACGATTCTTAACCTGGGTTTGAATGACGAAGTGGCAGAAGGCATGGTTAAGAAAACCGGCAATCCCCATTTCGTATACGATTCATATCGTCGCTTCGTTCAGATGTACGGTGATGTGGTGCTCGGCATGAAGCCCGTCAATAAGGAAGACATCGATCCGTTCGAGGCCATTATCGAAGAAGTTAAGGCCATCCGCGGTATCAAGCTGGACAAAGACCTTTCTGTTGAGGAACTGAAAGATTTGGTGGCACGTTTCAAAAAAGCTATCAAAGAACAGACCGGAAGCGATTTTCCCAACGATCCTATGGAACAGTTGTGGGGGGCCATCTGCGCCGTATTCCGTAGCTGGATGAACGAGCGTGCTATCCTCTATCGTAAGATGGAAGGAATACCCGATGAATGGGGTACTGCAGTTTCCGTCATGGCAATGGTATTCGGTAACATGGGCGAGACTTCTGCTACCGGTGTATGCTTCAGCCGCGATGCAGGAAACGGTGAAAACCTGTTCAACGGTGAATATCTGGTGAACGCTCAGGGTGAAGACGTGGTTGCCGGTATCCGTACTCCGCAGCAGATTACAAAGATAGGCTCACAGAGATGGGCCGAACGTGCCGGAATCTCGGAAGAAGAACGTGCCAGCAAATATCCTTCAATGGAAGAAGCCATGCCGGAAATCTATAAGGAACTGGATGCAATTCAGGCAAAATTAGAGAATCATTACCGCGACATGCAGGACATGGAATTTACCGTACAGGAAGGCAAGCTTTGGTTCTTGCAGACACGTAACGGAAAACGTACCGGTACTGCCATGGTGAAGATAGCAATGGATTTGGTTCGTGAAGGTCTTATTGACGAGAAAACAGCGTTGTTGCGTTGCGAGCCTCAGAAACTTGATGAGTTGCTCCACCCCGTATTCGACAAGGACGCTTTGAAGAAAGCCAAAGTCATTACGCAAGGTTTGCCCGCATCTCCGGGTGCTGCTTGCGGTCAGATTGTATTCCATGCAGACGACGCACAAAAATGGCATGCAGACGGTCACCGTGTAATCATGGTACGTATCGAGACTTCTCCCGAAGACCTTGCCGGTATGTCTGCTGCAGAAGGTATCCTGACAGCCCGTGGCGGTATGACTTCTCATGCAGCTGTTGTGGCTCGTGGTATGGGTAAATGCTGTGTATCTGGTGCTGGTGCCATCAATGTAAACTACAAGGCAAAGACTGTAGAGGTTGAAGGCGTTGTATATAAAGAAGGTGATTACATCTCTCTTAACGGTTCTACCGGTCAGGTATATGCCGGAGAAGTTCCGACCAAAGCTGCAGAACTTTCAGGTGACTTCAAGGCCTTGATGGACTTGTGCGACAAATACACCAAGTTGCAGGTTCGTACAAATGCGGATACTCCTCACGATGCACAGGTTGCACGTGCATTCGGTGCCAAGGGTATTGGTCTGACTCGTACGGAGCATATGTTCTTTGAAGATCAGAAAATCGTTGCCATGCGTGAGATGATTCTTTCTGAAACTGTTGAAGGACGCGAAAAGGCTTTGGCTAAGTTGCTTCCTTACCAGAAGGCTGACTTCAAAGGTATTTTGGAAGCTATGGACGGTTGTCCGGTCAATATCCGCTTGCTCGATCCTCCTCTCCACGAATTCGTTCCTCACGATACAAAAGGCCAGCAGACCATGGCAGAAGAGATGGGTGTGAGTGTTGAAGAGATTCAGAAGCGTGTAGCCAGCTTGGCAGAAAACAACCCGATGTTGGGTCACCGTGGTTGCCGTTTGGGTATCACATTCCCTGAAATCACAGCCATGCAGACTCGTGCTATCCTGACAGCAGCTTGCGAGTTGAAGAAGGAAGGCAAAGACCCGAAACCTGAAATCATGGTTCCGTTGATTGGTATCCTCTACGAATTCAAGCAGCAGAAGGAGATCATCATGAAGACAGCCAAGGAAGTATTTGCAGAACAGGGCATCGAAGTGGAATTTGAAGTAGGTACGATGATTGAGATTCCTCGTGCAGCCTTGACCGCTGACCGTATCGCTTCCGAAGCGGAATACTTCTCATTCGGAACAAACGACTTAACACAGATGACTTTCGGTTATTCTCGTGATGACATTGCAAGTTTCTTGCCGGTATACCTTGACAAGAAGATTCTGAAAGTTGACCCGTTCCAGGTATTGGACCAGAACGGTGTAGGCCAGCTCATCAAGATGGCAGTAGAAAAGGGCCGTGCCGTTCGTCCGGGCATGCGCACCGGTATCTGCGGTGAACATGGTGGTGAACCTTCATCCGTGAAGTTCTGTGCACGAGTTGGTATGGATTATGCATCCTGCTCTCCGTTCCGTGTGCCTATCGCACGTTTGGCTGCGGCGCAGGCTGCAATAGAAGAATAAGCCATTTGATATAAAACTAATATCAGGCTGTAATTACCGATTTATCGGGTAATTACAGCCTGATTTGCATTGTAACTATTCCCACCGCACAATCCTCGCGCGCATACAACAGGGAGTTTTCAGAAAAAAACATTCAGGGGTTCAGACTATTTGATTCCCAAGTACTTAAATATGCCATACCCTTCAGTACACATACAAATAAACATTCCGCTGCGACTACGCAAATAAGGTTTCCTCCTTCTTCCCTCCTGCCCGACAAAACAGCAATCCCGCAGCGAAGAGACTCTTCCTGCGGGATTACACTAT
>URKA01000043.1 GCA_900548345.1 uncultured Paraprevotella sp. | reverse complement strand
CTAATTATCAGAAAGTTGGACTCACTACTTTATGGTTTAGCGGACAGTAATAATTAAAAAGACAACCTCACAGCGCCAGCACCTGTTCGCCGTGCGTTTTGGTCTTCACTTCCTTGGGAAGGAATATCTTTTCGATGATACCCTCTTCGTTCAGGATGAAAGTGGTGCGGAACGTTCCCATGTACTTGCGACCGTACATGCTCTTCTCGCCCCAAACGCCCATTTCCGTAACCAATTTCTTGTCGGTATCGGCTATCAAGGTAAACGGCAATTCATACTTGGCTATGAATTTCTGATGGGACGCCTCGCTGTCCACACTCACGCCAATCACCTCATACCCTTTCTCACGTAACGCCGCATAATTGTCGCGCAGGCTGCATGCCTCGGCACTGCATCCCGACGTATTATCCTTGGGGTAGAAATACAATACCACCTTCTTGCCACGATAAGCACTCAGAAGGATTTGTTCTCCATTTTCATTCACACCCAACACATCGGGTGCCTTGTCTCCTATGTTCATACCTTATTATATATTATGATTCCACATCGTCGATGGCATAGTTCACGAAATCCAGGAACGGCTTCATCAGACGGAACTTCTCCACCGTACGTTCAAGCCAATCGTCCCCACGGAAGAAGTCATCTGGCACATAGTGCGCCACCGAATAGTCCTTCGGTTGCAAATACTCAGGATAAAGGAAATCTTTCGGGAATCCCTTGGGCAGCGTCTTCAGGCGCGTTTCACCGATAACGGGAAAAGCCTCCTTAAAATCATCCGCCTCAACAATACGGCGAAAGTCATCTATCTCGTCCATTACAGACTGCCTTACCGCTCTCAGTACTGGAGAAGGCAGGCAGTACGACCCGCCGGCAAGCATACACCCTCCCGGCTGCAAGTGGAAATAATACCCTCCATGCCATGCTTTCTTTCCGCGTGCATTGATATAAGCCCCCAAATGCATTTTATACGGTGACTTGTCTTCCGAAAAACGCGTATCACGATAGAAACGGTAAGTGCAGTCCTTCACCTTCAAATGACTTACAGTCCCGTCAAATGCCGTAATCCTGTTAAGCACCTGTTGCACCATGTCCTCGAAAACAGCCCGCGCCTCTTCATAACGCGCCCTGTTTTCCGCAAACCATACACGGTCATTGTGCACCGCTATGTCCTTTAAAAATTCAAATATGATGTCTACCTGCATCTTCATGTGATCTATAACAAGCCAAAAATAACACAATTCATGCAGAAGACAAAACGCCCCCACCGTTTTTTTCAGAATTACTCCCGGAAAGTTTCGTACGCCACGCCGTACGCCTCAAAGAAGGTGTGTCAAACTGAACTGCCCCCCAAAAGTTAGACAAAGAACTTTTTTGGGGGGCCAATTCAAAATTTAGACGTTACGACACAGCTCCTTCATTCCGGACAGGTCTTCTTTTTCCCCCATTCCTGCTGCCCCGGCATGCCTCCGAACTGCTCCCCACGCCCTGAAAGGGAGGCTGAAAGGCAAAGGAACATTAAACCTCTGTAAATCAAAAAGTCTGAACACCTGAATGCATTTCTCAAAAAACGCCCTATTACACGCGCGCGTAAGGGAAAATGATTGTAAATGGCACCACGCAGATTTGAATCGGGCTATGACCATCATATTTCTCTTTTTCACCACCCATATACTAAAGGAAGTTATGACAGGGACAAAAGTCATATTCTAAGTTCAAGGAACTAACACAGAAAAATTTTATTTATATGACGAAGAAGAAAAAGAGGCGTGGTGTTCCGAAAAGTACCACGCCTTGAAATCGCATCAGAAGCAGACGCCCAATAAAACTTTTAGAGAAAGAAATAACATGAACACTTCATCCCAACTGATTTCAATCATCATGTCGCCTTTAGCTATTTTCATATCCTCATTAAACACTTAGACTATTTTTTAATATGGGGCTTCACCCACCTACTTATCTTTTAAGAGGATGCTTAGTAGGCAATCACATCCAATCTGCAGGGCTTTCTATGGCGACCACCTACTCTCCCGTATTTTTACAGTACTTTCGGCACAAGCGAGGTTGATTTCTCTGTCCGGAATAAAATAAGAAAAAAGTCCTCTCGCAACTATCGCCGCCATAACCCAATGTTGATCTTCAAAGTTTCAACGAATGTGCCACGCAGCCTCATCCATTATTCTTGAATACATTCCAACCATCACCAAAGTAATAGTTGTTGTGAACCTCCGTCTTATGACAGAGAACAACGATTACAGTGATTAGGCAGAAAGCAAATAACAAAATGGTCATTGCATTCATTTCGTACCCTCCTTTTTTAGAAGTTTATTATTGGCGTATCTGCAAAACTAATCTTATCTACATCGCCCAGACATTTCTACAGCACGCAGTCCTGAGCTAACCACGTATTACTTATTTCACGAGTATTTTCTTTCCGTTGATAATATTAATCCCTTTCTGTGGCGCACTCAATTTTCGCCCCTGCAAGTCAAACAACAGATTACAATTTTGCTTTTTAGCGGTCACCTCGTTAATTTCAGTAGACTCATCATATTCTTGAAGATTCCAAAAGTTCATCCAAATATCAGCCGATTGATAAGATTCTAACGTACCCTTAGGAACACAAACTATGGCCTCCGTATATTGCTTGATTGTAAAAGACTGATTTACAAAAGAGGGAGGTGTGATGCATTTACAATTAATACGCTCAATATTGCCGCATCCCGACAACGCATCCCGCCCAAATGAAATAAACGACTCTCCAATTGTTATTGTGGTTAAATTTGAGCAACCAGAAAAAGTATAGCTATTAAGACTTGAGATTTTTGATGGTAACTCTATTTCTTTAAGGCTTGTACAATTTTGAAAACAAGATCCACCAATAGATATTAATGACTGTGGCAGCTCAATTGCTTGCAAATAGTCACAATCCTTGAAAGCTCCATCTCCTATTTGTTCAACGGATTCACCTAAGTTTATTTGTTCTAACTGCTTACATTTAAAAAAAGTTTCTGTTCCTATTGCCAAAACTGTATTTGGGAATTCAATCTTCTTCAACATAGATTCACTGAAAGCATTATCTCTGATTTCTGTAATAGAAGAATTCGTCATATCCACTAACGAAAGGCCCTTACACTTATAGAAAGAAGAGGCTGGGATAGCTGTTATGCCTCTACCAACAATAATAAGAGTATCCACATAAGTTTCACATTTGCTATGGACTTCTTTAAAAGAAGGCATACTGGTACAGCTATCACCAATGACAACCTTTTTAAAGGTGCAACTTCCAAAAGGTGATTCTGGGGTTTGGGAATAGCCATAATCAAAGTCTGGCTTAAGACAATTTCTACCTACATACAAGTAATCAATTGTACTATAGGCGAATGCCCCACAATAATAATAATAATATTCCCCAAAATCATAGACACGTTCTACCTTAGAAGATTCTCGGATACGTATTTCCTTTGCCCCATCTTCAAGTATGACTTTTTTTAGTTCGTAACAATAGTCAAAAGCCCCCTTACCAATATACGTTACAGACGGAGGAATAGAAATTGCAGACAACTCTTTGCAGCCCTCAAATGCATACTCACCAATCCTTGTTATACCATCATGAAGGACAATACTTTGTAAGTTAATACAGTCCCGAAAAGCATAGTCACCAATCCTTGTTATACCATCATGAAGGACAATACTTTGTAAGTTAGTACAGTTCTCAAAAGCAAAGTTACCAATACTTGTTATAGACTCCGGTATTACAACAGAAGTAATATTTGCTCCACCCCTCAAATTAAAAGAAGTCACGGTTAACTCTTTCGTAAGATACTTTACCTTCTCAGGAATGACAAGTTCTCCCGAAATAGAATTCTCAACAGACTCCAAACAACATGTTAGGTCTGTAAGAGATGTTATTGAATACCGTAAACCATCCACCTCAAAATCGTAGGCAGAAACAGTAGAAAGTGCAAAGGATAACAACATAGTCACCAATGCGAATCTGAATTGTAAATGTTTCATGAGTAATATTTTAAATTAATTTATTTCTAAAGGCTTGTACAAACTATATTATAGAAAGTCAAGTCTATTCCTTTATTATTCTGTTTTTATCCTCTGTTATTTGATAGAGACGTAAACAAGCAAGAGCCAATATTTCGGGGGCTACAACAGAAGGTGCCGCTTTAATAAACAAATCATTGTGTGGGCACAATATGGCATGGCGAATCTTAGATTGAAGCAAATAGGGCCAGCCTTGCCTCTGTATCTTTCTTAAAGTCTTATCATTTGCATAGAATACTAAGCCTTCATGCTCATTGGGCTTTAAAATGTATCTTCCACTTTTACTTTTGATAATATATACAATAAAAAGCTCAGCAAATTTTTTATCCGAGATTGCAAATTCTCGTTGGCCGTTCTTAAACATATACTCCATAAGCTCTCTTTTATGCCTATCGAACTCCCAGTTTCGGCGTAAACAAATGATTTTATTGATTTAACCATACAAAAAAAGCGTGGAGATCCGTACCTGTTACTCGTCCCACCGCTTGAGGCTTCTCGCATTGCCCGAAATAGTTGAACGAGCAACGCGAAACCCACGCCGATGAATTTATATAATTATCCCTATACACCACCTTTTACACCTTATTATATATAAGGTATAAATGCGGATACAGAGATGCTTTATAAAAACACCCCATGAGCATCTACCGTTGCAATGTTCCGACTATTTCAAGAATTTTGCGAGAATTCCAAGCGGTCAAGAACAAAGCGCATGTAAACGCTTTCCTATATATAGCTGTTCTCTTTTCCCACCACATTCCGCTTGGCTCCATCTCCACAACGGATTGTCGCTTCTGCTTCGGCGTGGTGTCTCCTTCCTGTAAGGCGCTATCCTCCGGATGCATCCGGTTGCAACCCTGCAAAAAACGAGACTTCAAGAACTATGCGCAAAGATAATGTTTTTATTTTACTATTCAACAAGATATGACATTTTTCTTTAAAATATACAAGAGAAAAAGAAAAATAACGTAAGTTCGACGAATTCAAAATAATACAAACAACATGTCTAATGCACGTGGCACATAGATATACGAATTTTAGGAATGTTTCCGGTAGCGACAACCTGAATCATAAACTATATCATGATAGTATAACCTCTGCTTTTTCATGATTGAATCGTTGTGACAATATTACTTTATGTCTAATCTCTGTGTATACTTATTGAGATGGATGAAAATAAATTAATTACAACCAAAGGCCGAAAGTGGATAATAAGGTCGTAATATGACCTAATTTATAAATTACGACCTTTTTACGACCCAATACGACTCTTTTAAGGTCGAAATATGTCGTAAATTCAACTAAATCCCATGTATACATACAACAAAGCGGAACATATTCCGTTCTTTTACATGGAATATGTTCCGCCAAGTTTCCTTTCAAATGTTTCAATCCCTACGCTCGTTGTATACGCCCAATTCGGACAAATACATTTTCTCACCGTTCTTCTTAAAGACTACCTTCACCTTATCACCCCACACCGTGCCGAAACGGTGTACCTTCACCTTGCCGGGCTTTACCTGCAAAGGTATCTCGTGCCACACGCCGTCTTTCTCGTAATATACGCAGTAACTGCTGAAGCTCTCGTTGTTGTCAGCCAAAGAAATCATGTTGAACGGACGTGTACGGTCCAAATCCACCTCATACCAAGGCTCCTCAATCCGTTTGTTGGTATGCCATGCACTTGAGAAATTGTCATCGTTGCCAAAGTCCATGATAAAGGAATCATCGCTCCAACTGGATTTTGCGGGACGGTGCTTGGCGATGTTCTCCGCTGTAATGGGGCGTTCATAATCTCCCAATACCATTTCACCTCCTTCTTTACCTTTCCACAGACGTCCTATTTCCTTCAAGGCCTTGCAGGCATTGTCGTCCACAAGCCCGTCTGTATTGGGAGACACGTTCAGGATGAAAGTACAGTATGCCTTATTGAAGGGGATGAGGTTCTCGTTCACAATCCATTCGGGGGATTTCACGTCCGTCACGGGGAAATCGGTCTTCCAGAACCAGGAGGAGTTGAGCGGCAGGCACGACAAGGCCGGCATCCGGTTCGTATCTTTAGAGATGTGCTGACCTGCATTCTGCTCAAACGACTTGATGTCCGTATAGAACAAAGCGTCTTGGGGATATTTCGCCGAGTTCAAGTCCATCACCAGACAATTCGGTTGCAGTTGCTTGATGAAATGATAGATGTCGTCAAAAGGTATTTCCTCGTATGAAATACGTGACCACGGGGCATCCCATCCGTCAATGATGATGGCGGATATTTCGCCATAATTGGTCAGCAATTCCTTCAACTGACCTTTGATTAAGTCCACATGGCTGCGGGTTATAAATCCCGGACGGAGCCGGTGATGGGTATCCAATATGGAATAATAGAGCATCACCCCTAATCCTTTCTTACGGAAGGCATCGGTGTACTCGCGCACCACATCACGTTTCAGCGGACTGTTCATCACATTATAATCCGTTGTCTTGGTATCCCAGATACAGAATCCGCTATGATGTTTGGTCGTAAGGCATCCGAAACGCATCCCTGCGCTGATAGCCGCATCCGCCCATTGGTTGCAATTCAGTTTTTTGGGATAGAAGGTTTCCGCCGGTGTTTCCGGTGCCGGCCAGTCTTCATCTACAAATGTCGGCATATTGAAATGAATGAACATACCGAACTTATCGTTCACAAACTTCTGTTGCATCTCCTTCAACCTGTCGTTTCCATAAGACGGGAAAAACATCATACAAGCCAATGCAACAAGCACACTTCTCAGTTTTAAAGACATGATATTTAGATTTTAATAAAATTATATGCCTGCAAAGATAAACCGGAAGCAAGGAGCTTCTTGCAAGAAATCCCTCAAAAAATGCAAGATTTAAGGCATACCTATCTTATAGATAAAGGAAATCGCCTGCACATTGCTGCACAGGCGATAAAAACATACTATCGTTCAACTGTTGTTTACTGACGGTAATTATCCAACTGCTCCGCACTGAACTTGCGGATAAAGTTGAAGTGTTTCTCCACTTCACTCTCGGCATAGTTGACATATACGTTCAAGCTCTTTGCGAACAGGTCGGGACGGTTGGTCGCATCCTGCATCAACAGGTGGGACATAATGACATCTGCAGCCATCTCCATCAGACGACGTGCCACGATATCCAGAAGTTCCTGGTTGTTGGCTTCCCTCACTGCATTCGTGCAGGCATCGAATTTGTTCGCCATTTCCTTGATGCGGTTCATGCAGCCTTCGTATTCGGGCAATACGGGATATGCCTCGAACTCGCGGATAGTGGCGATGTATGAGCCGTTGGTCACATAACGTATGGCCGCCACGGTCTGCAACTGCGTAGTACCTTCATAGATGGATGTGATGCGGGCATCGCGGTAAAGACGCTGACACGCATATTCCAGCATGAAACCGGAACCGCCATGCACCTGGATACAGTCGTATGAGTTCTGGTTGGCATACTCGGAGTTCATACCTTTGGCCAATGGCGTAAAGGAGTCCGCCAGTTTCGCGTACTTCTTCTGTTCCGCACGTTCCTCGGCTGTCAATTTGCGTTCACGGGCTATATCATCCAGTGCCTTGTAGATATCTACATAACGTGCTGTCTGGTACAACAATGCGCGGCCGGCATCAAGTTTGGCCTTCATGGTGGCCAACATATCATAAACCGCAGGGAAGTTGATAATCTCCTTACCGAACTGCTGACGGTCTTTCGCGTATGCCAAGGCCTCATTATAGGCAGCCTGACTGATACCCACAGACTGGGCCGCAATACCCAGACGGGCACCGTTCATCAACGCCATGACATATTTGATAAGTCCTAACTTACGGCTGCCGCAAAGTTCCGCCTTGGCATTCTTGTAGACCAGCTCACAGGTGGGTGAACCATGGATACCCATCTTATTCTCTATACGGCGCACATCCACACCGCCGTCGCGTTTGTCGTAAATGAACATGGACAAACCGCGGCCGTCTCTCGTACCTTCCTCGGAACGGGCCAACACGAGGTGGATGTCGGAATCTCCGTTGGTGATGAAACGCTTCACGCCATTCAGACGCCAGCAGTTGTTTTCCTCATCAAACGTGGCTTTCAGCATCACGCTCTGCAAGTCGGAACCGGCATCCGGTTCCGTCAGGTCCATCGACATAGTCTCACCGGCGCACACACGGGGAATGAAACGCTTGTGTTGGTCTTCATCGCCAAACTCGTACAACGTTTCTATGCAGTCCTGAAGCGACCAGATATTCTCGAAACCGGCATCACCGGCCGACACGATTTCATTGGCAATCGTATAGACGGCAACCGGCAGGTTCAGACCGTTATACTTGCGGGGCATGGTCATACCGTTCATACCGGCCTTCACCATGGCTTCCAGGTTTTCCTTCGTTCCGCTTGCGTAAGTCACACGGCCGCCCTCGCAATGAGGACCTTCGGCATCAACACCTTCCGCATTCGGGGCGATTACGTTGGCCGTAATGTCACCCACGATATCCAACACCTTGTCGTATGAGTCCATCGCATCGGCATGGTCTACCGGCGCATAATCGAACTCGTCCTTATCTCTGAAATCGCGCTCCTTCAGTTCAACGATGCGCTTCATCATAGGATTGTTCAAGTGGTACTTGAGTTCCTCTATATCTGAATAATAATTTGCCATGACTTACTTGCTGTTTTGTTTGTAATACTTGATGAGTTTCGGCACCACTTCTTCCACCGTACCGTTGATGACATAATCGGCAATGGTGTTAATCGGTGCGTTCGGGTCGCTGTTGATTGAAATGATGATACCGCTTTCTTTCATGCCGGCTATGTGCTGGATGGCACCGGATATACCGCATGCGATATATACTTTCGGACGTACGGTCACACCGGTCTGGCCAATCTGCAAATCATGGTCGCAGAAACCCGCATCCACAGCCGCACGGCTGCCGCCTACTTCTCCATGTATCTCTTTCGCCAGCTCGAACAGCATGTCAAACCCTTCCTTGCTACCCATACCGTAGCCGCCGGCAATCACGATGGAAGCGCCTTTCAGATTGTTCTTAGCCTTCTCCACATGGCGGTCGAGCACCTTGACCACATAGTCGGCTTCGGGAACATATTTCGCCACATCATGAACGATAACCTCTCCCTTATAATCGGGGTCAAGCACCTCAGCCTTCATCACACCGCTACGCACGGTTGCCATCTGCGGACGGTTTTCCGGATTCACAATGGTGGCCACGATGTTTCCACCGAACGCCGGACGAATCTGATAGAGCAGATTCTCATAGCTCTTGCCGGCTTTCTTGTCTTCATGAGGGCCGATTTCAAGAGCCGTACAGTCTGCCGTCAGACCGGAATGAAGTGCGGAAGACACACGCGGACCTAAATCACGTCCTACGACATCAGCTCCCATCAGACAAATCTGCGGCTGTTCTTCCTTGAACAGATTCACCATCACAGATGTATGGGGCAATGAAGTATAAGGAGCCAGCCCCGGCGCATCGAAAATATGCAGTTTGTCCACTCCGTATGGAAGAATCTGTTTCTCTATGTTGCCCGTGATACCGCTACCGGCGGCCACAGCTTCAAGCTGTACGCCCAAGGTATTGGCCAACTTACGACCTTTCGTCAACAATTCCTGGCTTACTTCGGCCACGGTCGTGCCTTCAAGCTCGCAATATACAAATACGTTATTCATAACTATCCGATTGTATGGTTTGCCAATAATTCCTGTATCAATCCCTCAACGTCGGCGTCGGAAGACGTCAGCACCTTATTCTCTTTTGCCTTGAACACGATGTTCTGTACGGCTTTCACCTTGGTCGGTGAACCGCTCAGACCGCACTGCTGCAAATCAGCATCCACATCGGCCGTGTTCAGTTGTCCCAATGTCAGATACGGTTTCTTTTCATAATCTTCCGCGTATGGCAGACCTTCGGCGGGTTTCTCCATGGGCACCATCGCACGTTTGTACTTCATCACCAGTTTGGCATTGCGCGGACGGCAGGGTGCCGCACTCCCGTTGACGGTCAACACCACCGGCAACGGAGCTTCCACAGTTTCCACACCGCCATCAATATGACGTTTCACCGTAATCTTACCTTCCTTGCAATCCAATATCTCCTCTACATAAGTAACCTGCGGCAATCCTAACTTCTGTGCCACCTGCGGGCCTACCTGTGCCGTATCGCCGTCGATAGCCTGACGTCCGCCCAAAATCACATCGGGCACGCCCAACTTCTTTATCGCAGCCGACAAGGCATAACTGGTTGCCAATGTATCAGCACCGGCAAAAGCACGGTCGGTCAGCAAATAACCGTTGTCCGCACCGCGGTAAAGGCTTTCCCTTATCACATCTGCAGCACGCGGAGGCCCCATCGTCACAACGGTTACCGTCGTTCCGGGATTCTCGTCTTTCAGTCTCAACGCCTGTTCCAAAGCATTCAAATCTTCCGGATTGAATATGGCAGGCAGTGCGGAACGGTTGACGGTACCTTCAGGAGTCATGGCATCCGGCCCGACATTCCGCGTGTCAGGAACTTGCTTGGCAAGTACAATAATTCTTAAACTCATGGTTCTTTTATTATTTTGTCGTATAAATTAGTTGTTTTCCATATTTTGCCTTCAGCAATCAACAAATATAAGGAAATCCGAAAAAGTGCCCAAGAAAAACGAGGAAAAAAATCAAATAAGCCTGCGAATATACATACAAACATCCTTCCATGGCTTCATTTTCGGTCGCGCAACCTACAAGTTTCCTTATTTTTGCCTAAATTTGCTATCATAAAACAGTTGTCAAGCCATGAACCCAACCGGATACCCATCACCAGCCATACGGAATTTCCGCCTCGCATTCAAGTTGTTCATTCTTTTATGCACCTTTATCCTTACCTCTTCCTCATTCTTGTCTGCGCAAAACGGACAACTGGCCGCCATGAAGAATACCGTGCCGAACAGCTACAACTTCTGGCTGTATGCCCCGAAAGAATACGTGGCCGAACATCAAAGAATCCCCGTTATCATATTCCTTCACGGAGCCAGCCTCTGCGGCAATGACCTGCAGCGTGTACGCCGCTACGGTCTTCTGCATGCCATAGAAAAAGGACGGTACTACCCCGCCTTTGTCATTGCACCACAGAACCCCGGCGGGCCCTGGAACCCTCAAAAGATAGCAGACATTCTGGATTGGACAACAACCCGCTACGACATCGACACCACACGCGTCTATGTCATTGGCATGAGCTTGGGCGGATACGGCACGCTCGACTTCGCAGGCACTTTTCCCGACAAGGTGGCGGCAGCCATGGCCTTATGCGGCGGCAGTACACTGAAAGACCTGTCGGGCTTGGGAAAAGTTCCCCTATGGATTCTCCACGGCACCGCAGACCGCGCCGTCTCTATTTCCGAATCCAAGAAAGTGGTAAAGGCCATGCAGGATTCCGGTCACGACAGCATGCTGCGCTACGACTGGTTGTCCGGCGCCTCACACGGCGACCTTGCACGAATCCTTTACCTGAAACAGACATACGACTGGTTGTTTGCCCATTCATTGCAAGATGCCCCACGAACCGTAGACAAGGACATCCCCATCTCCAGACAGGACATGAAAGAAGCCTACGAATATCTCTCGCCGGAAGAAACACGGTTCGATATCGTGGATGAAATCCGGCAACAACCTTGAACTTCGGTTCGCCATGGCCTGTACAAGAAAACACCGGCACGAAATAAAAAAGGACATTTATATACCATGCAATACGCAAAAACATTAACTTTGTGGGGAGCAAACCCTTATAATATGGAAAATACAGATTACAATGCCGGGCCCATATCCGAAGCGCCCCACACGGATGAAGAGAAAAACAAGTTGATAGGCAATCTTATAAGAAGCCTCAGGCAAGCCAAGTACAGGATGTCCAACACGTTGGAAATTCAAACAGGCACTTTTGAAGAACCAACTGGCAGTAATTCAAATGACACTACAATAAAAACGTCATCCGATTCCACAAACAAAGGCGGATGCCTGTCTGCCGTAGCAATAGTTTTCATGGCCGCCACCGGAGCTATCATTAGCGCACTCTTCCTATAAAATACAACCACTATGCAAAAAAGCAACATCCTCACCGCACTCCTCGCCACCCTCGGCCTGACAGCGTCTGCCCAAAACAGCGGAGGCTTCAAACCCATGGAGGACGTAAACAACGTAGTCGACCTCACACTCGACAGTCTGGAGAAAGCAAACACCATGCGCCCCGTGGCAGGCTCGTCACGCAAGGGCAACAATCCCGTACTCTTCCTTGTGGGCAACTCCACCATGCGCACCGGCACCAAAGGTAATGGCGACAACGGGCAATGGGGCTGGGGATTCCATGCCCACGAATACTTTGACACCGACCACATCACCGTGGAGAACCACGCCTTGGGAGGAACCAGCAGCCGCACATTCTACCGCAAGCTCTGGCCGGAAGTGAAGAAAGGCATCCGTCCGGGCGATTACGTCATCATCGAGCTGGGCCATAACGACAACGGCCCCTTCGACAGCGGACGTGCACGGGCCACCATCCGCAGCATCAGTCCGACAGACTCCCTTGTCGTGACCATCAAGGAGACCGGCGAGAAAGAAACCGTTTACAGTTACGGGGAATACATGCGGCGCTTCGTCCGCGAATGCAAGGCACTCGGAGCCCATCCCATCCTCATGTCGCTCACACCCCGTAATGCGTGGGACGAGAACAATCCGGGACACATCGTCCGCGTCAACCAAACATTCGGACTATGGGCTCGCCAAGTGGCCGACGAACAGGGAGTTCCCTTCATTGACCTGAACGAAATCTCGGCCGGAAAATACGACGCGTTCTCCACATGGAAAGTGAATTACCACTTCTACCTCGACCGCATCCACACCAGCGACTTCGGGGCGCGCCTCAACGCCCGTTCCGCAGCCGAAGGCATCATGGCCTCCGCGCATCCCGACCTGAAACCACTGCAAGAGTGCATGAAGAACCCGGCACCGCCAACGGCCGAAGTCCGGCGCGAGAAAGGCAAGCCCGTAGTGTTCATCACCGGTGACTCCACAGTAAAGAACACGGACAAGGACCCCGACGGCATGTGGGGATGGGGAAGCCAGGCAGCTACCATATTCGACACGGACCGCATCACCATCGCCAACGAAGCGAAAGCCGGACGAAGCACAAGGACTTATCTGGAGGAAGAACGCTGGGAAAGAGTATATAACGCCATACAACCCGGCGACTTCGTATTGATTCAGTTCGGCCATAACGACATCGGCGACATCGACCGTGGGAAGGCACGCGGCACGATCGCCTGCGCGCAGGACACCAGTCATGTATACCGGGTAAAGACGAGCAATAAAGTTTACAATGAGGTGATTTACTCTTTCGGCTGGTATCTGAAGAAGTTCATCGACGATGTGCGCGAGAAGGGCGGCACGCCCATCCTTGTCTCACTCACGCCGCGCAACGAGTGGCCGGGCGGAAAGATAGAGCGCCGCAACGACAGCTACGGACGTTGGTACCGTGAGGTGGTGGCCGCCACAGCCGTAGAATTCATCGACCTGCACAACATTACGGCCGATGCCCTCGATGCCATCGGGCAGGAAGGCGCCAAGGCATATTACAACCACGACCATACGCACACATCGCTCCAAGGCGCACAACTCAATGCACAAAGCATCGCCAAAGGCCTGCGTGCGGCCGACAGTCCGTTGGCACGCTACCTGAAATAAAACATCATAAACCTATATGTTCGTCCGCAGACTTTCACTCAAAAGCCTGCGGACTTTTTATTTTCCAAGGCAGAATTTCTATAAATAAAAGTTTTATTTTCAAAAATGAAACTTTTGGTTTCAAGAATAAAACTTTTGTTTTTGAAAATAAAACTTTTATTTATAGATTCGGAAAGCAGAAGCAAGAACTCCTACCCCATCACCCACTTCTCGATGTTGCGCGTTTCGGAAGAGAAGTTCACGCCGATACGGAACACTTTCGT
>URKA01000042.1 GCA_900548345.1 uncultured Paraprevotella sp. | reverse complement strand
GTTTCATTAATTTGCCGCAAAAGTAGCAAAAAAGAACGTGAATAAAGAGCAAAAAAGAAAGGAATTACGGATAAATTTCCGTAATTCCTTTCGTTAACGAACACGATGACAACAAGATGAGTTATTGTGTTTAATATTCTTCTGCAAACATCGGATCCCAAGCGGGCAAACGAATGGGTTTCTGCTTGAATATATCCATTACTTTGGCAGGAACGTATTTAGTCTCCAGCACCAGACGGAACATATATTCGTCGAACCATTCATCGGTCATGATCAGATGTCCCTGATAACCGCTGGCAGGTCCCCAACTATTTTCAACCATCCATTTCACGGGTTTTCCGTCTTTATTCAGATCCACAGCCATAAGGGTCATGGCATGAGACGAGCCGCTGGAGAAGGTTTGGATGCGTTGTTTCTTATCCATATTGAAGGTGGTGCCCATGAGCGATTCATAATCATAGTTTTTCACATCGAGCAAGCCACGCTCGGAATTCAGGAACTTGCCTACGTCGCAAGAGAAATACATCATGGTGCTGTCCTTCAGAGAAGCGATAGCCATCTCTTTGATATCTTCCACAGGCAGATTGACGTACGTCCAGTTCTTCCCATCGTAGCGATGACGGTCGTAATCTATTTCATAGCACTTGTAGTACTCGCGCGAGGGATCGTTCATAACCATCACATAATTGGTCAACAGATTCTCGTCGCCATACTTCTTGAGGAATGACATCGGAGTGTGGTGTTCCGTTTCGGCAGGATTGCCCTGGGCATCTTTACGCACATAGTCAAATTCCGTAGGAGGAACGCCAAGATTCAGCACCAGCATGCGATAAATGGTACCGAGCATCGCAGTCTTTTCCTTATCCAGCGCCGCAGGTTTTGCCCCGTTAGAAGCCAGATCACGCAGTTGCAGACCGTATTCCTTTAACTTCAAAGAAATCAGATTTGCCATACGCGACGTATTGTCGCTGCTGTTCGTTTCCGGCATGGCTTCTTTAGGAACCAAACCATATTTACCTACAATGTCTGCAACGCCCGTAAAAGTTCCTCCATCGCTTAGCGGATGTTGGAAAAGCCATTCTACGGTTTTATCGTTCAAGGGTTTGTCACGGGTATCAATGATGCCTTGCAGCTTGTTCGTAAGACAGGTAATCTTCCTGTACCTTTGCATCTTCGCAATGCGCCCACCCAGTTAATGGAAGAACTCGGCTATGGGAAAGATTATAAATATGCGCATGACTATAAGGACAATTTTGTGGAACAGCAATTCCTTCCGGACGAAATCAGCCGGAAACGGATATGGCATGCACAGAACAATCCGGCGGAAAACAAACTTCAGGAAAGGATGCTGAAGCTATGGAAGGAGCGTTACACATAATATAATAGGCCTTTTTATTCGGCATTTCGGAGAATTTGTATAACTTTGTCACTTAATGTTTCTGATTAAAGACACTATAGCCAATTATGAAAAGTGATATTGAAATAGCCCGTGGGTGTAAACTGAAATCCATAGAGGACGTTGCAGGTTTGGTAGACATTCCTGTTGACGAATTGGAACATTACGGCAGATATATAGCCAAAGTTCCCGCAAAACTGATTGATGAAGAAAAGGTAAGTCGGAGTAATCTGATATTGGTAACAGCCATTACGCCTACAAAAGCCGGTATCGGCAAGACCACTGTATCTATCGGCTTGGCGTTGGGATTAGGCAAATTAGGAAAGAAGAATATTGTGGCTTTGCGTGAACCGTCTTTAGGTCCTTGTTTCGGACTGAAGGGTGGTGCGGCAGGAGGAGGGTATGCACAAGTGTTGCCGATGGAGAAAATCAACCTTCACTTCACCGGTGATTTTCATGCAGTCACATCTGCGCATAATATGATAGCCGCATTGCTTGATAATTACATTTACCAGCATAGGGATGAAGGTTTTGCCATGAAAGAGGTGTTATGGAAACGCGTGCTGGATGTGAACGACCGCAATCTTCGTTATGTAGTGACGGGCTTAGGGTCAAGAACGAACGGGGTGACAATGGAGAGCGGATTCGATATTACTCCGGCTTCCGAAATCATGGCTATTCTTTGTCTGTCAAAAGACGAAAAGGATTTGCGTAGAAGAGTAGAGAATATCTTATTGGGAACAACTGTAGACGGGAAACCGTTTCGTGTCAAAGACATGGGAGTTGCAGGTGCGATATGTGTGTTGTTGAAAGATGCGCTAAACCCCAATCTTGTGCAGACTACGGAAAATACACCGGCCATTATACATGGTGGTCCGTTTGCAAATATTGCCCATGGTTGCAATTCTATCTTGGCCACGAAACTGGCCATGACTTATGCCGATTACGTAGTGACAGAGGCTGGTTTCGGTGCAGATTTAGGAGCTGAAAAGTTTTTCAATATCAAGTGCCGGAAGGCGGGATTGAACCCTAAACTCACGGTTATTGTAGCTACGACACAAGGGCTGAAAATGCACGGCGGAGTTGCGCTGGAAGACATTAAGAAGCCCGATGTCGAGGGACTATGCAAAGGATTTGAGAATCTGGACCGACATATTGCCAACATGAAACGCTTCGGACAAAGTGTCGTGGTATGTTTCAATCGCTATGATACGGATACAGACGAGGAAATCGCACTCTGTCGTACGCATTGCGAGGCTTTGGGCGTAGGTTTTGCTGTCAACAATGCCTATTCGGAAGGCGGAGAGGGTGCATTGGAACTGGCGCAACTTGTGGTGGAAACCATTGAAAAGAAACCCTCATTGCCCGTGGTCTTCTCGTATGAAGATACCGACAGCATAGAAGTCAAAACCGAGAAGGTGGCGCAAAATGTGTATGGAGCCACCAAGGTGATATTCGCGTCTGCTGCCAAGAAGATGCTGGATCGCATCCGTGAACTGGGTATCACACATTACCCTATCTGCATAGCCAAGACGCAATACTCATTCTCTGCTGATGCGCAGGCCTACGGCGTTCCTCGCAGTTTCAACATCCGAATCAGGGACATCGTCGTCAATTGTGGTGCAGAACTTATTGTACTGATTGCCGGTGACATCATGCGTATGCCTGGACTCCCTAAATCTCCTCAGGCCGAACGCATCGATCTCGTAAATGGAGAAATTGAGGGGCTTTCTTGAGCGTGTCGAAGGATGATATGAAGCAATGCCGGATAAAGAAAGAACGGAAATATAAAGCATATAGAGGTGGCTTTACCATGCTGTGTCTTATTGTATTGTCTGTTCTTTTTTTATCTTCGGTCATATCCGGTTGTACGAAAGGAGACGGCTGTAAACAAACCGAAATCTTGACTGACTCCTTGAATACATTGGCATATACGATGCGTTATGGAAACCCGGATAGTGCCCTGTATTATGCACAATGTGCATATCGTGAGTCCGGTTCCTATGACGACGGAAGATGCGAATCGCTGAATATGCAGATGTTTTGTCGTTTTTTGCAGATGAACTATGATGAAGCATTACGCCTCTATGAACAGGTACAACAGTCCACGAACAATCAGATAGAACTATTGGTAAGTGAAGTGAATATGATGATGTTGTGTCAGCAGACTTCACAGAATCGTTCTTTTTATAAATACTATACCCGTGCGCTCATGCGTATGAAACGTATTGCGGAAGAAGAAATCGACTTCTCAGAAAGAAGTAGAGAGCGCATGTCACTTGCCGAAACGGAATTTCATCTGACCGCCGCGCTTTACTATATATATATGATGCAGGAGCAGCAGGCTACACGTGAACTGGAGCAGATTGACGAAGACGGAACGGTGAGGCAAGATAAGGCTTTGTTGTGTCGCCTTCACTACCTGAAAGGTCTGTCCAGACTCCGGGATTCCGGATACAATTCTGCAAATACATTGGATGTGTTCGACCATTTCCTGCGCGCCTATTCAATCGCAGAACGGAACGGAAGGATGACCTATCTGACCGCCATGTCAGCCCAGTCGTTAGCCGGTTTACTCTTGGATGATTATAGCCGTCAGATTGTGATAGACACCCGTCCGGCAGCATATTTGTTTCTGCGGTCATCCCTTTTGGAAAATGATACCTCCGGAAGTATAACCCCGGATTATCTGCAAATCCCAATGGCATTGGTCCGCAGGGGAGTGGATGATGCAAAATTGTGTAATAACACGCTACTTACGGCAAATGGTTATTATGTACGGGGAAATCTTATGTTCGCACAGAAGGAATATTCCAATGCATTGGCCGATTACGAGATGGCATTGAATTATATCAATGAGCATCACCGTATTTGTTATCCGGATGATAAGAGTGGCATGCTTTCGGTCTTACATTCTGATGATACTGTGTCGGTAGATATGAAATGGGTTCGGGATGAGCGAATACAGACAATACCGGCATGGTTGGCATTGGTTCGGGAACGTTTGAGTGCTACATACGCAGCATTAAACAATAAACCGGAATCGGATTATCACCGTAATATCTATTTGGATTTGTTGGATTTCACTCGGCAGGACAAGTCTCTGGAGAGCAGTTTGGAGCAGGTGGAGCAAGACAACCGTATATTGAATGTCATTCTAACGTTTGTCATTGTGTTGGCTGTAACGCTGACTTTGTTTATTGTATTTTATGCCCGAATGTGGCATAAGCGTAATCTGGTGCGTTCCAGAATGCTTGATGAAGTATATGAAAGTTTAAAAAAGAACGTTTCGGACAAGGATGGAGAACATTTGGATGCTGTGACGGATACCTGCAAATGGATGAAGCCTGAACGCAGGCTTTTGAAAGAGGTATTGCAGCCTTATATGGAATGGCGGAACCGGAACCGTATCCTGTCCGACGAGATGGATGAGAGACGGACACAGTCACGCATGGAATTGATGGAATGTAAACGTAGGATTGTAGAGAGCAAACGTAAGAACATTTCGGGACGGGCAAAAATATCTTTGGTCTATTCCATTACGCCTTTTATCGACCGTATCTTGCACGATGTACGCAAGATGAAATGCACTACGGAACGTGTAGGCAGTGATACGTTGACTTATATCAGTGAGCTGACGGACAAAATCAATGCTTATAATGATGTGCTGACGGAATGGATTCAGATGAACCGCGGACAACTGGAACTGACAGTGGAAAGTTTTCCTATACAGGAAGTTCTCACGTTATTGCAGAAAGCCGATTATAGTTTTCGGAAGAAAGGACTGAAGTTAACGGTACAGCCGTCCGGAGCATGGGTGAAAGCCGACAAGGCGTTTACGTTCTTTATGATTAATACATTGGCCGACAATGCCCGTAAGTTTACCCCTGAGGGAGGGCGGGTTTCCGTTTCCGCACGTGAACTGGAAGATGCAGTGGAAATCAGTGTGGAAGATACGGGATGCGGACTTTCTTCCGAAGATATGGAACTGATTCTTTCCTCCAAGATTTACGATGCGAACAAGATAGGCAGACATGATGAGTTTGCTCGTCAGTCGAAGGGAAGCGGGTTCGGACTGATGAATTGCAAAGGTATTATTGAGAAATATAGGAAAGCAGGCGGAATGTTTTCTGTGTGCCGTTTCGATATCGAAAGCCGGAAAGGGAAAGGTAGTCGTTTCTCGTTTCGGCTTCCCAAGGGTATCGTACGAATATGGTGCAGTCTCATTTTGGGTGGTACATTATGCTCTGTATCACTTCCGACTTTGGCAACGAATTCTTTTCAATCCGTAGGGCAACCGGATGAACAGGCATTAAAGAAGGCCGTGGCCTATGCCGATTCCGTGTACTTTGCCAATATAAACGGACATTATGAGCATACCATGCAGATGGCTGATTCGGCCTTAAAATATATCAACCGAGCTTATGGGAATGCGTTGCCGGCGGAATGCTTGCAAGAAGGACTGGACCGTATCGGTTCCGACATGAGTGAACTGGAATGGTGGAACAGGGGTGCGGATGTTGACTACAGATTCATTATGGCCCTGCGCAATGAGATTGCCGTAGCCGCCATGGCTTTACATCGTTGGAATGAATACGAATACAACAATGCACTCTACACACACATGTATAAACTGCTTAGTCAGGACTCTTCGCTGGAAGAGTTATACGTACGGCAACGTGAGATACGCATGAACTTGCGAATGGGTATAGCTATAATGATTGTTCTTTTGGTCGTTTTTCTGATTCTGATTTTCGTAATTTATTTCCGCCGTCGTCTGTTATTCCGGTTCAATGTACTGCAAGTACTCGAAATACATCGTTCCATGTTGCACATTGTTGCGCGGTACAATTCAGATGTCGCTACGGAAACGTTGCTTGGAGATTTGTCTGAAGCGGTATTTTCCGGTCTGAAAGAACTACATGAAACCAATGGCGTTAAAATATTGTTCTATAATAATGTAATCGAAAAGAAAGAAACTTGTGCAAAAGGAGAAATCGCACATCCCGACCTTACGGATACGCGATTGGAAAATTGTTGTACAGGGCAGGAAGAAATTGCCGACCATATTATCAATACACGGTTTTATCCATTGAAAGTTGTTACAGACAAAGGTGAAGGGATATGTATCGGTGCTTTTGCCGTGAATTGCGGAAATTATACGATGCAACAGGAAGACGTTATCCTTGAGCGGTACGTCATAGGTTATCTCTCCATTTTGCTTTATGAAACAGTCATTTGCAGTCATCGTGACCTGGAAAACACGGAATTGGCAGAGAACGAGAAGCAGAGAGCCGTATATGAAGAGAACCGTCTGCATGTACAAAATCAGATATTGGACAACTGCCTGTCGACTATCAAACACGAATCCATGTACTACCCCAGCAGAATCAAACAGGTGGTGTGCAGTATCGGGACGGAAGAACGTCCGGAGGCATTGGCGGAAAAGATACATACCTTGACGGAACTGGCGGAGTATTATAAGGAAATTTATACCTTGCTTTGTGCGCAGGCTGACCGGCAAATGGCCGCAGACTTTTTCAAATGCTCAACTGTGGCTGTTGGAGAACTTACTAAAGAATGGCTTGTACGTACGAGACGCATTGCGGACAGAAAAGGAATTAAGGTTGTGCCGAGTCTGGACTACCGGACAGAAGAGGTCGGAATACATGCCGACAAGGTACTGGCCGATTATATGCTTGCCGTGCTTACCGACGAATGGCTGTGTAGAATAGCCGACAGAGGAGAAGAAACGCAGTTGTGTCTCTCTATTGAGGAAGACGGCAAATTCGTGCGCTTCACATTATGCACGCCTGCCAGCCTTTTCGATATGGTGCAGGCTACCGGTCTTTTTTATCCCGACACCGCACATTATCCTTACCTGCTATGCAAGGAAATCATCAGGGAACACGAAAAACTGAACAATTTCTGCGGATGTCGCATCAATGCGGAAACTGATACAAACGGCGGATGCCGAATATGGTTTACTTTACCTATAACAAAACTGACGAATTATGAAACCATTTAAAGTCATCATAGTAGAGGATGTCAAACTCGAACTGAAAGGTACGGAGGAAATCTTCCGAACAGAGATACCTGAGGCGGAAATCATCGGTACAGCCATGAACGAAACGGAGTTCTGGAGGCTTATCGGAAAGGAAGTGCCAGACCTTCTCCTGCTTGATTTGGGCCTGGGAGGCTCGACTACAGTCGGGGTGGATATATGCAGGAAAGCACGTCAACAGCATCCCGGTCTGCGTATCCTTATATTTACCGGTGAAATACTGAATGAGCGGTTATGGGTAGATGTACTCAAGGCTGGTTCGGACGGTATCATATTGAAAACAGGCGAGCTGCTTACGCGCAACGACGTACGTCAGGTGATGGAAGGAAGAAGTCTGGTTTTCAATCAGCCTATCATGGAAAAGATTGTCGCACGTTTTGAGCGTTCGGTCGAAGCGGAACGCAAACGGCAGGATGCTGTGCTGCATTATGAAATCGATGAATACGACGAACGTTTTCTGCGACATCTTGCACTCGGTTATACCAAAGAGATGATTACCAACTTACGTGGCATGCCGTTTGGAGTGAAGAGTCTGGAAAAAAGACAGAACGACCTTGCGTCACGTCTGTTCTCTTCATCCGAGCGGGGAGGAGTCAATGCCACACGTCTGGTGGTAAAAGCCTTCCAACTGCATATACTGGATATTGACCGTCTGGAGCCTGATGATGAATAAGCCCGATATAAATAAAGGTATACGCACGGCCGAAACATGGTTGTTGTCACTACTGGTCGTAATGTGCGTGGCCACTCCACCATTTGCATGGATAGGTAATGTGATGGGTTATCCCGTACGCAATCTTTTTTCGGAGGAAGGCATACGATGGGTATATGCTCACATGCAGGATTGTTTCACCACACCGTTACTTGCCTTTGTATTTCCCGTTGTATTGTTATGCGGTGCCGTATCACGTTCGGGACTGGGAACTTTGCTCACCGGATTATACCGTAGAGGGGGGAGGCGAAACCGTATTACCTATCGTCAGAAGACAGCTCTTCTGACGGCAGGCATATTTCTTGCGGTATGTGGTGCGGCATCGCTCCTGCTCATATTGTCTCCGCAAGCCATACTACTTGGTGTCACAGGTGGGATTTTCCCTTCTCCATTCATCTGCGGTATTCTCCCTGTAACCACACTGTGCATACAGGGTGCGTCCATGATTTACGCCCACCTGAGCAACCATCTGCACGGAACTGCAGAGATGCTTTCCGTCATGTACTGGGGCATACGGCAATATGCCGCATGGATTTTCATTGCCATATTGGCGGCGCAGTTTTTTCACTCCGTCGTCTATATATTCGACCTTTCTGCTTAACACAAACACATGGAAGAAAACTATTTGAACGAACTGAATGAGAGTCAACGCGAAGCCGTGCTGTACAATGAAGGCCCTTCGCTGGTCATTGCCGGAGCCGGATCGGGAAAAACCCGCGTGCTGACTTATAAAATAGCCTATTTGCTTGAGAAAGGCATAAAACCGTGGAATATTCTGGCACTGACCTTTACCAACAAGGCGGCACGCGAGATGAAAGAACGTATCGCACGGGTGGTGGGAGACGAAGTGGCAAAGGGATTGTGGATGGGCACTTTCCATTCCGTATTTTCCCGTATCCTGCGGACGGAAGCCACACATCTGGGCTTTTCGTCCCGTTTCACTATTTACGACCAGGCAGACTCTCGGAATCTGGTGAAGAGTATCATCAAGGAAATGGGACTTGATGAGAAGAAGTATAAACCGTCAACCATAGCCGGACACATTTCTGCCGCCAAGAATCGTCTGATTACACCTGAGATGTATGTGAATGACGGTAGTGTGCGTCGGTATGATGAGCAGGCCAATGTTCCGCTTACCGGTGAAATATACAGCAGGTATGCGGCGCGGTGCAAACAGGCAGACGTGATGGATTTCGACGATTTGCTGATGTATACGTACATGCTTTTCAAACAATATCCTGAGATAAGAATGCATTATGCCGACCGTTTTGAGTTTGTCCTTGTGGACGAGTACCAGGATACGAACTATGCCCAGCACAGTATCGTATGGCAGTTGACGCAAGAACGGCAGCGTGTATGTGTGGTGGGAGATGATGCGCAAAGCATCTATAGCTTTCGTGGAGCAAACATTGACAACATACTTAATTTCAACGGACAATACAAAAACGCACGCGTATTCAAACTGGAGCAGAACTATCGTTCCACACAGAACATTGTGGATGCGGCAAACAGTCTGATTAGTCATAACAGCCGACAAATCCGGAAAAACGTTTTCAGTGAGAAAGAGAAGGGAAGACCTATTGAATTGTTCGAGGCATACAGCGACCTTGAAGAAGCTGAAATCGTCATCAATAAAATTATAGAACAGCATCGCAGGGAAAATATAAACTATGATGAGTTCGCTATCCTCTACCGCACGAACGCACAGAGCCGTACGTTTGAGGAGTCGCTCCGAAGGCGGGGCATCCCTTACCGTATCTACGGCGGGCTTTCGTTCTACCAGCGTAAAGAGATAAAAGACGTCATCGCATATTGTCGCATGGCGGTGAATCCGAACGATGAAGAGGCCTTCAAGCGCATTGTCAACTATCCGAGGAGGGGCATCGGACAAACCACGGTGGAGAAGATTACGGATACGGCATCCGTTCAAGGTGTCAGCCTGTGGGATGTAGCATGCCATCCCGAACAATACGGGCTTTCACTCAGCAAAGGTACACTGACGAAACTGGCGTCTTTCACCCGGCTTATCGAAGGTTTCATCGGTGAAACCGAAACGGTTGATGCCGCCTTGCAGATGGCTTCCATCGTGCGCGGAAGCGGTATGATGACGGAAATCTATTCTGAAAAGACGCCGGAGGCCATGAGCAGACAGGAGAATATTGAAGAATTGCTCGGCGGAGTGCAGGGGTTTGTCGCCTCGCGCAGGGAGACCGGTGAGTTACAGTCGGTATTCTTGTCCGATTTCCTGCAGGAAGTATCCTTGCTGAGTGATTTGGATGAAGACGAAGGAGAAGATACGCGCAAGGTGACACTGATGACCATTCATTCGGCCAAAGGGCTCGAATTCCGGACTGTTTTTGTGGTGGGAATGGAAGAAAATCTGTTTCCCAACCCTATGGCAGGGAGCAGCGTACGCGAGATGGAGGAAGAGAGAAGATTGTTTTATGTGGCCATGACCCGTGCCGAACAATATTGCTTTTTGAGTTTTGCCCGTAGCCGCTTCCGTTACGGCAAGACAGAGTTTGCCACCCATAGCCGTTTCTTGCAGGACATTGACAGTTCTTATCTGAAGATGGCCGGCGGAAAACCGTTTCCGTGGAATGTTTCCGTCAGACCGTCTTTGTATAGAGACGATGAAGAAGAAACTTTCCGTCCTTCTCGCCGTCATTCGGCTTATGATATGGATGGCAGTGGGGCACCGATGCGTGCCGTCGCGCGCGTTACCGGCTTGAAACCACTCGGCAACCTGAAACATGCGGCTTCATCTGCGACATCCGGCCTCACCGGACCGGCTCCATCATCTTCGCGCATGTCGGAAGGCACGGCACTCAATGTCGGACAGACCATTGAGCATGAGCGTTTCGGCATCGGAACGGTGAAAAAGGTGGAAGGTTCGGGCGAGAACGCCAAGGCCACAGTGGAGTTCCGCAATACCGGCACCAAACAGCTACTGCTACGTTTTGCCCGTTTTAAGGTTATTGGATAGTGAGGGAAATGTGTTGTAGGTAAAACTTTAAAAAACAAAGGATGATGGTTGACGAAAATATATATCTGAGGAAACTGGAACTGCGCGGCGTCAAGCCTACAGCCATTCGGCTGTTGATTCTGCGCACGATGGCGGAGTTGAACCGTGCCGTATCGCAGTCGGAGTTGGAAGTACTACTGCAAACAGTGGATAAGTCCACAATCTTCCGCACTATCACGCTCTTTACCGAGCACCACTTGCTGCATACCGTCGACGACGGTTCCGGTGCACTGAAATATGCGGTGTGTAGTGATGACTGCACCTGTTCGGTCAGCGACCAGCATGTGCATTTCTATTGTGAACAATGCCATCGCGCGTTCTGTTTCCGCCGGCAAACCGTTCCGGTGGTTCATGTTCCCGAAGGTTTCGTGCTGACGGGAGTGAATTATGTGTTGAAGGGATTGTGTCCCGCATGTGCGGGAAAAAAGGCCGGCAAGCCGGAATAAGGTCCGCTTACGAACGCAGGCTTTTCCTCGTCCGGAGCCGTTTCAGAATGTTCTTCCTTACGCAACGCAAGGAGGGTGGAAGCAAGTCCGGTTCCATCATATCCAGCGACAAGGCGATTTCGGCCCGTAATTCGAGAATGGGAAGACCTGTCTCGTATGCGATTTTCATACACAGGCTTCGCACGCCGTACGGCTGGTGGCACGACCTCATTTCTGTCAGGCAAAAGTTGAGCAGGCCTACATGCGGCGAATCGGGAAAGGGAAGACGCCAGAGGAGAGACAGCAACAGCCGGCGCAACGTTTCATCTTCCGTATGTATGGCCTTTTCTGCCAGTTCGGCGAAATGGGAAGAGAGATGCCAGCATACACCATTATCCGCATGCGTGAGTACCCATGCGGCATTGTCTGCCGCACGCCTGTCCGGCTCGTCAAGCATGCGTAACAGTATGTCGGCCAACGTCTCATCGTGCTGCATGCACAGACAATATTCCTTGATTTGTCGCAAGGTTATTCTTCCGGCCAGTGCTTTCCGTTCCGTAAGATAACGTTCCGTTGCCAGGTCATCATGTATATGCGATTGGGGAGGCATCATTTCCTTCTGTTCTTATCGTACGGGATTCTCGGCGAAATACTTCCATAGCGGGGCTGCCATGAGTGCCTGTTTGATTTCTCCGTTGCACAACAATTCATACACCTCCCTTGCACTCATCAGGTGAATACTGATGTCCTCGGTTTCTTCCAAGTGTTGTGTGGATATCCGTTCCACATCACGGGCTATGAAACAATGGCACAGATTGGTGACTGTACTTGAATTGGGAGAGATGACCATGGTTTCGGACCATCTGCCACCACCGAATCCCGTTTCTTCATACAGCTCGCGTCGGGCAGACTCTTCCGGAGTCTCTCCCTTTTCGCAAACTCCGGCACAGATTTCATATCCGGTCCATTGCAAGCCGTGCCGGTATTGCCTTTCCATCAGGAACTGTCCGTCTCGCGTGATGGCGATTACATTCACCCAATCCGGATATTCAAGCACATAATATTCCTCGTTTTCCACTCCGTTGGGAAGCCGTATATGATCTTTACGCGCCGTAAGCCATGGCCGTCGGATTAGATATTCACTATGCAGGATTTCCCATTTCTTCTCATCTTTCATAGGTGTATGGATTTAGAAAAAGAAAAGAGCGGTACACTTAAAGTCCGTGTATCGCTCTGGATGAGGTTCCCAGCAGATTCGAACTGCTGTGGACGGTTTTGCAGACCGCTACCTAGCCACTCGGTCAGGGAACCATTTCCGTTTTGCGATTGCAAAGGTACAACTTTTTTTCGATATTCCAACTAATCGGGACGATTTTCACCTTTATTCTTGCAGTTTTTCTTTTTCGCTCTTCGGCCGGGACTTTTCAGCCCTCTCAGTTTGCAGTTTTCGGTGCAGGTGGCACACGCTCCGGAATCTTCCGGATGACTCAGTATTTTATAAAGACGGTATGCCGTATACGCGAAAGCACAGGCGATGATGAGATATGCGATATATTCGTGCCACATGATTTGTTCCTTCTTTACCAGACAAAGTTACATAGAATAAAGTATACGGGCAAACTTGCCCTAAATAAAGTTTCCATGAAAATAAAGTAAAAATACGAAGGCTTCCGGTTTATTTTCATTATTTTTGCTTTCGTTTATGAAAGCGATGAATCTATTTTATGAAAAGGTGGAACAGACGGTTGGCAGGCATGACCTGTTGTCGGCTGAGGATAAAATATTGGTGGCATTAAGCGGTGGGGCAGACTCCGTAGCCTTGTTGTTGGCTTTGTTGCATTTAGGATACCGCTGCGATGCGGTGCACTGCAACTTCCGTCTGAGGGGGGCCGAGTCGGACCGGGACGAGGATTTTGTAAGAAAGCTATGCCGCAAGCGTAAGGTGATGCTTCACGTCAAGGCCTTCGATACGGCGGCTTATGCCGCACAGAAAGGCATAAGCATAGAAATGGCAGCCCGTGAACTTCGTTACGGGTACTTTGAAACGCTCCGCATGGCCCGACGTTACGACTGTATAGCCGTGGCGCATCACCGCAACGACAATGTGGAAACCCTTATGCTGAACCTTATCAGAGGCACCGGATTGAGAGGACTTACCGGAATACACTACCGCAACGGCTTCATCGTGAGGCCGTTGTTGGATGTGGGGCGTGAGGAAATCGAGGCTTTTCTTGCCGGAGAGGGGCAGGCATACGTGACAGACAGCACAAATCTGGAAACCGATGCCGTGCGTAATAAGATACGTCTGGACATATTGCCGTTGATGCGGCAAATCAACCCCTCGCTGATGGATACGTTACAGGATACGGTACGCAGGTTGGATGACGCATGGCAACTTTATGCGTCGGCCTTGAAGACGGCCAAAAGCGAGGTGCTGGACGGAAAACGAATCAATATGGATGCGCTTCGCGCCACACCGGCCCCGCGTACGGTCTTATTTGAGGTGCTGTCGGAGTATGGCTTCAATCCTTCGCAAGTGGAGGAGATTTACGCCCAGATGGATGGAGACCCCGGAAAGGTGTATGAAAGTGGGGAGTGGCGTTTGTTGCGCGACCGTGGCGTGTTCGAACTGCGCCGCAAGGATGAGCCTTGCGAATGTCTGTGCAGCGTGTTGCCCTTGGAGGGCTATGTGGAAGTGACGCGCCGTCTGGCATTTTCCATCCGGCGCGTCCGTTGTGACGCCGGTTTTGAAATACCCCGTACAAAGGACACGGTGTGTCTGGATTTGGACAAGATTGCCTATCCCATCACTGTTCGTCCGATAAGGGAAGGCGACCGTTTCACACCTTTTGGAATGGATGGAAGCAAACTTGTAAGTGATTATCTGACAGATAAGAAGAAGACTTTGTTCGAGAAAGAGTCCCAACTTGTAGTGTGCAGTGGAGAGCAGATTGCATGGTTGGTTGGCGAACGTGCGGACAACCGTTTCCGCATTGATGAAGCCACGTCGTATGCACTCCTCATACAGGCTGTCAGTTTTAAAAAATGACAAAGAGATGCTTTCCATTCTGATACCGACTTATAATTATGTTTGCACGGATTTGGTGCGCGACTTGCAAAAGCAGGCGGCACGGTTGAACTGTCCGTACGAGATTCTGGTGGCGGACGACGGGTCGGCAGAAACGTTCAAGTCGGCAAACCGCACCATCAGTTCAATGCCTTGCTGCAAATATGTGGAACTTCCGGACAATGTGGGAAGGGCACGCATCAGAAATATATTGGGACGGATGGCGCGGTACGACTGGCTGTTGTTCATGGACTGCGATGCCGTGGTGGTCAGGGAAGATTTTCTGGCACGCTATATGGCGGCCCGCTTGCAGGCGAAAGTGGTCTACGGCGGACTGGTGCATCCGGCACGGTTGCCCTCACCGGACATGGCGTTGAGTTATTACTATGAAAAAAATGCCGAGCCGCGTTTCACACCGGAACGACGGATGAAGCATCCTTACAAGGTGTTCCGCACCTTTAACTTCATGGTGGAACGGGCCACTTTTCTGGCTCACCCCTTCGATGAGGAGATTGCCATGTATGGCCATGAAGATACCTTGTTCGGAAAAGGGTTGCAGGATGGCGGCATTCCTATCCTGCATATCGACAACCCTTTGCTGAACAACGGACTGGATAAAAGCCTACAGTTTCTGGACAAGACCGAGGTGTCGCTCCGTACACTGTACATGCATCGTGAGAAGCTGACCGGACATTCCGGTGTGCTGAGCCTTTATGCACATCTGGAAAGGATGGGTTGTTCACGATTGGTGGCCGGTCTTTTCCGCCTTTTACGCAAGTCTTTGCGCCGTAATCTCACGGGCAGTCATCCGTCACTTTATCTTTACGCTTTTTACAAGATAGGATACTTCTGTATGCTGTCGCACAAAGGGGCTATTTTCCTCACAGGTGAAGAACAAAACGCTCACAGGTGAAGAATCGATTCTTCACCTGTGA
>URKA01000041.1 GCA_900548345.1 uncultured Paraprevotella sp. | reverse complement strand
TACGGGATAATTTGCGAACCTGAAAAGAGTTCCCCCACTAATTTTCTACTGACCCTAAATCATTCGTTTTACAAAAAAAAGTCAATTTTGCGGCAAGCATTCCGCAACAACGGACGATTTTCGTACCTTTGAAGAAAATTAAAACCATCTACACAAACCATTCTGCTTATGCTCACCACCATTTGCATACTTGTACTTTCCGCCATCTTCTTTGTCAACGGAAAGATTCGCTCCGATGTCGTCGCGCTTTGTGCGCTCGTATCCCTGTTAATCTTTCAGGTGCTGACACCGGAAGAGGCCCTCTCCGGCTTCTCCAATTCCGTGGTCATCATGATGGTCGGCTTGTTCGTGGTCGGCGGTGCCATATTCCAGACCGGACTGGCCAAAATGATAAGCTCGCGCATACTGAAGCTGGCCGGCCAAAGCGAACTGCGTCTGTTCATTCTTGTCATGCTGGTCACTTCCGCCATCGGAGCTTTTGTAAGCAATACGGGAACAGTGGCATTGATGCTGCCAATCGTAGTCAGCCTGGCTGCCAGTGCCGGCATGAACCAGGCGCGCCTGCTCATGCCTCTTGCATTTGCCAGCAGCATGGGAGGCATGATGACGCTCATCGGTACACCCCCAAACCTTGTGATACAAAATACGCTGGTCAATGCCGGCTACCCGTCACTCTCGTTCTTCTCATTCCTGCCTGTGGGTATCATCTGCGTAACAGTAGGCACACTCGTATTGCTCCCGCTCAGCAAATGGTTCCTGTCCAAACGTGATGATAAAGGAAAGAAAAAAGGACGTGGCGGAAAATCACTGAAACAACTTGTCAGCGAATACGGGTTATCCGACAACCTTTTCCGTCTCAAGGTATCCTCCCATTCACCGCTACAAGGCAAGACCATATTGGAACTCGACATCCGCAGGAAATATGGCCTGAACATATTGGAAGTACGCCGTGGCGATGTGTCGCAACAGCGTTTTCTGAAGACCATCACTCAGGAACCTGCCGCGCCCGATACGAGACTTCAGGCTGAAGACATCTTATATATAAAAGGTGATTCCGGACAGATGAACGAGTTTGCCAGAACATATCGCCTGACCCAGCCTGACAGTCGCACGCCGGAAGAAGCCCCGAATGCAGGGAACTCACTCGACTTCTACGACATCGGCATTGCCGAAATCGTACTCATGCCTTCCTCGAAGTTAGTCAACAGGATGATTAAGGAAGCCGGATTCAGAGAAAAATACAACGTCAACATTCTGGGTATACGCCGCAAACAAGAATATCTGCTCCAAGACCTCGGCGACATACGCATCCTTCCGGGCGATGTGCTGTTGGTGCAAGGCACATGGGGAAACATCTCACGCCTCAGCGAAGAAGACAGCGAGTGGGTGGTATTGGGACAGCCGCTCGACGAGGCTGCCAAGGTTACGTTGGATTATAAGGCGCCGGTTGCGGCCGGCATCATGCTGCTGATGATAGCCATGATGGTATTCGACTTTATTCCGGTAGCACCGGTGACGGCCGTCATCATCGCCGGCCTGCTCATGGTGCTGACAGGCTGTTTCCGCAACGTGGAGGCGGCTTACAAGACTATCAACTGGGAAAGTATCGTACTCATTGCAGCCATGCTTCCCATGTCGCTTGCCCTCGAAAAGACGGGAGCATCGGAATACATCTCGAACACACTCGTAAGCGGATTGGGTGATTATGGTCCGATAGCCCTGATGGCCGGTATCTATTTCACAACCTCCCTTATGACCATGTTCATCAGCAACACAGCCACAGCTGTCCTGCTGGCTCCCATCGCCCTGCACAGTGCACAACAAATTGGCGTCAGTCCCGTGCCATTCCTTTTTGCCGTCACATTAGGGGCCAGCATGTGTTTTGCATCCCCCTTCTCCACTCCGCCCAATGCGTTGGTGATGCCTGCCGGACAATACACTTTCATGGATTACATTAAGGTAGGACTCCCCCTGCAAATCATCATGGGAATCGTTATGATCTTTGTTCTGCCGCTACTGTTCCCGTTCTGACGTTCCCATGTTTCGGGAAGCTGGGCCGTAAACCGTAATCCGGGTAAGAATATCTGTAATCGGGATAAAGAGACGAGAAGAGAAAACACTTATCTTTGCATCATGAAACCAAGCACTAAAATCAAAGAAAACATGTATTTGGAGCATATCAATTCTCCGGCTGACGTGAAAAGACTGTCTGCCGACCAACTGAACGTACTAAGCGAGGAAATACGTGCGGCATTGTTACGGAAACTAAGTGCGCGCGGCGGACACTTCGGGCCGAATTTCGGCATGGTGGAAGCCACGATAGCCTTACATTACGTTTTCGACTCACCGCAAGACAAAATTGTATATGATGTGTCACACCAAAGCTATCCGCACAAGATGCTGACAGGAAGAAAGGATGCCTATCTCGTGGCCGAGGAATACGGAAAAGTTTCGGGATATTCCGAACCGGACGAGAGCGAACATGACTTCTTTGTCATCGGACATACCTCGACATCCGTAAGTCTGGCAAGCGGACTGGCCAAGGGACGGGACCTGACCGGCGGAAAAGGGAATGTCATTGCCGTAATCGGTGACGGTTCCCTCAGCGGAGGCGAAGCCTTCGAAGGACTGGACTATGTGGCGGAAATGGGAACAAATATGATTATCGTGGTGAACGACAATCAGATGTCCATTGCCGAAAACCACGGAGGATTGTACCGCAATCTGCAGGAACTGCGAGAAAGTGACGGAACATGCCCTTGTAACTTCTTTAAGGCTATGGGACTGGATTATGTCTATCTCCGGCAAGGAAACGACATCGCGGCACTTATCAACACCTTCGAGAAAGTAAAAGACACCGACCACCCCGTGGTGGTACATATCAATACCTTAAAAGGAAAAGGATATGAACCTGCTGTAAGAAATCAGGAAGAGTGGCACTACTGCGCGCCGTTCGACATAGCCACGGGAAAGCCACGACATACCGGCGATCCGGGCGAAGACTATGGCACACTGACTTCCGATTTCCTGCTCCGCAAGATGAAGGAAGACCGACGCATAGTAGGCATCACTGCCGGAACGCCGGCCGTCATGGGATTCACGAAGAACAAACGGCTGGAAGCCGGCCGACAGTTCGTTGATGTCGGCATTGCCGAAGAACATGCCGTGGCCATGGCATCGGGTATCGCAAAGGCTGGGGGAAAACCGGTATTCGGAGTGTACAGTACATTCATCCAACGTGCATACGACCAAGTGTCGCAAGACTTGTGCATCAACAACAATCCTGCCACCATGCTGGTCTTTTGGGGAGGACTTTCAAGCATGAACGATGTGACCCATCTCTGTTTCTTCGACATCCCCTTGCTTTGCAACATCCCTAATCTGGTATACCTGGCCCCCACATGTAAGGAAGAGTATCTGGCCATGATGGAATGGAGTCTGCGACAGGACGAACACCCCGTAGCCATTCGTGTGCCGTCCAACGGAGTGATAACAGCCTCAAGAAAAGTCAATACGGACTACGACATACCGAACCGCTATGAAACCGTAACCCGTGGCAGCCGTGTGGCCATTCTGGCATTGGGTTCATTCTTCCAGTTGGGCGAGTCTGTAACGGCCATGCTGAAGGAAAAGGCCGGCATTGACGCCACCCTAGTCAATCCCCGGTACATTACAGGTGTGGATACGGAACTGCTCGACAGCCTGAAATGCGACCACAGCCTGGTTGTCACACTCGAAGACGGTGTCTTGGACGGAGGATTCGGTGAGAAGATAAGCCGCTATTACGGTACATCGTCCGTGAAAGTGCTCAACTTCGGTGCGCGGAAGGAATTTGTGGACCGCTATGACGTGAAAGATTTCCTGCGTGCAAACCATCTGACAGACGAACAGATTGTAGAAGATATCTTGAAGGTCTTATAAGACCGGACAAAGCCACCATAAGTAAACGGAAAACGCCAACCGGACGGTGATACAGCTGTCCCGGTTGGCGTTTTCCGCATGCCTCCTTTCCGCAGAGCCCGCCTACCCCTGTAAAGGATGGTTATCCGCAGGCTTCGACTTACGGTCCTTGATTATCGCATCCATGTTATCCTGTGCCCACCCTATCAGCGCATCGATATGCGGCAAGAGTGACATGGCCCTTTCCGTCAATGCATATTCCACACGTGGTGGCACTTCCGGGTAGACTGTTCGTGTCACATACCCGTCTTCTTCGAGCGTACGGAGCGTCACCGTCAGCATTTTCTGCGAGATATCGGGAATCTTACGTTGCAGTTCCTTAAAACGTACTACTTTATGTTCTGTATGATTAAGCGTATAAATGACCAGCAAAGACCATTTGTCGCTGATTCTTGCCAATATATTGCGTATGGGACAATCGGGAAACACGGCATCCTCTATCATTTTTCTGTCCATAATAGAATGAGTTTCAAATCGCTCTACAAAGGTAAGCAAACTTCTTTTGGCGCGCAAAACTTTTTTTGAAAAAAGTGTCACATGCAAACGGCTATCTTTCAGCAATGGTTACATACAGGTAACCAGCTGACGCACAAGTACCTACTTGCATATCAACCTAAGTTAGACTATCTTTGCGGCGTAAACGAGAACAACGAACCTAAAGAACCATACAGTTAAAAGAAAACTATTATGAAACAGATTGAAGAAATTGCAGAAGGAGTGAATTTCAAAGCCGCAGAAATGGGCAAGTTAAGCGAATTGAACGAGTATGTATTGGAACTCGGTCCGGAAGTAAAGATTCCCGGAAAGGTCTTTGGAGGGGCTACGCTCGGCACTACCGGTAGCGATTTTTCCATGCAAGCGTTCCAGCCAGGCACGGAAACCGGTTTCTTACATACACATAAGAACCATGAGGAACTCTACTTTTTCTTTGGCGGAGAAGGCGAGTTTCAAATCGACGGACATGTCTTTCCCGTAAAAGAAGGTAGTGTGGTGCGCGTATCTCCCAATGGGAAACGAAGTGTCCGCAACAACGGTACTTCTCCGCTCATCATGCTTTGCATACAATATCGCGGCGACACTTTCACGGCCGAAGATGCAGCCGACGGCGTGATACTCAACGAACCGGTGAAATGGTAAACTGCATTTCATCAAAGATTGTATAGAACACATATCTTAATAACAATCCGCCACATTTCCGTATTTTCACCGAGGAAATCTTCTCTGTTCAGGCAAGAAAGGAAAATTATCCCTATCTTTGTCCGCAACATGAAAAGAAATACTCTTTATGATACGGAAATGTTTTTGTACGCTCGGATACCTGCTATGCGCCATGGCACTTTGGGCACAACAAACCGAAACTACGGCACAGGCAATGGCCCGGCAAGGATTCGTGGATGTCCGCAGTCTGGACTCTACCATCCAGGTGAGCCTGATGTATGCCCGTGCGGACAACTTCACGGGAAAAATCCTGTACACAGACTTGCATGAGGCTTATCTGCACCCAAAGGCCGCCCGTGCGCTGGTGCGTGCGCAACAAATCCTTAAGGAGAAACATCCCGGACTAAGCCTGAAAGTGTATGATGCCGCACGCCCGATGCACATCCAACAAAAGATGTGGAATGCCGTGGCCGGTACACCAAAGAACATCTACGTAAGCAATCCCAGGAACGGCGGAGGACTGCACAATTACGGCATGGCCGTAGACCTTACGCTCTGCGACGAGAAAGGCGACACACTTCCCATGGGAACGCATATCGATTACTTGGGACGGATGGCACATACCGACATCGAGGCTGACATGGAGAAAAAAGGACGTATCACTCCGCAGGCACGGAAAAACCGCGAACTCCTGCGCCACGTGATGCGCCAGGCCGGTTTCCGTCCGCTACGCACGGAGTGGTGGCACTTCAACTTCATTACGCGAGCCGAAGCCAAAGCGCATTATAAAGTTATCAAATGACTGGGAAGATGAACGAACAGACACAGGACTTTATCCGCACCCACCGGCATGAGGACGTACGGAAGTTAGCTTTGAAACGCCCGCCGGAAGGCGTAAACCTACATGCGGCCCTGCAACAGATTGAAGGCCGGCAAACGGCCGAGAAGAAACTGCCCTCATGGGCGGCACTGGACGGTATCTGGTTTCCGCCGCGCCTGTCAATGGAACAATGCTCGTCCGAACAGACGGCGACTTATAAACGGGAGTTAGTGCACCGGCTGCTTCCTGTAGCAGGCAACGGCATCGACAGCACGATGATGGACCTTACCGGCGGATTCGGCATCGACTTCAGTTTTCTGGCCGTATTGTTTTCCCGTGCGGTCTACATGGAACGCCAGCCGGAACTATGCCGTATCGCGCGACACAATTTCAGTGTGTTGGGACTGGCGCAGGCCGAAGTGCATGAAGTCGATTCCTCGGCCAACCCGCAGGATTGGCCGGAAACCGACCTGTGTTTCGTTGACCCAGCCCGGCGGGATACAGTGGGACGCAAAACCGTTTCAGTAGAAGACTGCACCCCAGACCTGACCTTATTACAGCATGACATGCGCCGCAAAGCACGTTACAGCCTGGTTAAGCTGTCGCCCATGCTGGACATACAGGCTGCGCTTCGTTCGCTCCAAGGCATAAGCGAGGTGCATGCCGTCTGTGTACAGGGAGAGTGTAAGGAACTGCTATGCGTCATGCCGCAGGACAAGACAGAGCAAGTCGTGTTTCATTGCGTGAACATAGGAAAAGATGGTCGCACGGAAGACTTTGCGTTTACGGCCGATGAAGAGAAAACGGCTTCCTGCCGATATGCCTCCGAACCGGGATGTTACCTGTACGAGCCGAATGCGGCCATACTGAAATGTGGCGGGTTCAACTGTTTGTCGGAACGTTACGGCGTATCCAAACTGCATCCGAACAGTCATCTGTATACTTCGGACATGCCGTGTGAAGATTTTCCCGGCCGTGTGTTCCGTGTCGATTCCGTATCCGGATTCGGCAAAAAGGAAATAACCACCCTGTTGCACGGTATCTCACAAGCCAACCTGACCGTGCGCAACTTCCCTGCCACGGTAGCCGAACTGCGCAAACGCCTTCACCTGAAAGAAGGGGGAGACACTTACCTGTTCGCCACCACATTGCACGACGGCCGCCACGTGATGATACATTGCCGCAAGGAGCCATAGTCCCCACCGAACCGCGCTTCGCGCGCGCGTATATATACAAGGAGTTTTTTGAAAATACCCTTCAAGGGTTCAGACTTATTGTGTTCCAGCCAATTAAGGTTCAGCCATCATTCTTCACCATTTCAAAAAACATCGGGCATCAGGGCATAAAAATGCCGACAGGTGAGCGTTCAATCGCTGACAGGTGAGCGTTTCATCGCCGACAGGTGAGCATTTCATCGCCGACAGGTGAGCATTTTTCCCTTATCCCCTGCGTGCCGTCAGGCACATCATTACATCATGAAAGAAGGCTGAAGGATGAATCACACACAACCACCTAATATTCAACCAGTCTGAACCTTTGAAGGGTATTTTCAAAAAACTCCTGTATACGTACACGCGCAAAGGAGAAACATAAAGATTGTGTATCTTTGTGGACACGAAGATAGGATGCGACCCAGCAGATCCAAATCAGAAAACTGCGTTTTCATTTGTCTCTGCGCTCACCTTTCACTATCTTTGCAAAAAATACATCACCCTACCGAGGGTGATGGGAAAGACATAATGCGGCATTAGCTTTCGCTTTTGGTTCTTGTAAATCGCCAATAAAAGACCACCAAAAAGTAAAGTCTATTGCTCACGCTTAATGCGTGGGCTTTACTTTATGTATATGGTGGTCGGGTGTTTGGCGATACCTCAAGGACTTATGTATAAAGGTGGCTCACGCTTTTTTTATGTCTTTCCGGCCAAGAAAAGATGATGCCGCTTCCTGCTCCGTTCAGTCCTTGAAAATCGCCAATTTCTGTGAATGACCGGTCCGAGTGAGTGATAGTCCCGCATCACCTAAGTCTTTATAATGTGGCCACAGGGACGTTGCCACAGAAGGGAGTGTATGAAACCCATCGGAGAACTGATTCACGACCGTCTCAAAGAACAGGGGCGGACGGTGAAAGAATTTGCCGAAGCCATCGGCTACCAACGCAGCAATGCCTACCGCATCTTCAACCAGACCAGCATCGACACAAAACTGCTGATGCAGATTTCCGTATTCCTGAAGCACGACTTCTTTGCCGACTATTCCATCGAATTCCGGAATGGAACAGTCGCGGATGCGCATCATTTATGATACACGTATCTGAATAGATACGCGGCAAAGAAGAATTTCACAAGGGCGTAATATATCTTTGCCAATCAAACTACAGATAAAAATTAATTACTTATGATGAAAAGAGCTTCACATTTTCCGCACCTTTCACAGGCATCCCTACGCACAATGTGTGCGCTTATCCTTATGGGCTGTTGTTCGGCCCTGCTATGTTCAAGCTGTTCCGAAGACGATGAGTATGAGATTTATGCCACAATTTATGGCAAGGTGACGGACTACGAGACAGGTGCACCGTTGGAGAATGCCAGCGTGGTATTGTCCCCCACCAGCCTTACGGTACAGACCGACTACGATGGAAATTTTACGTTCAGCAACCTTGATGCACAACGAGGTGCCTCCGGGCCTACCATATATCATAGTTGGCAACGCCTACCCAATCGCATTGTTCCCATAATATGAACCTAAATATCGAATTAATATTCAACCGTAAATAGGCTGAAATAGAGATGGACAAACTGCTTTATTTATTAGAATGTATTTGTGCTATTTCATCCCCATCCGGAGATGAAGGTGGCGTTACATTCTTTATAAAAAAACTGTTAAGCAATTATCCCAATATTACTATAGAACAAGATGTCATCGGCAATCTTATTGTAAGAAAGGAAGGTCTCTCTGCAAAACGGATAATGTTTTGCGCTCATTGTGACGAAATCGGTCTTTCTATAAAATATATTGATGAAAGCGGTTTTTTAAGGATAAATACAATAGGAGGCGTTGATCTAAACTCATACAGAGGTCATTCTGTAGTAATTAATCATCTTGGTAACTCAATTGAAGGGGTTATTGGTATAAGACCGCCACATTGGGCTAAAAAAACTGATCAACCCACACTTTCAAACGTCGGAGATTTATGGGTTGATATCGGAGCTACCTCAAGAGAAGAAGCTATGGAATTAGTGTCCATTGGTGATACCATCACCTTTAATCCGCATTTTGAAATACTCTGCAACAATACGATTGTTTCAAAGAGTATTGACAATAGTGTTGGCGTTTCCATCCTATTATATCTTATTGAGATTCTAAAGGATTTGAAGACAGAAGTGTCGATTTCATTTGTATTTTCCGTACAAGAAGAAATTGGATTAAGAGGTGCAGTAGTTGCCGGATATAATGAGAAACCTGATTTATGTATCGTTGTAGATGTGACACATGCAACAGACTATCCTTCCGTAAATAAAAATGCTTTTGGAGACATTAGAATAGGAAAAGGCCCAGTAATCCCTATTGGCTCAAATGTCAGTAGAATAGTCCAATCTATGTTTGAAACCATTGCTGAGAATAAATCAATTCCTACTCAAAAAGAATCAATCCCCTCCAACTCTGGAACAGACATCGCTATCCTTCAATTATTGAATGGAGGTAGGCCATCAGGATTAATCAGTATACCATGCAGATATATGCACTCAGATATTGAGGCTGTATCACAAACCGATATAGCGGATACAGTTGAGATTTTAAAGACATTAATAACATCATATCCCAATATAGCAAGACCTGAGAAGCTGTAAGATCAGGACTAAACAATAGTATATTTATGAAAACTAAACTCTTGTCCGATGCAATCATGGAGTTATTGCACCTTGAAAGACTAAAACTGTCGTATGCTTCTGCCGAAGCTAATGAATATGTTCACATGTTGCAGTGTGACTGCTATGAAACATGTTCGGGTGGCTGCGAAGGCGGTTGCATGGGCGACTGCGCCGGAGAGTGCTGGGACAGTTCGCGCTAACCAATGGAGAATGCAGTGGTGGGCGCAGTTTACTACTGCGTTCTCTTTAAAAGCATCAAATCTGGATTATAACATTTTTTATAGTTGACATATTACTATGAGCATATCGAAAGACAGAACAGATGGTTGTTCTGATAAAAAATTTCCATTTAGCCTTTCATTTGTGATAACACACGAATGCAATCTTCGTTGTGTATATTGTTATGAAAGCAACCGGGACAATTGCCAGCCAAATGCAGAATTAATAAAGACAATTATAAGTCAATATTTATCAAAAGAGTCTCTCAAGGAAGTATATATAGATTTCTTTGGAGGAGAACCATGGCTCAAGTTTGACTTGATAAAAGATGTCTGTGAATGGACTTGGTCAAAATCATGGCCAAACAAATATATATTTTTTACCACCACAAATGGCACTATGGTACATGGCAAAATTAAGGAATGGCTTCGTAAACATAAAGCCCATTTTTGGTGTGGCTTAAGCCTTGACGGAAGGAAGTCTACTCATGACAAAAATCGCAGCAATTCCTTTGACAAGATTGACAAAATTTTTTTTCTAGAATGTTGGCCGGAGCAGACGATAAAGATGACCATCTCCAAATACAGCATAGAGACACTATATGAAGACATCATATATATCCAAAAATTGGGATTCAAGCTTGCTGGCACCAATTTCGCAGAAGGAATAGACTGGTCTGCGCCCAAATATGTAGGTATTTTATGTCGAGAATTGGAGAAACTTACACAGTTCTATATCGAGCATCCGGAATTTGACATCGCACCTATACTCAACATTCCTATTCAAAACTGTGAGCATAAGCCTAAAACAAGAAAGTGGTGTGGTACCGGTGGAAATATGGCTCTTTATGATATAGATGGCCAAATGTATCCTTGTCAATTTTTCACTCCTATGTCCATAGAACCACATGAGTTCGCAAAAGTAAAAGACCTTGATTTTAGAGATGAATCGCTCTTTTTAGATCAAGACTGTTTTGAACATTGCTATTTTCACAACATATGCTCGAACTGTTATGGAGCTAATTTCCTAAAAAATGGCCGAATGAATCAACGAGACCATTCTAAATGTAACCTTGTAAAAGTACGAGCTTATTACGCTGCAGCTCTTATAGCAAATCGGCTTTTGCAAAACAATGGTTCGTTCGCAAATCCTAATACGGCAGCACTTCAGATTCGAGCTATTGAAAAAATAAAGAAGCAATGTGAATCTGATTTAGGATTAAAATGACACGCAAGTAAAACTGAAAATAACATCCGTAAGATGTTCTATTGGTCTACACATAATCATGAGTGGGATTTGCCTCGGACACAATCTAATGAGCTTCGTTACATTTCGTGCCGGGTTGAAATTCGCTCTGCCATTGCTGATTACAATGAATTTCGGTGGCATGACAAAAGGGAATTACAACCAAACACTTCTATGGCAGTATTTCCTGCCCTAAAAGAAACAGACTTGGCTACTTTGGATAAATGGAAAGTAACCAAGTCTGCATCACTACAGTATATCTGCCAGAAGTGTCACTTATGTCCGTATGCCTCCCAATATGGTTTCAAGGCATTTTGAAGCCTATGCGCGACTTCTGAGAAAGGAAGGCTACTTTTTATGGTAGACTTTTTCAAGAATGCTATCCACCTAATCTGCATCTGAGGATGATCGGGAAAGTCTTTTCTGAAAAACATCGTGTCCGCATTATAAGAGGTATGACGATTCTCGAAGGTGCGATTGATGGCATCCTGCAATATGGCTTTGTCGTACTTGAATGACGTGAGAATGTGATAAAGGTCATAATAGTCTTTCATCCGACTGCTTTGGTCTGCCAAATCAATGATGGCGTGCATCTTCTCTGCAATCACGGTCTCTGTGGAGTAGGCAAGGATGCTTGCCTCGGGCAACCCCTCCAGCAACAGAGGATAATCCAATAAGACAGGATGAGGTGTCACCACGTCTCCGAACCCGATGTCCATTGTCATCACCTGAGTTATGGTGTCCATCGTCACCGGAATACTCAGCCGGACGCCGTGGTAGTCCTTGAACTCGGTGATATTCTGTGCGGAAATCTTATCTGCACTGAATGTTACTCCATCTTCCTCACATTCCACGACACAAATTTCATTAAAAGCCTCGGTTATGCGCTCGCCGTCATTGCTGATATGTGTGCCAAGAAAATCAATGTCCAACGTAGGACGTGCGGCAAACCTTTCGTAGGCGTACATCAGTGCGCCTCCTTTCAGATAGAAATTTTCACGATAAATGGTCTGCGAGATGCGGTACAACAGACGTTCCTGAAAATATCTGGTCAGTATGGTCTGGTAGTACACATCCTCCTGTTTGGCTACATTAAGAAGCCTTGCACGTATGGACTTCCCATAATTCTTAATCTCGCTCATAGTCTTATTGCAATATACTGTTCAAGGATTCGCCTTACTCTCAGCCTATCGGCATAGTCCATCAGCAGAGACAAGTTCCTGTCCGGTTGTGAAATATAACTGTTCACAACTTCGGAACATACATCCATACCGACCTTGTTGCGGTACTTTACAGCATCACATACACAACGCTCCTTATTATATATATGTATCAGGTACCCGCTTACAAGCTGTTCCTCTACACCTATATCAAACATCGTATCTGTGATGTGATGCAGTTCTACTTTGGGAAATGACGGGAGTGTGACTTTACGCCCTCTCTTCACCGCTACATGATATGCCTGTGGCAATGAGGTAGTGAACCCATGAACGTTCCATGCTGAGAAAAGGCACAACACTCCGCCCGGGACGATGGCCTCCACGTCTATCATCGTGCCCGCCAGTTGCTCGGTTGTAGCATACACACCACGTTTGATGCGCACGGCCTCGCCGTCACGCACACAGTCCAACAGCTTATAATATGCTGTCCGACCTTCTTCCTTGACCATACCTGAAGAAGTAAAACTATTAGTAAATCTCTTACCATCCATGTCCGTTACCTTGAGATTGGTACAAAGTTACTACATTTATTCTTATTTGTAGTGCCTTTGTACCGAAATCTCATACATTCCATGAAAATCAGCAGTTTTTCGATGGAAGAATCCCCCAATTATCACAAGTGGGTAAAACCATATAGAAAGAAATCGAACAAAACAGGGTAAATCTAACTGATTTATAATTAGTTATGATACAAGGCAGATTTTTGACTGCATTGTTATATTTGCCTAATTTTGGATATAAAAACGCTTGTTTTGTCCCGTTTTTGTCCCGTCTTGAATTATCTTTGCATTGAGCGTAAATAGCTGATAAACAATATAGTAACAAATCGAAGAAAAAGATAACACAGATAGAAAATGGGACGAAAGAAGAAAGAAATCAAAATGAAAGAGCCTGTACGCATACGCGAGAAAAGGCTCAATGACGGTAATGTGAGCCTCTATCTCGACATCTATTACAGGGGTGCGAGGAAGAAAGAGGGGCTGAAACTCTACCTTGTGCCGGAAGTCAGTTCCGCTGCGAAGTTGCAAAATGCGAATACCCGTAAGCTGGCGGAGCAAATCAAGGCACAGCGCATACTTGACATTCAGCAGCAGGGGATTGTGAACTGGGAAGACGTGAAGAAGTCGAAGATGACGCTTAGCGCATGGGTGGAACAATACACCACGGAGGACTGCGGTCTTTCTCCGGCAAGTATGCGGTCTAAACGCAACGCACAGGCAAGGGTGGAACAATACCTATTACATATAGGCAAGCCCGACCTCGCCCTGACGGAAGTCGATAAGGATTTCTGCAAGGGCTTCATCGCCTTTCTGAAAACCTGCACCTTCAACAACGGGAAAAAGACGCTGGGAAGTACCACCTGCCGCATCTTCGTCAATCGTCTGGCAGCCGCACTGAGCAAGGCTGTAAGGGATGGGCTGATTGACCGCAATCCGTTCAAGCTGTTGGAAACCAAAGAGAAGCCGCAAAAAGCAAATGCCATGCGTGAATTTCTTACCATAGATGAATTGCGACAGTTGATAGCCACGCCTTGCCGCTATGACATCGTAAAAAAGGCTTTCCTGTTCTCCTGCTTCACCGGACTTCGTTACAGCGACATGATGACTTTGAAATGGAGCGAGATACACAAAGCTGCGGATGGCAAGACGCTCTACATCGAGCATGAACAGGTCAAAACCAGAAACAGGGTGACTATCCCACTCTCGGATGAAGCCCTGAAATGGATGCCCCGGAAGGCTAAAGACATTGACACCGTGTTCCATCAGCTGCGGATAACCTCTACCACGGTGGAAGTCGTCTTGGGCGAATGGATGCAGGAAGCCGGAATACAGAAGCACATCACCTACCATTGCAGCCGCCACACCGCAGCTACCCTGTTGCTGACCTTGGGGGCAGACCTCTACACCGTGAGCAAGATACTCGGACACAAGAGCATCCGAATGACGGAAGTCTATGCAAAGATTGTCGATAAGAAGAAAATCGAGACCATGAACCTCGTAAACAATATGTTCGTATAACCCATAAATGAGATAAATCTATGAAAGTGGAGATAAAAGAAAGGAAACTGACCGCCGGAAACCGCAGCCTGTACTTGGAATATTACGAAACCGGATTCCGCAAGAAGGAGAACCTGCACCTGTACCTCGTTCCTGACGATGCGCCCAACGCAAAAAGTCTCAATGAACGGACTTACAACAGGGCACGGGAGATACAGGCTCAACGCATACTCAACCCACCGACTTTTGAAAGCAGGAAGAAGCCGGAAGAAAACGAGAGGGCAAAGACGATGACATGGCTCGGCTGGTGTGACGAATACCTGCAATGCGCCATCGAGAAAGGCGACTGCGAGAAGATGATACAACACAAGGGCGTTGTGCGCAAACGCATTGCAGCCTACCTGAAACGGGTAAAGCGGACGGACATCCTGCTGAAAGAGGTCGATAGGGACATGGTAAGCGGTCTGTTCAGGTATATGCGTGAATACCGCAATCCCCGTCAAATCAAGTCTGACGGCGGCAAACTGGCAGACTTTACCCTTGTTCTGTTCGAGGAAACGGTAAAGGCTATCTTCAACAAGGCGGTGCGTGAGGGGCTGATACCATTCAACCCCATTCAAAACCTTGCCAAAGAAGAGAGGTTTCATGTGCCGGACAAACACCGTGAGTACCTGACAGCGGACGAGTTGAAACGCTTTCTTGCCGTTGAGACACGGACGCAAGCGGAGCGAACCGTACAAAAGGCTTTCGGCTTCTCCTGCATGACAGGGTTGCGGCTTGGGGATATGCAGCGGCTACGGTGGAGCGACATCAAGGACACGGGCGAGGTGCTGATGGTTTCCATCGTCCAGCAAAAGACCGGGCGACCCGTAACCGTTCCACTCAACGAGTTAGCCATATCCCTGTTGCCGCCCCGACCGGAGAACGGGGAGGACACTATCATCTTCCCATTGGTGAAGAAGCCCGACAACGTGGCGAAATATGTGCGGCGCATCAAGGAGAAGGCAGGGATAGAAAAGGATTTCACCTACCATAGCAGCCGCCACTCGGCGGCAACACTGGCAATTACGGCAGGTGCGGAACTCTATTCGGTCAGTAAGATACTGGGGCATGGCAGCATCATTTCCACACAGGTATATGCCTCCGTGAACATGGAGAAAAAAGCGGAGGCGGTAAACCTGACGGATGGCATTTTCGGTTAGCCCAATGCCGACAACATGGGGAGGGAAATAGTTATTCCTTCCCTTTGTTCGTTCTTGGCATATTAAGCCTTGAATGTTGGTGTCAAGTAATTACTTACCACTGCTGAAAATCAACACCATATCCGATTCATGGAACAAGCGAAGTACAAACTACGTTAATTAGTAGCCAAAACAGAAGGGAAAAGCAGGGAAATGGGGCTAAAACAGTAGAATCATGCCAAAGAAGGATAATATTTCAGTTTTTCCGTTCAGTTCAAGCACTTTACGCATAGTAACGTAACGGTTTTAGCGAGAATTGTAGTAACTTTGGAGCATAAAAATGTCAGGCGTATGAAATACTATCAAATTTCTTATACATTAGATGAAAAGACAAGGGGTAGATACGAAATGCCTCATACAATCAACATTGAGTCTGAAAATTTTCTGAGATACATCACAGATAAGAATAAAACTATTTCAATGTATTTTGAAAATAGAGAGAATTTGTATGAAGATATGCCCGATAACCTTTCTGGTGAACTATTAACACGAAAAAGCGTTATAGATTTCATGGATTTTACGCCTTCTTGTTTGAGTTTGATTGCGGTCGTTAGTAATAAACTAAAAAGAATCTTTGAGCAACTGAACGTCTCAAAAAACGAATATGTATTCAAAAGAATATCCATAAAAGGGTATACAGAAGACCACTATCTTTTATTTATCCCTATAATACCAGATACTGAATTTATTTATCCTCAATGTATATTTGCAGATATGTTTGACGATAAAATCATTAAACAATTTTACAATCGTTCGGACTATTACAACAATCCGAATGACTATTGTTTGAAAAAAGTCGTATTGGGAAATCGGTATAAAGATTATGATTTATTGTATCCGCAAGGAGGAGGCTTCTTTTTCTCGGAACGAATAGTTAATGCCATGAGACAAGAAAATGTTATTGGATACGATGTCATTAAAGGTGGGTGCTTTTTTGAAGAAATCGACTTTGCCTAAAACTACGAAATGCAAATCCCGAACTTTTAGACAAAATACAAGAGGCATACGAATAGCAATGGAAATTATGAAACAGACCGATAAAACGAAAATGACAGAGATACGGATTTATCAATGCCTGTGGAAAAATGCGCTTTGGGCTATCGGCTGTTTTGCTTTTGCCGCAGGCGGATGCCTGATTGTCAAGGATGTTTATGCAGACTGGCCAACGAAAGTATTTGGCGGTTGGTTGAGTATTATATTCTTCGGTGGTGGCGGATTGTTTCTCATTCTACCAACTCTTTATAACAGGATTCGCCATATTCCGCTTTTAATAATCTATGAAGACAGACTGGATTTATACGAACAATGGAAGGGAATATATCGTACTATCCATTTTGCCGATGTGAAGCGTTTCCGATTAATAAAAATCCATTCTACTAAACTGATTGCCGTTGACTATAAGGTAACGCCATTGATACATAAACTGGAGGAATCATCCGGTTTTATGCAGCGTTTGATGGCATTTAATTTCAATGCGTCAGGAGCAATCGAAAGTCTTCCTGCCGATAATCTGACAATGAAAGGGAAAGAGATATGTAACATATTAAACGGACGCTTAAATAAAAATGTATGAAGAAGTGGCAGAAAATATCGGGCTTAGTAGCACTTGTTGTTTTGGCGATTGTGAATTTTGTAATTTACGGGTCGTCATTTATGCAAACTATGTATATAAAAGACCGACCTTCCATTGATCAAGTGCTATCAAATTCTCATCGAGCCTTGTCGAATGTCGGATTTCTTGTATTGGCTAATTATCTTATTATAATATTCTTGTTTACTTGCCTATGGCGGAAAGGAGACAAGCGATGAAACTGACCGATAAAAAATTTTGGATAGCGTGGACGCTTTTGCTCATACTGATTGTCGTATGGTGTATGATAGGCGGAGATAAAGAGTCGGAGTTAAATGATTGTAATTCCAAAGGATTATCTCATAAGATTAGTCAGGATTGCGTAAGAGACACGAGCTATACGACCTTTGCGGAATATGAAGAAACCGTTTTGGAACATGAGCAGAAGATTATCAATCATGTGAGGCAACTGGCGGTTATAACAGCAAAAGACAGAAATAATGTATGTAAGTCAGAACTTACTTTTATCGGCTCTGTTCTCAATTCGGAGAATGACACCATAACGTTTATTAAAAAAGAAGATATTTTTGGACCACAACAAAGCCCTCATGGAAAAGGGAACATTATCGTTTATAAAAATAGGATTAGACAAGGTTATTACTCAAACTTTGACAAAAGATTTTTTGTAGAAATCAAGAACAATATGTTATACATAAAAGATGTAAAGGACGTGGATTCGGACGGGAATCCTGTCCTTGGAGACCTCAATTCAATCAGCTTCATGAAGGAGATACCCGATAGTATTTTTATTTATACAGAGAATGATTGGGGAGACGAGCATATGTTAATAAGAAAGGAAGCAAGCGATGAAGCTAACCGATAAACGATTTTGGAAATTTGAGGCATTTACCATTTTATATGCCGGAGTATTGATGCTTCTTGAACTGACAATCTTTGGTAAATCCCTAACAAGTGAAATAGTGTTATTCACTATTGGCTGGTGTTGTATAACCAGTGCTATTACTTGGCTTTTTGCAAACGGGAAGCACTGGTTTGCATTTGGGCTAATCTATGAAGCCATATTCATTATCTTGCTATTCGCCTACCTCATGATTGATGGATTAATTCGTGGACTTTTGGATTGGATAGACTACCTTGAAATGTGCGTCGCTTTTGTTTTTCCGATAGCTGTTGTATGTTTCATACCTTCAATGATATTGGCATTTGTCGGCTATCATACCTTTAACAAGAATATAACGAACAAGGAAAAACTATAATGATAAATATAACCGAGAAATATAATCAGGAGAAGGAATCTACTATACAGTATGATGTTTCTAAGCTGTTGCAAACAGATCTAAGCGACTATCTGAAAGAGAGTCTGATGAATTTAGATAATCCCGAGGTAGATAAATTCGTAGCTTTATTCCCGATACAGGGTAAAGTCAGAATCTCAGTAATAAGGGATTCGTTGAACGGCATAAAAGAGATTCTACCTGAGAATTTATTTGAAGAAACCAAAAGTGAAGTAACAGAGATTTGCGATGATTATAAATGGCGGAACAGTAAGGAAGGGAAGCTGGTTCTGCAAATTGAAGATTGGATAAAAGAGGCAAGACTTTGTGTCGCCACTGATTTCCCCTCAGAGCATATCTACATCGGCAGAAGTTTCATTGAGCCTGTTAGCCTTATAGTTGGAGGCTATGTAAAAGAATTGCGAACAAAGGCTATGATTGAATCATGTCTTAACAATATGAATCCTCCAATAGCCATAGATGATAGAATTTCATCATGTGACTGACTAATAAACGATTTCGGATATGGTAAATTTATAAAGGGATTACAGGCTTATTCCACCTTGCCTTCTCTCAATCTTCCAATCATACTTACCCTCTGCGACATCGCCAACCTCATTGAGTGTATGGCGATGTTTTATTTCGTCAAACGGCTGTCGGCTTTCCGCATAATCACAGAGCCATGCACCGACCGCTTTCTGCTGTTCGGTGGTTTCTCCGTACTCCTGCATTATACTCTTAATGTCAGCGGCTTCGGACGGGGCGAAGATTGATTTGTGCTGCTCCGTACCGAAATGGATAATCGCATCGATGGCTCGCCTGAACACCTCGCTTGCCTTGTAGAGAATGTCCGCAATGATATTCAGAATTATTACTGTCCGCTAAACCATAAAGTAGTGAGTCCAACTTTCTGATAATTAG
>URKA01000040.1 GCA_900548345.1 uncultured Paraprevotella sp. | reverse complement strand
TTGATAAGAACTTTTGAAACGTTGCATGATATAAACATCTGTTGCTCATAACTTATTTTTAAATGTGATGTATCAATGTAAGATTATTTCTGATGAGTAATGCCGAACTGGTATTTAATAAATATTGTTTTATGATATACTTGCGGCAAGGAAGCAAACAAAAAGGCAATAATTAAAACGGCAATTATTGCACAAAGAGGAATGAATGATGTTCCCATAGGTTTATTGCTCGGCTTATGGTTTAACAATTATACGCCAATAACCAGTCTTGTCAGAACCTTCATGGATGAGAATGCCTCTATCTCGAAGGTTCTTTATCTGTTTCTTGACACCATCCAAAGAGATACCCAATTCATTTGCCATTTTCTCACGAGTTATCATTGGGTTAGATATAACCATATCTATAATACGTTGAGCCGTTCTACCAGCAGGTTTGTTGACATTTCGTTTTACAGGGTACTTTTCGAGGGTACTATTTTCGTTTACACCGAACTTTTCGACCGAACATTCTTCGTTTACAGGGTACTTTTCGAGGGTACTATTTACCCTGTTAGCCACTTCCTCAACAGGTATTCTGCCGTTCTCACTCCAGTTCAGATTATAGAAAGTGGTGTAGAAAGAAGTCGCTTCCGTTTGATATTGCGGCTCCTTGCCTTGCAGGAAGTTGGGCAGTTTCTCCGTAAGTTCCCGCATTTTGCGTAAGCCGGAGCCACGTTTTTCCATATAGTCCAGCTGTGTGAACACATCCGCAATGACGGGATTGCGACGCATGGATGGTACTTTGTATATGTCGCGATCTTGAATCTGTGTGCCGTCAAGCATCGCACCGGGTGATACCAATTCTACGCGGTCATCGTAAATGTCGATATGTACTTCACCACCCATTACTGTGTAATCTCTATGGATAAGATGGTTTACCAAGCCTTCAAAGATGGCACGGTCGGAGTAGTCGGGGAGGTTCAGGCGATAGTTTGGCATCTTCACCCATCCACTCATGGTGTAGTTCTTGATGAAATCCATGCCGTATTTCAAAAGCAATACAAGGTTAGCCCGGTGTTCTACGGAACTGATGGCATCATCTTTATAAAGTCCAGTCCAACGGGTGCAAAAAATACGTGATTGGAATACGGTGCAGTTATCCACAAACAATAATCCGGCATTGGTCAATTTACCGTCAGGAGTAACCAGACCGAATGATTCCAGATATTTGTCATTCCATTCCTGATGGGTTTGCTCACGGAAGGTATTGGCAAGGATGATGAACGAGTGCTTGCTGGCATCCACTTGGGTAGGAAGAGAATCCCATGTCATGTGTGTACCTTTCAATACCAGCGAAAGAAGTTGTTGCGAATTACACTCTACGCTTTCATTGCCAACCCGTACATACGCAGTACGTGTCCCATCCTGATAATAGTAATAAGGTGTAAGCGTTCCAGCTTTTACTTTCACTTCAAGCAAGAAGCGTCCTTCATGCCCTATCGGAATAAGTTGTATTTCCGGCACAGGGTCAAGTCTTGCCTTTATCATTTCACTGATAAAATCGGCATCGACTTGCGGATTCTCCAAACCAACAATCACTCCGTCATCATTCACTCCATAGAACAAACTGCCACCATCCGTATTGGCAAATGCCGATACAGATTTAAGCCATGACTTCACGTTCTTGCGTTCCTGCATTTCCTTGAAATCGTAAGCCGAGCATTCCACTATCAATGTATTGTTATATATCTGCATTATTTGTATAATATTTTAATTCTTATCAAGTAATGATAATGTGATAATTTCAAACGTTTTAGTTTATAAAGAAAGTATCAAATCTGCTAAAAGAACAGCTGTTTCCGCTTCATTTTTTGGTGCATCTTTGGATTTCCATGCCACAACGAACCGTACAGATGCGGATTTCACCTTATAACCTCTTTGTTCCCACTCGGATAATGTGTTCTGCATTTTTAATGATAGTTTTGCTACAGGTTTACCAGTCAATGAACGATACAAGAAGAGTTTACTGTACGTCAAAGAATCTCCTCCCCTCAATGCTAAAATCTCTTGTTTCTTTTCTTTAAAGAATCCCAAATTAACATCTTTATGAGAAAGTTGTAGTACAATCTCTTCAGGCATATCATATTGTTGCCGGTCAATAAAATATCGGTCTGCACTTAAATGGTTGAAGCAATCGCCATTCGTATGTACAAACAAGCGGTTTTTCGCACGGGTTATTCCTACATAATATCGACGCATCAGATAGTCCTCCTTTACATAATTGTCGGATATGAGCATATACACATCGTCAAACTCTCTACCTTTGGCCTTGTGAATGGTTGACACCACAACATCTGCTCCCTCGATATCGCAAAAGTCTTCTACAGACGACTCAAATACAAATTCTTTGAAATCGCTGAGATATTTAGTCTTGTTGGTTTGTTCAAATAAGTCTATACAACGCTTTACATACGTTAAACTTAGACTCTTTTCATAAGTTAAAAAGGTTTTATGCTTGGCTTCTTCCCATAGTTCTTCTGTAATTAGCGGTGTTTTTATTTGTTTGTTTATACACCTCATAAAATATCTCATCTCGGCCATGTTCCAAAAGCGCAGGCCGTCCATTGATTGTATCAGTTTACTGTTTATACCATGTTTTCGCAAAAGAGCCATCAGAATAACAGCCTCTTCATTTGTCTGGGTCAGCACACACGAAGTTCCTTTATCCCTATGTTGAAGCAAGTTCTCAACGAGCGGTTGATACATATACTTTGATTGATAGCGTATCACTTCCACCCACCCCTTTTCTTTTCTCATAGAAATGATAGGTGTACTTTTTATCCTTTTATTTATGGTTTTCAAGAATCCGTTGGCAAAATCCACCGGCTGACGAGCACTACGATAATTTTCAGTCATTTCCACAAATACACTTCCGCATTCTTGTGCAAGCCGATACATATAACCGGAATCGGATCCTCGGAATTCATAGATGTTTTGGTCGTCGTCTCCCACAGCTATCACACGCATTTCCTCATTATTAGTCATTAATGCCTTTACAAGTGCATGCTCTTCAGCTCCCATATCCTGAGCCTCATCTATGACTAATACCGTCTTGCCAATCTTATTGGGTTCCACTTCTCCTTGACATATCATTTCAGCAGCCTTTGAAACGACATTCTTTGAATCTTCAAGATTTCCGATCCGTCCCAGTAGATCAAAGCAATAGGAGTGGAATGTCTTTATTTCAACAAAATGGGCCGCATTACCTATCAACTCCATAAGCCGTTGTTTGAACTCCGTGGCGGCTGCCCTTGAAAATGTCAGCATCAAGAGCTGTTCATGTTTCACGTCTTCAAGTAACAGGAGTGAGGCCAGTTTGTGAACCAATACACGTGTTTTCCCACTGCCCGGACCGGCAGCAACTACAATGCAACGTGAAACCTTGTCGGAAATGATTTCCATTTGCCGTTTGGACAATTGTCCGAACAATTGCTCATATTTCTGTGGTGTCAAATTACGCTGTATCTCGCTTACTCTATTTCCTTTAAAATATTTTGCGACAAACTTCCTATAGTCCATCTGGAAATAATCTTGAACATATTGCAAGGCAGCATGATAATCTCTTACCATCAGATTGGCATATTCACCTACAATATGCACTTGCTGGATTTTCAACTTGTAGAATTCGTTGAGCATCCGATAGTCGTCTTGCTTGTATCTCGACTTGTTATCCTTTATTCTTTGGATATTCATGGCATTATAAAGTACCAAAAAACCGCCTTCAAGTTTTAGTGAACCGATTTTCGACAAATACAGAAGTGCTTCTTCCACGTCTTCCAACTGAATGTCGTCAAGTCCCCCGAAAAGAGATTGAGAACTTGATTTTATTTGGTTCAAAAGCTCTACCACGGAGAATTGGATGGCTTTGCCGGGTGCATTTTTCGCTTCTGCATCTAAAGCCAATCTGTATAGCCACTCCACGGCAAAGCGACTTATCTCCAATCGTTTTTCAAATCGCCTGATGGTAGACTCCAGGTCTGCCTGACGACTTATTTCTATATTATGAACCGCATCTTCTTTTTTACGCGTATATCCCTTGACGGTGAGAAAATAGAGTAACGTCCGAATGTCTTTTTCTTTGGAGGTGTTGATACCGTCGTTCACGGCATTCTCATTCAGTTGTTTGCATGATATTCGTAAAGACTCATCGGGAATGTGATTGAGGATGTATTGCTCAAGTTTGGCAAAACGTTCAAGAAGCAATTGCGATTTTCGTTCCGAATCACCGGCGTCCTGCAAATAGGCTGATATATCTTTGCTATCAGCCAATATGCCTTCCTGCCGCATACGTTCCACTACGGATATAACTTCTCTTTTGCTTAGCCCCAGAATGTCTGCCAGATAATCAATCCGTGATTCAGCCTCCGAGTCTTGAGCCTTGGCAATATGCTTCTGGGAAATCAATGATTTAATGATGCGGACTGCTTTTTCGATTTCATCACTACCAAAGAGTACTGATGCAGATATGCGTTCCCTTGCTTCGTCCATGTTCTTTACTGTGATTCCTGTAGCATATACATGAGGCACATTATTTCCTCTCACCAAATACCCGCTTTGCTCCAAAGCTGCCAATGCAGTCCGCACACGGGTTTCTATATCAGACACCGAATCGTCCCACCCAGCCTTCCGGGCAATTTCCAATGCGGAACAATCAACCTTCATACGTTGTCTGGTAAGGTCCTTTACAGCTTTCCACACCTGTTGTATTTCGCTGATGCTTAGTTTGGTTTGGTTCAGCAATATAAAATGTTTGTCCAGGTCGTTATCCCCATAAAGCACATAACAACGCGCACTGAGACTTGGGTCACGACCGGCCCTACCTGCTTCTTGAACGTAGTTTTCCAATGAATCAGAGATGTCATAATGAACCACAAGACCGACATCTTTCTTGTCAACTCCCATACCAAATGCAGACGTTGCTACAATGATACGCACCTGATCATTCATGAAAGCATCTTGGTTTGCAATTTTCTCATCAGCTTCCATCCTGCCATTGAAAGGGAGTGCCATGTAACCGTCGCGGGCCAATTTTTCTGCCAGTTCTTTGGTTCGTTTGGTACGTGATACATAAACAATTGTCGGACAATCAGCCTCTGCGACAAGTTTCCTCAGCTTTAAATACTTGTCACTGTCACTCTCTACGTGTACGACGGAATAGTGCAGATTCGTTCTTGAAGCCGTTGATGCAAACAACTCTAAGTCCAAGTCCAAAGTTTGCTTAAAATAGTCGCAGATATCTTGTATCACTTTCTGCTTTGCCGTGGCCGTAAAACAGGATACCGGTATAGGATTCTTACATTTTTTCTTTTGCTGGTATTGCCTGATGAATTTGCCAATGTAGAGATAGTCAACCCTGAAATCCTGTCCCCATGAAGAAAAGCAGTGCGCTTCGTCTATCACAAACCTTACCACATGCCGGGCCATCAATATTTTCTCGATTGTTTTTGAACGGAGCATTTCGGGAGAAATGTACAACAATGAGGCTTCTCCGTCCTGTACTCTTTGTATGGATAATGACCGTGTGATAGGATCTAACATACCATTGATGGTTACGGCATCCGTGATACCCCTGTCAGCAAGGTTATCGACCTGGTCTTTCATCAGGGACTGCAATGGAGAAATGACAACCGTAAGCCCGTGCACAGAGCGCCCGGCCATGAGTGCCGGCAACTGAAAGGTCAGTGATTTGCCACCACCGGTAGGAAATATTGCCAGCAACGATTTACCTTTTACCGCCGCTTGGGCTGCCCGTTCCTGCAATGGCTCTCCTTCGTATGTCCGGAAACGTTCATATCCGAAAAATACTTTTAAGTTATAGAACACATCCAATTGCGTATGACAGTAGTCGCACTCTTCGTGACATCTTGTGTGGCGCAGGAGTTTTACAATAAATTCCACTTCCGGATAATTGTAAAGTACCCATCCGGGAGTGATGGAGCGATAGTCGGTGGTATCAATCAGCGCCAAAGCGTATGCCAATCCGCATGGATATTGTTCGATAAGCATGTCAAGGTCGGCATGTTGGCAAATCTTTCCTCTATAAAGTTCTTTGATAAGTTCAGCTATTCCGTCATGAATATACTCCGCATTCACGATATTGAGAAATCCTTCAAATTCTTTTTTACCTTTCAGAAGCGATGCAAACAATTTACATTTCTTATCCGGCAATGAGTACCAACGTGCCATTTCATCCAAAAGTAACGCTTTCGCTTTTTCACAATCATTCACCGGATTATTCACCTGTTCGCTAATCAGCTTGTCATCTTTCACAAGCCTATGGTAAGGGCGTTCCGGAAACAATAAAGGCGAGACATAAAGCGTATCAACTAAAATCCAGCGACATTCTTTGTCTGTAAACAAATATCTGGCATCATGATGAATGATATTGTGACCACAGATGTAATCCACATCGTTTAAAAACACAAATAATCCTTCTTTTGACGTTTTATGAAATGTCGTACCGTCATGCTTGAGTGCTCCTATGTCATGGACTTTATGGTCTTTCAAGCCGACTTCCACATCTACTATAGCATAATGAGGAGCACTATGCGATACCGAAGCCGTTTTATTGTCTATGACCTTATTACTATCTTCGGTTTTCTTAATTCCTATAAGCTTACTCCATATTGACATATTTCAATCTAATTAATAGTTTTACAACTTGAATCTGTCATGTGTCTGCATAGTTTCATTATTATTCAGGTATATAACCCCAATATCATTTACAAAGGTAAGGATTAAACCGAATATTCCGTTAGAATCAGCACTGACTTTTGATTATTATTCTGCCGTATCTTGCGTTCCGCCGGAAAACAAAAAAAATCCCGATTTCGTTAGAAAATCAGGATTTTACCATTTACGCTATTCTTCAAAGTGATGCTGACAGACGATCTTTTCCAGTTTGTCAGGAATATCTTGCCTCATAAAGTCACGCCTTGTTTGAATATGGCGATTTCATGAAAACCGTTTATTTCATTGAGCGCCTTCTTGCCGTCGGCTATTTCAATGACTGTTTCTATGAACCTGCGACTGACGTCGTCCATGGTCTCCCCTTGGGCTATACTGCCGGCATTGAAGTCTATCCACGATTGTTTTTTTTCGTACAAGGCGGTATTTGTGGATACTTTCACCGTGGGAACGAACGTGCCGAAAGGAGTGCCTCTTCCCGTCGTAAAGAGTACGATATGACATCCCGATGCTGCCAAGGCCGTACTGGCCACAAGGTCGTTGCCCGGTGCGCTCAGAAGGTTCAATCCTCCGACCGAAGTGCGGTCACCATATTTCAATACATTCTTCACCATTGACGTACCGGCCTTCTGCGTACATCCGAGTGATTTCTCTTCAAGAGTGGATATTCCACCGGCTTTGTTACCCGGTGACGGATTCTCATAAATGGGTTGTCCGTTGCGGATGAAGTAGTTCTTGAAATCATTAATCATGGCTACGGTGTCGTCAAACACTTTTTCACTGACACAACGGTTCATCAGGATGGTTTCGGCCCCGAACATCTCCGGCACCTCGGTAAGTACGGTCGTGCCTCCCTGCGCCACCAGATAGTCTGAGAATATGCCTAACATCGGATTGGCGGTTATGCCCGAAAGCCCGTCCGACCCACCGCATTTGAGACCAACCTTCAGTGCGGACAACGGCACCGGAGTGCGCACGTCTTCCTTAACCACAGCATATATCTCCCGCAGCATCCTCATGCCTTCGTCCATCTCATTGTCCGCTTTCTGGCACACCATACACCTTATTCGCCTGGGATCGTATTCACCGATGGTGTCCATGAACGCCTCAGGCTGGTTGTTCTCGCATCCCAGTCCCACAATCAGCACACCGCCGGCATTGGGATGTTTTACCATGTCGCGTAATATCTTACGCGTATTCTCATGGTCATCCCCCAGTTGCGAACATCCGTAATTGTGCGTATATACCTTTATGCCGTCCGTTCCTTTGCCCCCCGTCTCACCTCTCAGCATCTCTGCCAGCCGGGTGGCGATTCCATTGACACACCCCACGGTGGGTATGACCCATATCTCATTACGTATGCCCACCTCACCGTTCTCCCTGCGGTATCCCATGAACGTGCGGTCCTCGTTGACGAAGGTCTGCGGCCTGAAATCGGGAGTATACTTGTAAGTATCCAGTCCAGAAAGGTTCGTCTGCATGTTTTTGTCGTTCAGCAAACAGCCACATTCCACATCAGCCGTAACATGCCCTATCGGAAAGCCATATTTTATGACCACATCATCCTTGCGGAAGTCCTTCAGGGCTATCTTGTGTCCTGATTGGACATGCTCTTTCAGGCAGACACTTCCACCGGACCAATGCAATGTGTATCCCTCCTTCAGGTCGTTTAACGCCACAGCCACATTGTCGGAAGGATTTATCTGGATATATTCTGTCATGACATGATGGGTTTAATCGTTATCAAGAAGCCTCTTTACCGTTTCCAGCATGCCGTTGTCAAGGATACTGTTTATGTAAAAGGCCACACGTTGCGTCAGTCCGGGGATTTCATTCAGATTCTCATTCCATATCGAGACAGCTCCCAGTACCTCCTCTGTCAAATCTGTGATTGAACCGCCGTTCCATAAGCGGGTCAGCATCTCCATTATCTCCGGAGCGTCGTTCGGAACAATCTCTGTCCCGTCGGCTCTTTTTCCGCCTTTATAATACACGATGATGGCGGCAAGGCCCAACACAAGCCCTTCCGGCAGATGCCCTTTTCTTTCCAGATAGACTTTTAATCCGGGAAGGTCTCTGGTCGCATATTTGGGGAATGAGTTTAACATGATGGAAGTTACCTGATGGTCCACAAAAGGATTGTTGAACCGTTCGAGAACATCTTCCGCAAACTGTTCCAGCTCATCTTTAGGAAGATTCAGCGTTTCCATCAGTTCGTCGAACATCACCCTGTGTATGTATCGGCCGACAACCTCATGCCGGCAGGCATCCCTCACAATGTTGATTCCCGACAGGAAAGCTACAGGAGAAAGTACGGTGTGCGGACCGTTCAGCAATGTGACCTTCCGTTCATGGTAAGGTTCTTCCGAAGGAACGAACTTGACATTCAGTCCGGCTTTGTCGGCCGGGAACTCCTTGGCTACTGACTCCGGCGCTTCTATCACCCACAAGTGGAACGCCTCTCCTTGCACAACCAAATTGTCATCATAGCCTATATGCTCTTTTATGGCAGCAATCTCCTTGCGCGGGAAACCCGGTACAATACGGTCGACCAACGTGGCATATACTCCGCACGCCTGTTCAAACCACGCCTTGAATTCGTCTTCCAGTTTCCATAAGCTGATGTAGCGGTAAATCGTTTCCTTCAGTTTATGTCCGTTCAGGAAAATCAGCTCGCACGGGAATATGATGAGTCCTTTGCTTGTATCCCCCTTAAAGAACTTGAATCTATGGTACAACAACTGTGTGAGTTTTGCCGGATACGAACTTGCAGGCGAATCGTCAAGACGGCATGAAGGGTCGAATGCGATACCGGCCTCGGTCGTATTGGAAATAACGAATCGGATGTCCGGCTGCTCCGCAAGGGAGATGAACGACTTGAAATCGCGATATGGGTTCAGCGCACGGCTTATGACGTCTATCATTCTGAATGAATTGACGGCCTGCCCTTTTTCAAGTCCTTGCAGGTTGACATGATACAGGCCATCTTGTTCGTTCAAGGCATCTATCATGCCTTTCTCTATTGGCTGGACCACCACAACGCTGCTGTTGAAACCGGCCTTCTCATTCATGTTTGAAACAATCCAGTCGACAAAGGCTCTGAGGAAATTGCCTTCGCCAAACTGTATGATACGTTCGGGACGTATTATCTTTTCCGCAGTTTTACTGTTCAGAGGTTTCATGATTAACTTATTATTATATATAGGAACAATATCCCGATATGATGTTTCTTATATTAAAACTCAACCAATATCCTGAAGACCTTGCCCGGATTTTCCGACCACGCCTTCAGGGCATCGCCCGCATCTTCAGGTCTGACAATGGCTGAAATCAGCTTTTCTTTCGGGCATCCGCCATTCTGCAGATACTGGATTACAGCCCTGAAATCTTCAGGCATGGCATTTCTTGAACCACGGATGTCAAGCTCTTTCTGCACAAAGTATTTCGTCTGGAATGCGACCTCGCTTTTTGCATAACCGATGCAGACCACGCGTCCCGTAAAGGAGACAATGTCGATGGCCGTGACGTATGTTACAGGACTTCCTACAGCCTCAACCACCACATCGGCCATGTATCCGTCGGTCAGTTCCCCGACACGCCGGGCCACATCCTCGTCTTTCGAGTTGATGGCATGTTTTGCACCGAGGCTCTTTGCGATTTCAAGTTTTTCATTGTCCAAATCCACTGCAATCACAGTTGCGCCCCGCAGGCTTGCCCTTACGATGGCACCCAGTCCTATCATTCCGCATCCTATGACCACTACCGTATCTATGTCTGTGACCTGTCCCCTCGACACGGCATGGAATCCCACGCTCATCGGTTCTATCAGCGCACATTCCTGAGGGTTAAGCCCTTGTGCCGGGATGACCTTTGTCCAAGGCAACACGAGATATTCCTGCATGGAACCGTTGCGTTGTACGCCTAAGGTCTCGTTATGTTCGCACGCGTTGACGCGTCCGTTCCTGCAAGAAGAACATTTTCCGCAGTTGGTGTACGGATTTACGGTCACATTCATTCCTTTGCAAAATCCGGCAGGAACGTCTTTGCCGGTCTCTTCAATCACGGCTCCCACCTCATGTCCGGGTATTACCGGCATCTTCACCATGGGATTCCGGCCTAAATAAGTATTGAGATCCGAGCCGCAGAAGCCCACGTATTTTATACGGAGTAATATCTCTCCCGCTCCCGGAACAGGTTTTTCCACATTTGTCAATTTAACCTCACCGGTATTGACTATCTGTAATGCTTTCATTGATATATAAGTTTTGTGTTAACAATCACTTTTACTGTATAAACTTTCCACACCGGCCACATGCGGTTCTCATTCCGACATGTTTTTGATGTAAGGAAGTTCCGGCAGATTCCTAAACCCGTAGAAGGCCTCGGCATTCCTGCCTAAGAATGCTTCTTTCTCACTGTCGGTCAGTTCGCCGGACTTCAAGACGAAATCGTACGACATGCGGTAAGTGATGGCCGTGATGGTTCTCGGATAATCGGAGCCCCACATAAGTTTGTCCATACCCACCATGTCTGCCGCTTCCTTTATGGCCCTTACCGCACCCTTGAACGGATAGAACTCAGCATTGAAAAGCCAGGTGATTCCTCCCGACTCAATCATCACGTTTTTATGCCTTGCCAGTCTTATCTGGCTCTGCCAGCCTTTTGTCGTCACCATGCCGAAGTGTCCGACGGCGATTTTCAGGTCGGGGCATTCGGTTATGATGTCCTCAAGTTCGCCCACCTGCGTGTCTCCGTCGGCAAGGTCTATCGAAAGGATGACATTGCGGCTTTCCATCAGACGGAACATCCTCATCATCTCATCCGAATTGAGAAACACCCTCTTGTCTTTCATGATAAGCCTTTGTGCCGGAATCTTGATGCCCTTGAACCCTTTGCCTATCAGTTCTTCCGCCTGGGCATAAAAGCCGTCTTTCCGGAACTCGCACATGCCGCAGACAAAGAAACGGTCAGGATATTTCCCCATGACCTCCAGAAGGTAATCGTTCTGTATCCCGTCGATATATTCCTGAGTCACCACGGCGGCCCCTACCTGGGCATAGTTCATGTTGGCAAGAAAGACTTCCGCGCTGTTACGGCCGTCAATCATAAACGGGGGGAGCATCTGGCGCACCTCTCCCATAAACCATGACTGTCCGTTTTCCATGGTCCGTATCTGCTGTCCGTCGACTTCCGCGTCTTGATACAGCCACAGATGTGAATGTGCATCGATAATGGTCATTCCCATAGCTATAATGATTAGGAGTTGGCCCAGCTTACCCGTTGCTGGTCGCCGATAATCTCTTTCACCTTACCCACCAGTTCCCAGTCTATCGGTTCTTCTACATACCTGATGTTTTTCAGGACAGAGTCGGGATTGGCCGAACTGAACAGTGTGGTGGGTATTCTGGGGTTGCTCACGGAATACTGTATGGCCAGTTTCTCAATGGGGTATCCCTGCTCCGCACAGTACTCCACGGCTTTCTTGCATGCCTCCACCAGCGGTTTGGGCGCCGGATGCCATTCGGGAATGCCTCGCTGCGTAAGAAGTCCCATCGAAAAGGGTGAGGCATTGATAACACCTATTCCACGCTCTTCAAAGAAATCAAGGAAATCGGCCAGCTTGTCGTCGTTCAGTGAGTAATGGCAGAAGTTCAGGACAGATTCAACCACACCCGGCCGGGACTTCTCTATCACCCATTTCAGGTTTTCCAGCTGCAAATCGGTGATACCGACATGGCCCACCACGCCTTTCTCCTTGAGTTCGACCAAAGCCGGCAAGGTTTCATCCACCACCTGCTGCAAATCGGCAAACTCAATGTCGTGCACATTGATTAAATCTATATAGTCCACGTGCAGCCGTTCCATACTTTCATACACACTTTCTTGCGCCCTCTTGGCCGAGTAATCCCAAGTGTTCACTCCGTTTTCTCCATAGCGGCCTACCTTTGTAGACAAGACAAACGCATCCCTGGGCAGTTCCTTCAAAGCCTTTCCCAAGACAGTCTCAGCCTTGTAATGTCCGTAATATGGCGACACATCAATGAAATTCAGTCCGTTTTCCACGGCGGTAAACACAGCCTTAAGCGCATCGCTTTCCTTTATTGAATGGAAGACGCCTCCCAATGAAGATGCCCCAAACCCCAACACCGGCACTCTCAGTCCTGTTTTTCCTAAATCACGGTATTCCATTATAACTATAATTTACAGGTTAATTCATTTTCTATCATTCATACAAATGGAACATCCGTTCCATCATCTGCCATTTTTCGTCCGATGTCGCCTCTTTTGCACATTGCTGGAAACTCGCCACATACTCCTCCCATTCGGCTTGCCGTGGCAATGCGGCCAGTTTCGTCATGGCTTCGTCCCAGTCAAAGTCCAGAGGAGTCTCCACTATCATGAACAGCTTGTTGCCCAAGATGTATATTTCCATTTCCAATATGCCGACGGCACGTATCCCTTCAAGTATTTCGGGCCATGATTCTTCCTTGCTGTGCGCCTTCCTGTACGCGGAAATCAACTCAGGATTATCCTTCAGACTAAGCGTCCGGCAATAACGTTTTACCGGTCCGTCATATTGCTTTACTCTATAACCTTTTTCTTCCATAATTCGTCTTGTTAGATTTTATGCAAAGATAAGGCCTGACCACATTCAAGAATAGGACAAAATAGACATTATATAAAACATTACCGTCTATTTGACGTTTCGGAACCTCATTCAGATGTATTTTCGTGTCAGTCACAAGACACACGTACCCGACCACCCGGTAATGAAGTCCGTTTCCACATCGGCCATTCTATAAATAAAACTTTTGTTTTTAAAAATGAAAGTTTTGTTTTTGAAAATAAAATCATTATTTTTGTAAATGAAACTTTTATTCTTACTTTGGAACGCCGTGACGGAAAATCCATAGAAGGACGGGAATCATTCTCCGGACAGAGAACCGCGAAAAACATATTGTTTCACACCATAAATTCATACCATTATGCCAGCAACCTATGAAATGCGCGAAATGCCCGATGTGCGCAAAAAGGGCGAACAAATCATCTATCCGAAGATGAAGATACAGCACCAGGTCAGCACCGACGAACTGGTCGAAAAGATTACGGCCGGCTGCACGCTGACACCCAGCGACCTGAAAGGTGCCATCGAAGCCATCGGCAAGGAAATCGCCCGTTCACTGGCCGACGGCAAATCAGTGAAGATTGAAGGCATCGGCACCTTCTCTGCCAAATTGGGATTAAAAGAGGGGGCCGAACGGGAGACAACCGACAAGGACGCGCCACGCCGCAATGCGCAAAGCATCGCCGTGACAGGCATCAACCTGCGCGTGGACAGCAAACTCATCCAGACTACCGATGCCCTGTGCGAACTGAAGCGCGGTTCGGCCACCGGACTGCTCACAAAGTCCGACCTCACCAAGGAGGAATGCCTCGCGCTTGCACTTGAACATCTTGCCTCACACCCCTACCTCACCGTAAACGACTACATGAAACTGACCGGCAAAAAACGCAGCACGGCCACAAACGAACTGCGCGAATTCTCGGCCGACAAGGCTTCCGGCATCAGCTCCTCCGGACAGGCCTCACACCGCATATACGTCAAGAGCGTATAAGGCGGTGGCAGGCAGACAAGACGTTATAGAAAACCCACAAGAACAAGCCATTAACAAACATTGATTTATGATAGAACAGATTATCGCTTACAACAAGACTTTCGTGGCCGAAAAGGGCTACAAAAAGTATCTGACAGACAAATACCCTGACAAGAAACTTGCAGTGCTTTCGTGTATGGACACCAGACTGACCGAACTGCTGCCCGCCGCACTCGGACTGAAGAATGGCGATGCCAAAATTATAAAGAATGCCGGCGGACTGGTGATTTCTGCATTCGACTCCGCCATGCGAAGCCTGATTGTGGCCATCTACGAACTGGGCGTACAAGAGATTATGGTAGTGGCTCATTCACACTGCGGCGCATGCCACATGAGCTACAGCCATTTCCATCACGAGATGATTGCACGCGGTGTGACCGACGAGACGCTGGACACCATACGCAAATGCGGCATAGACCTCAACCAATGGTTAGAAGGTTTCAAGGACACTCCTGAGTCTGTACGCAGGACCGTAGAGACCATCAAGACGCATCCGCTTGTACCCAAAGACGTCACGGTAAGAGGATTCATCATTGATTCCGAAACTGGTGAACTGTCGGGCATAGACTGACAGACGGAGTGCAGGATTGAACGGACGGATGAAACGCAGGTCTGGATGAAGAATATGGCTGTCCGATAATGAAATGCCCCCTGAAACCAACCGGAAAACAACAGGCTATCATTGCATGAGGCTATCGTAATCGAGACCGGTGAGCATCAGATGCCGGTGTCTTTCTGTCGGATAGGAAGGCGAAAGCGGACTTTTCTCCACATCCAGCCATCTTGACCTGATGCCTGCCATGTCAAGCATCAGGTGAGAAACATCATCCGTCATAAACGGTTTCCGGCAAGCCGGACCTATCCGACCGGGCAGGTCCGGATGTTGCCGCGCATATTGCGGGGACAAGTAAATCATAAAAGGTATATCGAGCTGGTTGCGCAAGGTCTCCGGTGCAGAATCCGCCGCAAGGTCGGAACGCCCCACCTGATTGCGGTAGTCATATACCTCTTCTCCATGGTCGGGAAAATATATCACGACCGTGTTTCCATGTTCAAACATCCGGACTATACGGTCCACCACCTTGTCGTTGTAAAGCGTGGCATTGTCATACCCGGCAATTACCTCACGCTGGGAATCCGACAAGTCCGGACGATTTATATCATCCCCCGTAAAACATCCCTCGTCTTCGGGATAACGCCGGTTGAAACTCACATGCTGGCCCAACAAATGAAAAATGATCAGATTTCGGTTATCCGCTTCCAGTTCGTCCCGGTGACGGATATAATCGTCCACAAGTTCCATGTCGTAAGTATACGTACGGTGGTTTCTGTGATGAAAAAGATAAGGAGCGATACGGGGATGATTGACAAACCCCATCGAAGCATTCCATTCCTTCAGTTCCTCTCCATCCGAAAACTGGTTGCTGTAATACACCACATTCCACCCCACACGTTTCATTATGGCAGGAAAAAGCGGTGCCTCATTCCACGCCAACGTATCCGTCACCGAAGCCATCGACAAGAATTGTTTGAAACATAGCGTCGTATTGTTGATTGGGGCTATGACATCATCGAATACAAACAAGCTACCCTCGTCCCGCAACTTTCCGAGCAAAGGATTGGTAGGCAAAGCATATCCGTAAAGGCTTGAATGATGGCGGTTGAAGGATTCTCCGATGACCAACACCAGATATTGCAGGTCGGATTCGCAACTATCTTTCTCTTCATATTGCCGCAGAGTCTGCGCACAAAGATTGTTCTCATCCTCGAATCCTTTCATCTGCAACACAGACTGGTGCAAAACAAACAACGCATTGCATTTGACAGGAAGACCTGCTGCACGCCTGTAATTTTCTTCCGCATCACCCGTAAAGAAGCAGGCCTGTGACAGCACAGCCGCCACACAAGCAAGCATCGTCCACTTCAACAAAGGTTTCTGCGGCAAACACCTCACAGCTTTTGTCCGTCGCACCAGCCACACATAGCACACGACGACAAGCAAAACCGCAATCCCCATAAGGACCGACCGGAAATCGCATAAATAGACTTTGATAAATTCCACTGCTTCACGGCGGTTGGTTTCCCTGACGAGTTGCAAGGTAAAAGCATCCCAATGACGGTGGAACAGCATCAGCAGCAACAGGTTGCCGACAGAAAAGAGCACAACGAGCATGTGCATGGCAATATGCAAAAAAGTCTCTATCCAATGCCTTAACCGTCCGAAAACAGCAAAAAGCGTACAAACACACCACGACAAAACCATGTAATCAACCGCATTGACAGCGATACCCACAGGTAACCTCCACCACGGATGCGACAGAGACAGCCAGAATTCGGGCAACAACAAGACTAATGCATAAAAGCTCCATTGTAGCGGATGGATTAACACGGGAACGTGCCTGCGTTGCATAAAATCAAACATACCTTAATTATATATAGGAAATATACTTCACCGCAAAAGTAGCATATTCATTTGAATAAACGACAACAAAGAGTGGCTTTTTGGTCACCCCGACAAAAAGAAGGCTGTGTATCCCGCCTTATAAATTCATGACAAATCTTCCGGTCAAGTGCCATTTTGGCATAAAACAAGTGTTGGCAAACATTTTGAAGCACAATCCGGTGGAACGCGATATGAAAGCGGACCGACAAAGCAAGCCATTAAAGACAAACATTAATAGAAAGGAGATTTGCCATGAATTTTAATAAATTTACCATTAAGGCTCAAGAAGCCATCCAGGAAGCGGTCAACCTCGTACAAGCAAAGGGGCAGCAAACCGTAGAACCTGAACATTTGCTGGCAGGAATCCTGAAAACGGGCGAGAACGTGACGAACTTCCTGTTCCAGAAATTAGGACTGAACGGAAGGCAGATAGAACAAATCCTCGAAAGCCAGATAACCTCACTGCCGAAAGTACAAGGCGGCGAGCCGTATTTAGGAAGAACCAGCAACGAAGTACTGACGCGCGCACAGGACTATGCGGCAAAGAACGGAGACGAGTTTGTTTCCATAGAACCGATCATACAGGCTTTGCTTGCAGTAAACAGCAATGTCAGCAAAATCCTGAAAGACGCGGGCATGACGGAAAAGGAACTTGCCGCAGCCATCGCCGAACTCAGAAAAGGCCAGAAGGTGACTTCACAAACCTGCGAAGACACCTATCAGGCACTCGACAAATATGCCAAGAACCTGATTGAAGACGCCCGTAGCGGAAAACTGGACCCCGTAATCGGCCGTGACGAGGAGATAAGGCGGGTGTTGCAAATCCTGAGCAGAAGGACGAAAAACAACCCCATCCTAATCGGTGAACCGGGAACGGGAAAAACCGCCATTGTGGAAGGACTGGCACACCGTATCCTGCGCGGAGACGTTCCGGAAAACCTGAAGGACAAGCAACTGTACTCACTCGACATGGGCGCGCTTATTGCCGGAGCCAAATACAAAGGCGAGTTTGAGGAACGTCTCAAATCGGTCATCAACGAAGTGACGAAAAGCGAAGGACAAATCATTCTGTTCATCGACGAAATCCACACACTGGTCGGCGCAGGAAAGGGCGAAGGGGCGATGGACGCCGCCAACATCCTCAAACCTGCACTTGCACGCGGCGAGTTGAGAAGCATCGGCGCCACCACACTGGACGAGTACCAGAAATATTTCGAGAAGGACAAGGCTCTTGAACGCCGTTTCCAAACCGTCATGGTAAACGAGCCGGACACGCTGAGTACGATATCCATCCTGAGGGGACTGAAGGAACGGTACGAGAACCATCACAAGGTACGTATCCAGGACGATGCCATCATCGCAGCCGTAGAACTTTCCAACCGGTACATCACAGACCGTTTCCTGCCCGACAAGGCCATCGACCTGATGGACGAGGCCGCAGCCAAACTGCGTATGGAACGCGACTCCGTGCCGGAAGAACTGGACGAAATCGAACGCAGACTGAAACAACTCGAAATAGAGCGCGAAGCCATCAAGCGTGAAAACGACACGACCAAACTGGAACAGCTCAACAAGGAGATTGCCGAGCTGAAAGAACAGGAAGGCAGCTACAAGGCCAAATGGGAAGCCGAACGCGGGCTGGTGAACAAGATTCAGCAGAACAAACAGCAGATAGAACAGCTGAAGTTTGAAGCCGAACGCGCCGAACGGGAAGGAGACTACGGCAAGGTGGCCGAAATACGTTACGGCAAACTGCATGCACTGGAAGATGAAATCTCCCGCATACAGGAACAACTCAGGGAAACGCAAGGCGGAGATGCCATGATTAAGGAAGAGGTCACGTCGGAAGACATTGCCGATGTGGTAAGCCGCTGGACGGGTATTCCCGTAAGCAAGATGTTGCAGAGCGAACGTGAAAAGCTGCTCCACCTGGAAGAAGAGCTGCACAGACGTGTCATCGGACAGGACGAGGCCATACAAGCCGTCAGCGATGCCGTAAGACGCAGCCGGGCAGGCTTGCAAGACCCCAAACGCCCCATCGGGTCGTTCATCTTCCTCGGCACGACCGGCGTGGGCAAGACGGAACTGGCCAAGGCGTTGGCAGAATATCTGTTTGATGACGAAACGCTCATGACACGAATCGACATGTCGGAATACCAGGAGAAGTTCAGTGTGAGCCGGCTCATCGGAGCGCCTCCGGGATACGTGGGTTACGATGAAGGCGGACAACTGACCGAGGCCGTAAGGCGCAAACCTTACTCCGTCGTACTGTTCGACGAAATAGAGAAAGCGCATCCCGACGTATTCAACATCCTGCTGCAAGTGCTTGATGACGGACGGCTGACGGACAACAAAGGGCGTACGGTCAACTTCAAGAACACCATCATCATCATGACGAGCAACTTGGGAAGCGGCTACATACAGAGCCAGTTCGAGAAACTGGACGACAAGAGTAGCGAACAGGCCCGCGAGGCTCTGCTGGAAACCACGAAGCAAGAGGTCATGAACATGCTGAAGAAGACCATCCGGCCGGAATTCCTGAACCGTATTGACGAGACAATCATGTTCCTGCCTCTGGACAAGGAACAAATCAGACAAGTGGTACGGTTGCAGATCAACGGCGTAACGAAGATGCTGGAAGACAATGGCATCACCCTGCAACTGACCGATGCCGCAGTAGACTTCCTGGCTGATGCCGGCTACGACCCGGAGTTCGGCGCACGCCCCGTCAAGCGCGCCATCCAGCGCTACCTGCTGAACGATTTGTCAAAAACAATCCTTTCACAGGGCATCGACCGCACACGCCCCATCCGCGTGGAAGCTACGGACGCAGGATTGTCCTTTAACAATTAAAGATACATTCCCGGCAGCGCGCCGGATACCTCAACTACTCCCTTGTTTCCGGAACAAATCCGGAAACAAGGGAGTTTCTTTTCCGCACTGTTTACCAAGTTCCATCAAAGGGCATAAAGATGGTATGCACAGCATTGGAAGGACGTTGATTTCCTTGCTCCCATAATGATAGATTTGGAAGTCGCAAATTGCGACTTCCGTTCTTCAAACTCTTCTTTGGTAAGTTGGAACATGAAATCATCTGGAAAACGTTCAATGTTCGTTTTACCTGTTCATTCAGGCATTTGGTTTCCACTCCATATACTACTACCAAATCCCTGTCAAGCATAACCTTTTTCCCTCTGATTATTCTAATCATCGGCTGGATGTTGATTACTTCGGGCAACTGGCCGCTATTTGCAATCGATTCGTTTGTATTACCCTCTATTTTTCATTCATCATATTTCTGTCTTATTACTCGTTTTCATTCAAGAATTGTTTGAGACTATACAAATGCATTTATTGGGCAATTTGTATCTCCCCATGTTCAATCTCAATCACATCCGTATTGGACATTTCCGATGTGGAAGATGTTGCTTTGGAAACTAACGCCCCCTTTTTATGCAAACGTACAATACCATTATTTTTTAATTTTAGATGCCCGTTCTCCATGACTCGTATATCTGCATTCGTTATTAACCCCCCATCAACTTCTAAGGTAGCCCCGTCCATAATAAAAATACGACGGTATTCTTGCATCTGCAAAATCTTTCCCGTGGGTATACGGAATGTACCGGAACGGACCATGATATCATTTGTAAACAATCCGCCCGTCCATTCTGTGTCTGATGTTATCACCCATGGATCCTTATACTGAGGAATGTATTCCCCTGTAAACTCTGTATTATGACGAGCCCTCCCCCATTCTATAGCTGAAGATTTTCCAGTCGTTTTCCAAACATAAATATAACTCTTCCTATCACCGGCAATAATTTCATTGTAACCGTCATCATCAAAGTCTGAAACAGAAACACTACCTATAGACTCACCTGCCATATTCAAAGGAAAACCTTTCACGTCGGTTCCATCGTTATGCAGAGCATATATTTTATCTTTATCATTAAAGATTATGTCAATGACAGAATCCCCGTCCACATCCGCCAATATTGGCACTGCGGAGTTGCCAGCACCTGCAAAAATTCCCGGCAGACTGCGATTAAATAATATTTCACCGTTATGATTCCATGCACAAACACATCCGGTACCAATGGCAACAACTTCCAAACGTTTATCACCGTTGATATCTCCTACACTGACAGCATGATCTACACCAGTATAAGGGATAACGGCAGGAGACGCAGAATTACTATCAAAATGTCCGACACAAGTACCGTCTTGCTTAATGGCATAAACATAGGAAATTTTACGGGAGTCATTCCTTGAAGCCACAATAATTTCTTTTTCCCCATCTCCGTCCAGATCGCAAACAACAGGAGAAGAGGACAGGGTATATCCCTTCCTTGTGAAAAAAGGTTCTCTTTTATAAAACTCCCCACGAACTCTGTAACCATATTCCCATACATACAGATTAGAATCACTGCCACAAATGATTTCCTTGTATCCATCGCCGTCTAAATCAGCCACAGCCAATCCTCCGTAAAACCCTTTCATGTCGCTTCCCATCTGCCTTTTCCGGACTCCATTAGCATCCAATACAGTAATCGGTCCTTTATTGTCTCCTCTAAAAATGATTTCTTTCTCGCCTTTTCCATCCGGTGCAGTAATATCCGTCACAACAGCAGAACGATAGCACGGTACATTTATCTCCTTTTGCCATTTCACATCCGGCAACCGATCTGAATCATTATCTTGAGAAGAATAACATATCACAGCATTATTATCCATTTCAACATAGTTTCGTGTCAATACAACCAGATGGGGAACAGCATCCCCATAAATATCGGCAACCACAGGAGTTGCTTCCGTACACCAAGGTATATTAGCAAATCCACTGAAAGAAGTAACGTTTCCATCTATATCATAAGGCTCCATCCCATCAGGTTGAACCACAGCGATTCTTCCTTGTTTCTTATTATAGTTTCGCGCCGCCATAACAATTTCCTTTTGTCCGTCATAATTAATATCTGCAACATGCGCCTCATTGATATATTCCCAGTTTCCATCTGAAAAGACAAGAGGAAACAACCCTGTTGCCGGATAAGTGGTACAAGCTTTTATTGGAGACGAACGAAACCCTTCCATTTTATTAGAACCTAAAACAGCCAGCTTATAATAATATTCCCGAACTTTTTCCAAACCTTCATCTTTATAATAACGGAATGTCAGAGGCGTTTTATTCAGTTTTGTATAAGTACCCTTCTCTTTATCACTACGGTATATGTTATATAATGTCTCTGTACCCATTTTATCCCAATAAAAAGAAATGGCATCATTTTCTACATCAACATGAACATTTAAGCTATTTGGCTTATCCGGAATCTTTGTCAAGTCGACAATTGCACTATCCTGCGGAATCCCAATAGCTGAAACTTTGATTTTAATTCTTAATGGTTTACCAACTACATACGAATCATTTATCTTCATACTATACCTATGCCCATACATCCCCTTACTTACAATTTCAATATATTGTGAGTCAATAGGCATTGCATCTATATCATAAGACCTACGACCGCCACCTTTATTGACAACATCTGTTCTAACAACCACATAACAATTCGGTTCAATTATTAAATCACCTGATTTTATTGGACTTGCAGTTATTGTTGTCAGTTGATATGAAGGTGCTTGCAAGTTGACTCTAAAAGTGTCAATGTCGACAGACTGTGCCCCATCTTTAACCATAGTCAAATAAAAGCATGCCGCATTCCACTCATTTTTCCCTATATTGGGGGCATTCTTCGCCACTTTGACCCGAAAAGGAGACAAAGGCTTGACATGTTGTCCTGCACATATAGTATCATATCTGACGGTATTATTTAAAATGTCAATATAAGGAGACGATGTTGTTAATGTTGCTACAACATTTTTCACCATTTCCGTCCCATTATTTTTCAATACAACCCTCAAATCAACCGTATCGCCTGCCATGAGTTCCAAATTCGGAAGATAATCATTCATTGTCTCCACAGATAAAAGATGTCCTTCGAACAGTTCGATTGGAATCGTTTTTACATACGGTCGAAAATTATGTACTGTTACCGTAACCTTCAAATCTCCGGACATTTTAGGTGCAAATGAGAATCTATGCAATTCCCTATCTGACACTTCGTAGATTCCATAGACATCGGCATCTTTCATGATGCAAACGGTTGCCTCTTCTCCAATGGGAAGGTTATTGATTTTAATACTTAAAATATTTTCTCCGGCTTGAAATTCCTCCGGTGTAACCAATACATCCAAATCTTTAGGCACTTCAGACCATACAGGCAATTCAGGATCGCCCAATAATTGAAGACGGAAATACTCTTTATATTGTGTTATTTTCTGTTGAGACCTTGCCCCATTTGTTGTTTGAGCTGTCATACTTTGAAAAATTCCTCCCAATGAATAGATTTGGTTTTTATACAAACTATTTAAAAAATTCTTATATTGTTTATATTCATATGAAATTCCTTGATTTGCATTACCGATAAATGCAATAGCACCTCCATGGGGATTATTCATACAATGTTCTGCAATGCAATCTTCTGTAAAAGTCGCCGGTTCACACCCTCCGGAAATCATAATATGCAAATGATGATGATTGGTTTGGGCATCGGCATTGGCAACCGAGAAATATTCACCTTTATCAAGAGAAGAAGTTCCCAAACAACGCGAATGGCTGTGGTCCATGTGATAGACGATATGAGGATACCCCCATCCTGAATTTCCAGTTCCGTTTAAAGAGGAAAGGAAATTTTTCCTATTCAACTCTTCCCCATTTGTAAACGGACCGACACTTGCATGTTTAGAACAGGAGCAATTATAATGATCAAACAGAAACCATGTATGAAGTTGCGATAATGATTTGAAATAATTATAAATCTCTTGTTGGGCACCATTGTACAAAGAGTCCTTATTTTGTTTTGTATCTTTGGAAATATAAGCATCTGCTACCAAATGGTTCATCAGATAATTTTTATCCGTTTTTATATCATCCATTTTCTCATAAGCCAATACCTTATTGATAAAATTGGCAGCTTCCAGACTATTCTTCACCGGGGCACGACCTACGTAACAAAGTTTCCCCATTTTCATTTCCGCCCCATCCAATGTTCTTTCAGCAAACAAATTATTCTTATTGGCATTCCAATTACATTCCAAATCCATATAGTAAGCATCAGATGGGTAAAACTTGGCATCATCATCTTTATAGACTCTGGCCGGGACCACATTCACATCTCCTCCCAACAAGACAAACAATCCTGCACCCCATTTATGATAGCATTCCTGTAAATAGGAATGTATTTTCTCCGACAAGTCAGAACCTGAGTAATTGTCCTTAATCGTTTCTACATCTTGAATCAGCGTAGGAACCCCTCTTTGCGTTTTCCAATCAGCCAACTGCTGAAATGTATTTTTCAACTCTTTATTGGTGATGATAATATAATCCGGAACATGCTCTTCAATCCTATTGATATATTTCAATGATTGGGATTTTAACATGGGAACATTGCTTTCTTCCCTTTGTTGATAAGGCAACACCCCAACGTCCTGCGGATTTTGCACCTTGGATTTAATCAATTTCTGAATAGATTTGGTTCTTCTTGAACTTTGTGTCACCGGTTGAACCTGTTGGACATCATCATCTATATAATTGATGACAAACGAGAGGTTGCACAAATAAAGGCTCTTCGTTTCGGGTTCCCATTCTATGGGATAGAGGCAAACCGTTACCAAATGATACCCCATCTCATTGTATTCAGCCACAAGTTGCGCTTTCATATTCGGATAGACAGTTTCTGAATGATAAATTGAAGAATCCGGTTGGGTGAAAATAAAGTCATCATTGCTTGTCGGTATTGGAGTTTGTACCGGATACGGAACAAATGTCCCATTCAGTTTGACACGGCTTTCCAATGTTATATCGACAGACTTCACCTTTGTATTTTGAGGCACGACAAAGGTCTGTATAAGAACAGGAATTTCCGGAGCGCCTATTTGGCTATTTTTATCAGTGGTTTTATTCCATGAAATAACATCGAAACCATCCATCTTCGATATGGAAATTTCATTTTCATTAATACTTACCCTACCTGTAATCTGTGCATTCACAGAAATCAGGGAGATACAGGACATAAGTATTGCTACAAGTACTTTTCTCTTCATAGTCTTTACGGTTTAAGTTTCAGGGTTTCCACATCACCATTGCCATATTGCACACGCACCAAGGCATAGGGCGACGACAACAAGGTTTTATCGATAATCGCACAAGTTGAATTCACGTCTATGGATTTCAACAACATCCCTTGCAAGTTGTATATATACAAACAACGGACCGGTTGGGAAAAGGTCAATACACAGGAAGATTCAGTAAATGAAGACCTAACATTTCTTACTGATGATTCTTGAAGAAGCCATTCGATACTTCTTATATTAGCAAATGAATTCCATCCCTCGGTATTCCGGTACAGGTCAAGACTGGATTCCGGTACATAAAGATTCCAA
>URKA01000039.1 GCA_900548345.1 uncultured Paraprevotella sp. | reverse complement strand
GAATCGCGCCTATCTCTCTGAGTAATCCCCAAGGCGGCAAGTCAGCGGGCTTTGCAGTTTTGCAGGATTCCTACCACAAATCTTAATGTCTAACTATTAAAAACAAAAGTCTATGAAACGATACTTTATTACAGGACTCATACTATTGATGGTGTCGAACGCCTTGTGGGCACAGTCTGGATATTGCTGGGCTATGGCTGTGATGAAACAAGGGCAGGACAAACCTACTATTATTAAGTATCACAGTAGATTTGAGACTGCGGCGAACGGCGTAGAGTACCATAGAATCTATGACGACAGCTACCTGTTCACGCATGAACCTTATAACCCGATTAAGTTGCAATATGGTTATAGAATGGCAGACAGAAAAATCTTCATTTATGACTTTGACACGAATGAAGAACGCCTGGCTTTTGACTTCACGCTTTCGCCCGGAGACCGATTCACGACTTACAACGGAATGGAATGGAACGTGGACGATGCGAAAGACACGTTGGTAAACATCTCATTCTGCGGTAAAGGAGACTGTGTGTCGAAAAGGTTGCTGAAAGTAAGCACTGTCGACGGGAAACTGACAGACCAATGGCTTGAGGACTTCGGCTCGTTTACCAATCATTTCATGATAAAAAGCATGGCGGACATAAAGTATTCCCAAACGCTGTGGATGGAATACGCGAGCGGGGAATATCTGGCACGGGAAATTAATGCCGACCCGCTATTTGGCCATGATTCAGGTTGGATGGATCGTTCTTATCTTGACAGTGAACTGAACGAATTTACAAAGTGTACCTATGAAAACGGCTGTGTGGTGTTTGAGGATGTGAAATTGGCATGGGAGCATCGGGAGTATACCTGTTACTATCGTGTAGATGATGACATTTATAGGGTTTACGCTGAGGAGATGGCCCCATATGTAGATGGCGGAGAGGAAGAACTGCGCCAGGATATTGTCTCATTTGCCGGCCTGCCGGTTCCACAAAGCGGGAAGTACACCATACATATAGGAAATGACGAGTATACATCGGGCATTAATCAGGTAAACGCTCCGGTGCCGACCGAAAACACCATGTATGATTTGCAAGGCCGCAAGTTGATGTCGAAACCGGCAAAAGGCCTTTATATCCAACAAAGAAAGAAAATTCTTTCGAGATAAAAAACCGGCGGAAGACAGAGTGTTTGATATTCTCTGCCTTCCGCCTCAGAAAAAATGCTTATCTTTGCAGAAAGAAAGACTTGCAAAGATATGAAAAAGTGTGTGTTGCTCCTCATCATCATGACCACATGCTTCTCCACCGCCGAAAGCAAAGGTAAGGAGAAGCGTTCTGTGGTGCGTCTGGAAACTAACATGGGAAACATCCGCATCGCCCTGAGCGACGACACGCCTTATCACAGGGACAACTTCCTGAAACTGACAGAAACGGGATTCTTCGACGGCACGCTGTTTCACCGCGTCATAAAGGATTTCATGATTCAGGGCGGAGACCCGGAATCGAAAAACGCCCCGCAGGACAAGGCGCTGGGCAACGGAGGACCGGGCTACCGGCTCGCTCCCGAATTCTGCCTGCCATACATGTACCACCGGCGCGGCGCCGTGGCTATGGCACGGGAGGGAGACGATGTCAACCCCGAACGCGCCAGCAACGGGTCGCAATTCTACATCGTCTGGGGCAGGACATTCAAGGATAAGGAACTCCGGAACATCATCAAAAATGTGAAAGAGGCGACCGACGGAGAAGCCGATTTCACAGTGGAGATGGAGCACGACTACCGCACCGTGGGCGGCGCACCCCAACTGGACGGACAATATACCGTATTCGGCGAAGTGGTGGAAGGACTGGAAATCGTAGACAGCATACAGCAGACAAGCACAAATTACCTTGACCGTCCGCTCACGGACGTCGTTGTCAGACACGCCCTGGTGGAACAAAAGTCCAAAAAGGCGTTGGAATCGTTCAGAAAAAAGGCCGAAAGGGCGGCGCAACGGAGAATACATTGAGAACAATCACAAAAACAGCCATTCCATCGGGGTATTTACCTTCCGCAAGGCCCTATCTCCTCACCCTATTTTTACAAGAAATATTGGTCAAAACAGCATTTTATACCAAAATGAAGCCGATGTTCGGCATATTCAACCTAATTTTGCATCATCATTAATGGGCGAGATGAAGAGACAAGCCCGTAAACAAGAAACATACTTTTAATTATTTATTCATGAAAAAATTATTTTATTCGATTTTCGTATTGGGCGGCCTATTGTGTTCCGCCTGTACGCAAGACACACAGGATGAGCAAGCCGGAGAGGCCAAGCTCATAGTGGATTTGGGGGCTGACCTGTCATTTTCGGGCACATCGGCCGGCACCGCCGCAAACGGCACGGCCAAACGGCTCATCGACGAGAGTGCCTATACCAATATCGGCAACTACACCGTAACCCTGACCAAGACTTCCGACAACACAGTGGTTCATCAGGCCTTGTACGACGAATGGAACTTAGCCTATATGGTGGAACCCAACACGGAATACAAACTGACCGCTACCTACGGCACCGAATCACCGGCCAGCTACGACAATCTGCTGGTAAGCGGAAGCGAAACCTTCACCGTACAGCCGGGAGCCACCAAGATGGTAAGTTTCCGTTGTGTACCGAAAGCCGCCAAGGTCAACGTAATATATTCCGATGACTTCGCCACCTATTATTCCGATTGCGAAGTAAGCATCAAGACCAAGCACATCACAGGCGACGCATGGATGATGAACAAGGAATGCGTGGGCAAGGACCTGTATCTGAAAGCCGACGAAGAAGGCGAACCCGTCACACTGACATTCAACCTGCTCGACAAGAACGGCGCATCGATTATTCCCGAAGGATTCACTACCACCAAGACCGTGACAGTGATGCCCAAAACCTTGCTGAAACTGACCTTCAAACCTAACGTGACGGAAATCGAGGGTGGAAAGGTCGGACTCAACATCACCGTCGACACCGGTGTGCAGGACGAGAACATCAACATAGAAATCCCGAATGACGTGTTCACAAAAACCACATCCTTATAATCATCACTTAAAGAACGAACATGAAAAAGATATATTCAATATTATTCGCATCCCTCATCGCCGCAGGGTTCACTTCCTGCGAAATGAAAGACGAACTGTGGGGCAAGGAAAAAGATTCTGCCGAAGTGGGCGTACTGCAACTGAACCTGTCGAACAACGCACAACAGAATCTCGTACGCAACATCGCGGGCGACAACGGAAACAAACCGGGCACTTTCGACCCGGAAGAGCTGAACATAAGCAACTATACGCTCGAAGTGGTCGACATCAACACCAATCAGACCGTAATGAGCGGAACATTGGCAGCTCTCGGAGGCGCAAACAACAGTGTATCCCTGACATTGGACAAAGGTAAATACTCCGTAAAGGCATACAACTATGACGGCTCCGCAGCCACAGCGTCCGCACGCCCCTACTTCATGGGCAGCCAGCAGGTGGAAATCCTTCCCGGCAACACCACGAACACACCCATAACATGCTCCCTGCAGAACATTGAGGTGTCTGTATCCCTTGCGGAATCATTCAAGACCAGTTTCAAGGACGATTACGAAATCATGGTGGACAACGGCGAAGGAGCCATACAACGTTTCGACAAGAACAACATCAATACAAGATACTTTCTGGCCACACCGGCCGGCAAGAACAGCCTGACCGTTTCAGTAAAAGCCACAACCGTGGCCAACGGCTCGTTTCCCGAAAGGGATATACAGCGTACCTATACGGTAACAAAACCTGAAAACGCCGAAGGGAACTCCATGCTTGCTGCCGGCGACGCATTCATCATCAACCTGAAAGAAGACGGCTCAAGCGCATCTTACATTGACTTCGGCATCTCCGTGGACTTCTCTTTCGCCGAACAGGAGGAAATCATCGGCATCCCGACCGAGAACATCACGTTCAAAGACAACGGCGGCACAGTTGACCCGCCCGTAGGAGAAGACCCCATCACATTCACCGGACTGCCGGTCGAATACAGCGACCCGGCCGAGAACAACCCTGAGGGCGTAGTGGTGACCATCGATGCCGCAGAGGGAATAGAGAACCTGTTCGTGAACATCACCACCGACAATAAAGGATTCGGCGACACGATTGCCGGTTTCGGACTGGGAGAGGAATTCGACATCGCCAACCCCGGAGACCTGGAACCGATACTGACCGGCTCGCTGGATTCTGGAGACGGCATCGGCTTGCTCAAACCCGGTGAAGTCATCAAAGGACAGACACACTATGTGTTCGACGTGACTTCGTTCATGAGCCTTCTGCCACTGTACGGAAAGAACCACTGCATCTTCTCCATCAGGGTGGTAGACGCCAAAGGCAATACATTGTCTGGAGACTTGAAAGTAACAATTACAAAGGATTTTGGAGAATAATACGGAACAATGAAAAATATATTAATCAATACGATTGGCGCATGTCTGTTGGCAGGCGGCATGGCATCCTGCTCATCTGACGAACTGATAGGCGGGAAATCAGGAGAGGGCTACATTCAATTGTCTTCCGTAGATGTGGACAAGAACGTACAAGTACGCAACGGTGAAAGCGAAGTGATTTCCGTAGACATATTGAATGCCGACGGAAGCACATTCCAGCATGCCGATGACTGGACGGCCATCAAAGGCGAAAGTTTCCTGGCTGCCGCAGGTACGGTATACAACGTAAAGGCATACTCCTTCGGCAAAACCCTCGAAGAGGGATTCGAAGCCGCACCTTATTACACGGCCGAACAGGAAGTTACCGTAAAGGCCGGCGTGGCACAGACCGTGGACATCACTTGCCGGTTGGCACAAAGTATGGTGAACGTAAACTACAGCGATAATTTCAAGTCTTGCTTCTCCGACTATTCCTGCCGCATCATCGGCAGCAACGGCACCGACCTGACATTCGCCTCTGACGAGACACGCTCGGCCTACGTGAAAGCCGGACAGTCGTTGACAGCTTCCATCACGCTGACCCCCACCGGCGGAACCGCACAGACCATCACACAGGAAATCACGGCCTCGGCCGAAGCGGCCACACGTTATAAAATCAATTATGACGTGAACATTGAGGGTACAGGCAACATTACGGTTGTCATCGACCAGAACAGACATGAATATGAGGTGACACTCGATGTGCCCCTGAAACCGGACGGTGTGTCGACTACCGCCATCAACGGCAAGGTGGCCAACGTCTGGGGACAGTTCGCCATCCTCGAAGGACAGTGTACCCTGACCAAACCGGCTTCTCCGGTTGAGTTCAAGTACCGGAAGAGCGGACAGACCGACTGGTCTACCGTGGCAGCCGAACGCATCAACGAAACAAGCTACTATCAGGCAAGGATTCAGCCGTTGGACTTCAACACGGAATACGAATATAAGATTGTATGCGGCGAAAACGAGGGCGATGCACTTACCTTCATCACCGAACAGTTCGTGGAAGTGCCGAACCTGAACTTCGACACATGGACACAAAGCGGAAAGAACTGGTATGCCAACCCCGTGGCCAACAACCTGGATGCCGAAGGTGCTTACTGGGCCACCGGTAACGAAGGTGTGACATCAACACTGGCCGGCAGTAAGCCAGCCATCACGGAACGGGTGGAAGGCAGCGACGCACACAACGGTTATGCAGCCAAGATGCACACCATCACCGGAATCACACTGGTAGGCAGCGCAGCCGGAAACTTGTTTATCGGTACGTACAAGACCAACTTTGGAAATCCTTCCGCCAGTGTCAACTTCGGACGACCGTACAACGGCGCACGCCCCGTAAAACTGAAAGGTTACTACAAATACAGCCCGCAACCTATCGACAACGGCGGAACGCATCCGGGCACACTGACCACCGATGAATGCAACATCTATCTGACGGTATGGGATGAGGCCGGAAATGAAATCGGCTTCGGTGAATTCGTCGGAACGGAAGAAGTGACGGAATATACTCCGTTCGAATTCAACATCGTCTACTCCGACCCGTCGAAGAAAGCGGCCAAGATGACCATCGTAGCCACATCAAGTCACTACGGAGGTGTATTCTCAGGCTCCAAAGTCATTGGCCAGGTGGGCACGAACAGTACTTTATGGATTGATGATTTTGAATTATCATACTATTAATAATTGATGAAAAGATATATTTTGTTCTTACTGACCTTTTCGTGCATGGTATCACTCCATGCACGGAAAGTTTTTGACCGCGAAATAAAGAATACCCTCTTTGTCCCCAAAGGAATGTGGACAGGGGGAATTTCTTTTTCCTACTCGGAAATCATGGGAGACAACTACAAACTTATGGTATTGGATGACGTGAAGGGTGAAGGCTATACCTTTAAAATCAGCCCGCACGTCGCTTATTTCATCAAAAACGATATTGCCGTAGGTTTCCGTGCCGACTACAAACGCTCATACATCAACCTGGGAAAGGTGAATCTCGACCTGGGCGACGACTTAGAGTTCGACATCAGCGATTATTCTTACCTGTCACACGGCGTATCGACCACAGGTTTCATCCGTACCTACATGAGCCTGGGCAAAAGCAAAATCTTCGGTTTCTTTAACGAACTGAGCCTGACTTACGGCTACAGCCAAGGCAAAACCATCAGCGGAACAGGAAAAGACATGTCGGGAACATTCCAAAAAATCAACCACTTCCAAATAGGCTCCACGCCCGGTCTTACCGCTTTCGTGATGAACAACCTTGCAGTAGAGGTATCGGTGGACATCCTGGGACTGGACTTCCAATGGATAAACCAAAAGACCAATCAGGTGGAAAGCGGTTCATTCCGCAAGAGTTCCGCTGATTTCAGCATCAACTTATTCTCTATCAACCTGGGCATCTGCACTTACTTCTAACTATTTGCTTACATGACTTTCAAGACGAAAAGAAATATATTATATTGGGCTGCATTGAGTTTGTTTACTTCATGTATCAAGAATGACATTCCCTTTCCGTATATCGAAGGGGTCATCCAGTCGTTTGAGGTATATGACATGCAGGGAGATGCCAAAATCGATGCACAAAGGCGACTTGTGGAAATCACCGTAGGAGAAGATGCGGTACTCAACGAACTTCCTGTCACCAAACTGGTAGCCAACACCGAATCGCAAATCCTGCCCGATGCCGCAGCATGCATCAACGCATCCCAGTTTCCCGATTACAGTTTCACATCACTGAACGACCTGCCGGCCAATGCCAACACATCCATGAATCTGTCACAACCTGTCAGCATCCTGCTGAAAACTTACCAGGACTATTTTTGGACTGTCAAGGTGACTCAGGTAATCGACCGAACAATAGAAGTGGAACACCAGATAGGAGAAGCGCAATTTGACGTACCTAACAAAAGGGCTATCGTATATGTAGACAAAGATTGCCGGCTGGATGACATCCACATTCTGCAAATGAATTTGGAAGGCAAGCGTGCAACGGTAAAGCCGGACCCGGCAACCGTAACGAATTTCACACGTTCGCGCTCTTTCGATTTTACAAAGAATGGAAAGCCGGTCGGCACATGGATTGTTGACATACAGCCCACCGACATCAGCGGAACTACCGGTTCGGTTGAAGCATGGGCTACCAAGGCCACACTTTTCGGAGGAATGAAAAGCGGAACAACTCCTACGGTTGAATATAAGCCCACGGCAAGCAGTGCATGGAACACTCTTGATGCCGCTTCCGTCACCATCCTGACCTCGTCCACCTTCCGTGCGGAAGTGACAGGACTGACCGATGGCACGGAATACGAATGGCGCGTAGTAGCCGAAGGGAATGCAAGTCCGAGCGCCACATTCACCACAGAAAAGATTGTCTCCGTACCCAATCTGAACTTTGACACGTGGACACGGGACGGAAAGAACTGGTACGCCAACGGTGTGGCGGATAATTATGACGACCCCAATGCTTATTGGGCATCAGGTAACGAAGGTGTGACATCCACCTTGGCCGGCGGACACGAATCCATCACAGAACCGGTTGAAGGCCGTGATGCCTACAAAGGAAAAGCCGCCAAACTGCATAGTCTCACCGGCGTAACATTGGTAGGAGCCGCCGCCGGCAACTTGTTTATCGGCAAATACAAAACCAACATGAGCAATCCGTCATCAAGCCCGACATTCGGACGTCCCTTTACCGGCGCACGTCCGACACGCATGAAAGGCTACTATAAATACACTCCTATGCCCATTACCCACCACGGCACCATACCCAGTAGTCCCATGGGCACAGACCAGTGCCACATTTACATCAAGCTATGGGACGCCAACGGCAACCTTTTCGGCTACGGAGAATTTATCGGAAGCGAAAAGGTGACAGAGTACACGGAGTTCCAATTCGACATCGAATACAAGGACAAGAAAGCCAAACCAGCCATGATGACCATCGTAGCCACATCAAGCCGATATGGCGGAGAATTCAGCGGTTCCCGCGTAACCGGACAGGTCGGTGCAGGAAGCACGCTTTGGGTGGATGAGTTCGAACTGCTTTATGATTAACAAAGAATCCGACAAATAAAATGATAATGAAAAAGTCTTATCATATACATCTTTATATTATATTGGCCATGCTGACAGCACTGACTTCCTGCCGGCAGGACGAAATTGCCGTGAACGACGGGAAGTTCAACATCACACTGACCGATGCGCCGACACACCCCACTCGCTCACTACCGTTCGCTCTGGACGAAGAACTTGTCAAGTCTTTCCGTCTGCATATCAAGGACAAGAACGGTATCAACTATTATAACGGTACGCTGGAGCAATATAATGCAGGTGCAGCACCCGCACTCCGTCCCGACGAATACCTGCTGCAGGCTGATTACGGAGACAATCCCGTCGTGGCACTCGACGCACCCTATTATATTTCCGACCAGACTCCCGCTACAATCACGGCCAATACCACTACTGACGTAGAACTGGTATGCCGCGTGGGCAATTCTTTGGCCACATTTGCTTTTGCCGACCCGGATGCGGCTACAACCACATTCGAAAACTACGAGTTCATTACCATGGCAGGCGGACAATCCGTTTCGTGTATGGCTGATGACGGAAAGAACCCCTACTTCAAAGCCGGAACCACTGTTGAGTTCTACCTGAAAGGCACAACACGGGACGGGAACAATGTAGACTACAGATTCGCCACAATAGCGGCAGCGGAAAAACAGAAGAACTACAAATACACGCTTTCCCTCGGAGAAGGACCGCAAGGAAACGGCACATTAGACATCACCGTGGATACCTCCGTCGAAACTGTCAGCATCAGCGAAACCGTCCCACCGGCATGGCTTCCCAAACCACAATTAGGGAATGACGGCTTCGACGCATCCAATAACCTGTATTACCGCGAAACTACGGATGCGGTCACGGCGAGAATCAACTACCATGCCTTCATGCCGGTAGAGGACATCGAGTTCGAACTGGATTTCAACGACCCTAACCTGTATGTATTGAACAAGACTTATAAAATGTCGGAACTGACCGAAGACGAACGCAACACACTGACCGCAGCCGGTATCATACTACCGGAACTGCATACGGAAACGGGAGCTATCGACTTCACCCAAATGACAGGCCGTCTGTTGTCCATGAAAAGCGGAGCGAACGCACGCAATACCATCAACGTGCGCGTGTATGCCAACCAACGGTGGAGCACACAGACGAAGTATGTCATTTATGCACAGTGTCCGGAGTTCAGCATCACAGTGAACGAGAATGACTTCTGGAGCAAGGAATTCTCCGTACGTGCCCTGAACGTGGCATCAGGAAATGCAGAAAGAATCAAGGAGAATATGGTTTTCCAATATACCGAGGACGGTATAAACTGGATAGACTGCAACACAGGTATGGCACAAAAGTTCGCCTCGGTGCCGGAACGGAAAGAATATCAGGTACGCGCATTGTACCGCGGCAGCATCACCTCCAATGTGGAAGGTGTCGTACTGGAAACCCCGGCACAAATGCCGAATTCGGGCATGGAAGACTGGTATTATGTGCAGTTGCATAAGAAAGGTATTCTCAGCACCAACACGTACACCGTATATCCATGGACAGAGAACGGCTCTTCATTCTGGGAAACCAACAACGACTTCACCACACGAAACAGAGGAACATTCTCCAATATCTACAACTGCTTCCCGGCCGTAAGTTTCGTAAAGGACGCACATTCGGGAACATGGGCCGCCGAGTTAAGAAACACGGGAAACGGACGCGGAAATACCACACCATCGAATGTGCTCGACATGAACAAGGTGGCCGGCGAACTGTTCACCGGAAACATTAACGTAACCACCGGCGGTTCGGATGCCATACCCAGTGGAGACAATTACAGCATCACCCCCGGACGGGACTTCTCCGTACGCCCCACCGCATTGAAGTTCTATCACAAATACGTGCCATACGGCACGGACACATGGCGTGCTTCCATCGAGTTGCTGGACGGCAACGGCAACTCCATCATCAGCCAGACATACGAGTCTTCCGAAGCCTGTGATACATGGACGCCCGTCACCGTCACACTGAACTATACGGACGGTACAGACTATGCCAAATGCAAAAGCATATTCGTAAAGTTCAGTTCCACCGTCAATCCGGGAAAGAACATGCAATACAAGAAAGGGAATTATTCCATCTATCTGGACAACAGAAACAGCCCTTCAAGTTTCGACAATATCTGGTGGGGAAGTATCCTGACCATCGACGACATCGAATTAATTTATGATAAATAGCTCTATATGAAACGCATTATATATTACTTATTATCCGCTATCTTGCTGTACTCCTGCACCGGACAGGAAACTCCCGACGGGTATGGTCTTTTGCAAGTTTCATCCTTCGGCATCGAGACGCAGGCCGACGTACAACCCTTGAAACGCTCTGCAGACAGCCGTCTGCAGGTTGACATCTGTCAGGGTGCGACCGTGGTACGGACATATACCGCCGGCTCATCCGAGCTGGACGCCCCCATCTCCTTACCTGTAGGCAACTATACACTCCACGCCCATACGCCAGACATGAACGAAGCCGCCAACAACGAACAAGGCATACCTGTTTATTCGGTCAGCACGGATTTCAGCATTGCCGAAGGAGAAACAACAACCGTTGAACCACTGACCGCCCGACAGGTCAACATCGGTATCCTTTTGCAATATCCCGATGAATTGTTCGGCACGGCATTCTCTCACGTGGCATGCACCCTGACCTCCCCTTCCGGACGAACGGTCACGATAGAAGGCTTCGACAACACAAACCCCACTTATTTCAACTTACCGGACGGCGGACAACTGCAATATACCTTTAGTCTGACCAACACCGACAATGAAAACTATACGCTCGGTCCTAAGGTCATTCAGGTGGAAAGCGGCAAGAATTACCACATCAGCATGACGTGGCAATAGCGTTCAACTCCTGAACATATTGCAGGAAAGACAAGACAAACCCAAAAGATATTCCTTATCGGGCGTTCTCTCGAAGATAATCGTCGAGTGAACGCCCTTCCGCGCGCTCAAAACAGGTACGTGCCGTCTTTACGGAACCGAATCCTACGAGAAAACAATCTCCTACCGCGGTGATGGAACCACGGCGTATTTCCGATTTCAATGCATCCAGACGATAAGAATTAATGTACTCGTGGCAGTTGTTATATCCTTGGCTACGAAGGCACTGCAAGAGCAGATGACGGTTAATCCCCGTCATCTCACACAAACGGTCACGCCCGAACGTACTGTCACGCCACTCCCGTTCATGCTGCATGAAATACTCCACACGTTCAAAACGTCGGCGATTGGCCTCGTTAAAGTCACTCTTGTCCTCACACACGATCACTTCTTCACTCGGCGCCTTATCCACCCGAATGATTTCAGGCTTAGGCAAATGTATTGCCATCGTCTCCAACGTACGGTAAAACAAATACATGTTCAATATCGTAAAACAAGCATAATAGACATAGAACAACGTGATATTGAAAATTGCCGTAAGTACAACGTAAAGTATGGTGTTCAGCCCCACCGCCGTAGCATATCCTTTTACATAACGGGGCACATCCGTACTGGGGGCAAGCAAATGAGGCAGACGAAGCTGGTTGACCACATAGTACAGTGACAAGGCAAAAGCCGCCAGACGGAAAAGCATCTCCCAACTCAACCAGCAGTCGGCAAGCTCTCTATAAGAATAAATCAAGGTCGGCCGGTTTCCGCCCAGCAGATTCACCATATATAATATAATAAGGAGTATCGCCGGCGAAGCATATTTCCACATACGCCCCCACTGCAGATAGCCGGGCATGGATATGCTCAACGGATAAATCGTCTGCAAGTAGGAAGTAACCACCAAAGCCAGCAACATGAAAGGATGAAGCAGACCGATGTTCTCGAACTTCATCAAAGAATAAAACGGTATGGCCATACAAGATGCGCCCCCGAATATACCCATAATCCACGCCAAAGAAAGATATTGCACCTTATAGCGGGAATAAAGCGCAAGAACGGAGGCCATCATCAAGTGAATAAGCGTGATGGACACCAATATAACTAACGACACAAGTTCCATATCCTACAAAATTAAGCAAAAAAAACAATAACTCACGAGAAAACCTCCTTTAAAACATCGAGAGACTTCAATTCCGGAAACTCCGGCACATGAAGGCGATAATAGTCGTTGAGCACCTCTACGTAACGGTCACGGTCGCGACGGTTCATGACAAAAAAACGCATGGAATCGTAGTTCATTCTCATAAACAAAGGAATTACCGCTGCCTCATCGGGACGCAAAAAAGCATGATGTCCCGGCGGAGAAGAGACGAAACAGGCGTTTTGCATATCAAAGAAATCCCCTGCATGATAATCTTCCACATTGGGATAGAATCCTAAAAAGCGCGTCAGACGGGTAATGAACACCAAATGAAAATTGGAAAAGGCACGTTCCGCAGCATCCAGCCACTGCAGTGAATAGGTCAGATAGGCAAACAACGGCGCATTCTCAGACTCATTCTTCAGCACCCGGCATAAAAACTCGGAAAGGAACAAGGCAATTGATGCCTTATAAGGATGATAAGGCAACGATGTATAAGCATAGGCAAAACGCACATCGGATATACGCTGTAATCCCGTCCGGAGCCGATACTCGAAGTCAATTTCCAGCACCGAAAGCGGACGAAACATGACCCCACGCAAGGACGATTTGCGCGACCGGGGCAGTTTTACCGCAAACGACACCGTTCCCCTGGTCTCCGTATACACATCCGCAATCAAAGTATTATCGCCATATTTTACCGTGCGCAACACCACACCACAAGTTTTCTCCTGCATAAACGAGATTTTGAGAACTAAAATTAGACAAAACTAACTGAAATCGGGGCAAAAAACAAAAAAAATGCGTTTTTCATGAAAAATATGTCTCATTTATTTTGCCAATAAGATAAAAAGCTCTACCTTTGCATCGCAAACGAAAACGGTAGCCTCCGACAAAGAAAAAGAAGGCGGTTTTTCAAAGCGCGGCGAAAGCCAAAAACAAAAGGTCCCTTCGTCTATCGGTTAGGACGAGAGATTTTCATTCTCTAAAGAGGAGTTCGACTCTCCTAGGGACTACAAAGTTAAACGAATTATTTTAAAAGAGAAATGGCAAATCATAAATCTGCATTAAAGAGAATACGTCAGGAGGAAAGAAGAAGACTCCACAATAGATATTACGCGAAGACCATGCGTAATGCTGTTCGTAAGCTCCGCGCAACGACAGACAAAGCTGAGGCTACAGCGATGTATCCCAGTGTACAGAAGATGTTGGACAAATTGGCAAAGGTGAACATCATCCACAAGAACAAGGCTGCCAACTTGAAATCGAAGTTAGCTGTCTATATCAGCAAGTTGGCATAAACACAACAAGATATAAATACAAGGCCGGGCTTTCAAGTCCGGCTTTTCATTTATACTCTACCCCGAACAGAAATTTTTTCGCAAAGGAGAACGCGTTTTTATCTTTTCCGCCTCATAAGTCATATGAAAATACTACCTTTGCACATTAAAAATCAAAAACTACAATTTTGAAGACATTTGAAGAGCTCGGCGTGAATGGAAACATTCGGCAAGCCATTGAAGAGATGGGTTATGAACACCCGATGCCGGTACAAGAAGAAGTGATTCCTTTTTTATTGGGAGTAAATAATGATGTAGTGGCACTGGCACAGACCGGTACAGGCAAGACTGCCGCATACGGTTTGCCCGTGTTACAGAAAATAGACGCCTCACGCGCGGATACACAGGCACTGATTTTAAGTCCTACGCGCGAACTTTGTCTGCAAATAGCAGACGATTTGGAAAATTATTCCAAGTATCTGCCCGGCATCCGTGTATTGCCGGTTTACGGCGGGACGAACATCGAGACACAAATCCGTGCACTGAAACGCGGTGTTCAAGTGATTGTCGCCACTCCGGGTCGTCTGATAGACCTGATGGAACGCGGCGCGGCATCATTGACCCATGTCTGCAACGTAGTGCTCGATGAAGCCGATGAAATGCTGTCCATGGGCTTCTCGGAAAGCATCGACACCATTTTAGCCGGAGTTCCGGAAGAACATAACACCCTGCTGTTCTCCGCCACCATGAGCCGCGAGATAGAGCGCATCTCCAAGAAATACCTGCGCGATGCCAAAGAAATTGTCGTAGGGTCGCGCAACGAAGGGGCGGAGACAGTAAACCATGTGTATTATTTAGTGCATGCCCGTGACAAATACCTTGCGTTGAAACGCATCGTGGATTATTATCCCAAGATTTTCGCCATCATATTCTGTCGCACCCGCATGGAGACACAGGAAGTGGCCGACAAGCTGATTCAGGACGGTTACAACGCCGATGCGCTGCATGGAGACCTGTCACAGCAACAACGCGACCTGACCATGCAGAAATTCCGCCAGCACCGCATACAGTTTCTGGTGGCCACCGATGTGGCGGCCCGCGGGCTCGATGTGGAAGACCTGACACATGTCATCAACTACGGCATGCCTGACGATACGGAGAACTACACACACCGGAGCGGACGTACAGGGCGTGCCGGAAAGAAAGGTACGAGCATCTGCATCATTCACACCCGCGAAAAGGCGAAAGTGCGCGAAGTGGAGAAAACCATCGGGAAAGAATTCGTGAAAGGCGAACTGCCGAGCGGAAAGGAAATTTGTGCCAAACAACTGTATAAGGTCATCGATGACATTGAGCGTGTGGAGGTGGACGAAGAAGAAATCGAACAGTTCCTTCCGGAAATCTTCCGCAAACTGGATTGGCTCGACAAGGAAGACTTAATCAAACGGGTAGTAAGCCGTGAGTTCGGACGTTTCCTCCAGTATTATGCCAATGCACCTGAAATCGAAGAACCGGCCGACAGAAAGGCACAAAAAGAAAAAGGCAAACGCAAGAGCGGACGGGATGCCGAAGAGGGTTACACGCGCCTGTTCATCAACTTAGGCAAAGTGGACGGTTTTTATGCCAAAGAAGTGATGAAACTTGTGAACGACCATGTGCACGGGAAAGTGGAAATCGGACGTATCGACCTGATGAAGAACTTTTCTTTCTTTGAGGTGGCCGAGGAGGAAAGCGACCGTGTGATTCGCGCCCTGTCCGGCCTGCTGATGAAAGGACGGAAAGTTACCGTAGAGGTATCTGCGGGAGAAACACACGGTAACGACAGAAGCCAGGGCGATAAACGCCGTGTGCGTGCCGGAAAGCCCGCCGGCGGACGCAAGGAAAAAGGCCGTGACGGGAAAGCCGATATGGCCGAATCACGCAAGGACGGGAAAGCCGGTGGAAAACAGGAACACGGAAAGAACAAGAAACCGGCTAAGCCGAGCCGCGAGGAAAGAGGATATACGTCACCACGCGGAAAGAAATACACCCAGGATGACTGGAAGCAATTCTTTGAACCGAAAGGCTCCGGAGACCTGAAAGGCGACGAACCGGACTTCTCGGAAGAAGGCTGGGCACGCCGCTATCCTAAGAAATAGCCCTCAAAATGAGAAATGGCACACAGAGGAAGAAAGATATTTTCTCTGTGTGCCATTTTCACATGCTGCAGGCCGGACATCACGCCTGCAGGAGCGATTCGCGCAGGGCAAGCGCCTTGTTTTCTTCGGCCTCCATGACTTCACGTTCGCCGGGGCCTTTGTCGTTGATGCCGCAAAGATGCAGGATGCCGTGGATGATGACACGGTTCAGTTCCTGTTCATAAGTCGCGCCGACCTGCTCGGCATTGGTGCGCACCGTATCCAGGCTGATGAACAAATCCCCGGAAATCACATCCCCTTCGGAATAGTCAAAGGTGATGATGTCCGTATAATAGTCATGTTGCAGGTATTGGCGGTTCACCTCCAGAATCTTTTCATCGTTCACGAATATATAGGCTATATCACCTGCCTTCTTGCCGTATGCGGCAGCCACGGCTTTCACCCATGCGGAATTTTCCCGCTTCCTGATTTTCGGCATACGCACGCCGTCTACATTGTATGTGATCATATCTTTCGTTTTTTTCAGTCGTCGAACAACCGGCCCTGCAATGTTTCCGCATACATGCTGCGTCCCAGATGTTTATAGGCCAGCTCGGTCACTTCGCGTCCGCGGGGGGTACGCTTGATGAACCCCTCTTTAATCAGGAAAGGTTCGTACACCTCCTCTACCGTGCCGGCATCTTCTCCTATGGCCGTGGCTATGGTAGACACACCCACCGGCCCGCCTTTGAACTTGTCGATAATCGTCAGCAGAATCTTGTTGTCGATTTCGTCCAGTCCGTGTTTGTCTATATTCAGGGCTTCAAGTGCATACCGGGCTATTCCCATATCGATTTTTCCGTTGCCCCTTACTTGGGCGAAATCACGCACGCGGCGCAACAAGGCGTTCGCGATACGCGGCGTGCCGCGGCTGCGCCCGGCAATCTCCCCGGCCGCATCGTGCTCCACGGGCACCGCAAGGATATGGGCCGAACGTTCGATGATACGGGACAACACTTGGGCATCATAGTATTCCAGATGCAGGTTGATACCGAAACGCGCACGAAGCGGAGCGGTCAACAGTCCGCTTCGTGTAGTGGCCCCTACAAGGGTGAACGGGTTCAGGTCTATCTGTATGCTGCGCGCCGAGGGGCCTTTGTCTATCATGATGTCGATGCGGTAATCCTCCATGGCCGAGTACAGATACTCCTCCACTACAGGACTCAGCCGGTGGATTTCATCAATGAAAAGCACATCGTTCGGTTCCAAGGAGGTGAGAATACCGGCCAAGTCGCCCGGTTTGTCCAGCACCGGACCGGAAGTCACCTTGAACCCCACGCCCAATTCATTGGCGATGATGTTGCTCAGTGTGGTCTTGCCCAACCCCGGCGGACCGTGCAACAGCGTGTGGTCGAGGGGTTCTCCACGGTACTTGGCCGCCTCGACAAAAACCTTCAGGTTGTCGACCACCTTCAACTGTCCGCTGAAATCATCGAAACGCAGAGGACGCAAGGCATTCTCGAAGTCACGCTCCGCAGACGACAGCTGCGGCTGATGTATGTCAAACTGTTCTTCCATTCGCACAAAGATAGCATCTTTTCAGCATAAAAAGGGGATGCTAATCTTTTTTTCTCTAATTTTGCAGACATAAACCTGTATTCCTTATGGTGCTGAACTACATTTGGATTGCCTTTTTCGGCATTGCGTTCCTGATTGCCGCGGTCAGACTGGTATTCATGAGCGATACCGGGATTTTTCCCGCCATCATGAATTCCACATTCGACTCGGCCAAAACAGCCTTCGAGATTTCCTTAGGACTCACCGGTGTGCTCTCCCTGTGGATGGGCATCATGAAAATCGGCGAAAGGGGTGGCCTTGTGGATGCCTTGTCCCGCCGGCTCAGCCCGCTATTCTGCAAACTGTTTCCCGAAATCCCGCGCAATCATCCGGTCATCGGCAACATCTTCATGAACATCTCGGCCAATCTGCTGGGACTCGACAATGCGGCCACGCCGCTCGGCCTGAAAGCCATGGAGGGCCTGCAAGAACTGAACCCGAAAAAAGACACGGCCACAAACGCCATGATTATGTTTCTTGTGCTGAACACTTCCGGACTGTCCGTCATTCCGGTAGGCATCATGGTATATCGCGCACAGATGGGGGCCGCACAGCCTACCGACGTGTTCCTGCCCCTGTTGCTGGCCACATTCGTCTCGACGTTGGTCGGCATCATCGTCACCAGCCTGTACCAGCGCATCAACCTGTTCAACCGCACCATCCTGCTGACGCTCGGCGGGGCATGCGTGTGCATCTCGGCCCTGACATGGGCCTTCATCTGTATGGACAAGGAAAGCATGAGCCTGTGGAGCACGACGGTGGCCAATGTACTGCTGTTTTCCGTCATCATCGCCTTCATCGCGGCGGGTGTACGCCGCAAAGTCAATGTATACGATGCCTTTGTCGACGGGGCCAAGGACGGTTTCAGCACGGCAGTGCGCATCATTCCCTACCTGGTGGCCATACTGGTGGCCATCGGCGTATTCCGCACTTCGGGTGCGATGGATGTCGTCACCGGAGGCATCTCTTCCTTGGTGACCGCCTTAGGCGGTGATGCCGATTTTGTGAATGCCCTTCCCACCGCCCTGATGCGCCCGTTGAGCGGTAGCGGTGCCAGGGGAATGATGGTGGATGCGATGCAGACCTACGGTGCCGACTCGTTTGTAGGCCGCCTGAGCTGTCTGTTCCAAGGGTCCACCGACACCACATTCTACATCCTGGCCGTGTATTTCGGCAGCGTGGGTGTGAAGTATACGCGCCACGCCGTCACCTGCGGCCTGCTGGCCGACTTTTCCGGCATGCTGGCGGCTATCGGAGTGGCTTACCTCTTTTTCGGATAACCCTTTATCACCTGTCTGCCGATGTTTGTCGTCATATCTGTCTTATGGGGAAGCGCAGCCGTGGGATATCTTCTGCGCCGCCACCCTGTTCCCGGCCTCGACCGTATCATGACGTATGCGGTATGGTGCATGCTCTTTCTTATGGGAACGGAAGTGGGAGGCAATACACTGCTGATGCATTCCTTGGGCAGCCTGGGACTGGAGGCGGCCTTGCTCGTGGTGTTCACCACCTTAGGATGTTCCGCTCCGGCCTTATGGCTGTGGCGCAAGGCACGGACAACGGCCGAATCCTGCCCCGTGCCGGCCGGCACACCACCGGAGAAAGGACGTTGGAGGAAACTCTTCGGACAGTTGGCGGGAAGCCTTGTCATCGTAGCCTTCTTTGCTGCCGGACTCGTAGCCGGACATGCCCGCTGGCTCACCGGCATACCTGCCGGTGCGGGATTCGCGGCCTTATGCGTCCTGCTAATCTGCGTGGGCCTGGGCATCGGACAGAACGACGGCCTGCGCCAGAGTCTGCGCCACACCGACCGACGACTGATGTGGCTTCCTGCCGTAACGATAACCGGCACATGGGCCGGCGCATGGGTGGCGTCGTTCCTATTACCGGCACGCACGGCAGCCGACTGTCTGGCCATCGGGTCCGGCTTCGGCTACTATTCCCTGTCGGGCATATTGATAACCGAAGTGAAAGGGGCGGAAATGGGTACCCTGGCACTTATGTACAACATCTTGCGCGAGCTGACCGCACTTCTGCTTGCACCGTTTCTCCTGCGCGGTTTCGGGCCGCTGTCTCCCATCTCGGTAGGTGGTGCCACCACGGCCGACACCACCCTGCCCGTGATTTCACGCGTGTGCGGCCCGCAATTCGTTCCGGTTTCCGTATGGCACGGACTGGCCGTGGACTTCTCCGTACCGTTCCTCGTGCCCTTCTTCTGCTCACTGTAAACCGGACGGAAAAGGAGTGTTTTTCCGCCTCAAAAAAGGATACTGAAAATCAAGCACTTAAAAAGCCGAAATTGTTGACCTGTGTCCGATGAATCGGTCACCTGTGTGCGTTTCATCGGTCACAGGTGTGCATTTTACCGCACACAGGTCAACAAATCCGGCGCGGACACAAAGCAACGAAAGATGGGCCGGAATGGAGAACGAGTGCGAAAAAACACTATCTTTGCACAGACTAACATATTCAACGGATGGCAGAACTGAAATCGGTGGTGAAAGACACCGCCATATACGGACTGAGCAGCATCGTGGGACGTTTCCTGAACTATCTGCTCGTACCTATCTACACAGCCAAACTGGCCGCGGCCAGCGGCGGATACGGTGTCATCACCAACATTTATGCTTATGTGGCACTCGTGCTGGTCGTCCTGACCTGCGGAATGGAAACCACATTCTTCCGTTTTGCCAACAAGACGGAAGAGCGTCCGCATGATGTCTACACCACCGCATTGGGCATCGTGGGGGGCATCTCCCTGTTTTTCGTGGCATGCGTACTCCTGTTTCTTCCTCATGTGGCCGGAAGCCTCGGCTATGCGCTCCATCCGGAATACGTGGGCATGATGGCCGTGTGCGTGGCCGTCGACGCCTTTCAGGCTATCCCCTTTGCCTGGTTGCGCTACAAGGGACGCCCCGTGAAGTTCGCCGCCCTGAAACTGTTATTTATCGTGCTGAACATCACGCTCAATATATTGTACTTCGTCGTGCTGCCCGGATTGTACGAGACATTCCCCGATGAGGTGGGTTGCATCTACCGGCCCGACGTGGGCGTGGGCTATGCCTTCGGGCTGAACCTTGTATGCACCGTGCTCGTCACCCCGTTCTTCATCCCCGAACTGGCTGCGGCATGCAAGGGGCATTTCGACAGGCAGCTGATGAAACGCATGCTGGCCTACAGCTGGCCCATACTGGTTTTAGGCATCGCCGGCATCCTGAACCAGGCGGCCGACAAGATGATTTTCCCGTTAGTGTACGGCGACGCCGAAGAAGGCAAGGTGCAGTTAGGCATTTACGGCGCATGCGTCAAGATAGCCATGATTATGGCCATGATAACCCAGGCCTTCCGCTATGCCTACGAGCCTTTCGTGTTCGGCAAGGCAGCCGACAAGAACAGCAAGCAGACCTACGCCACGGCCATGAAGTTCTTCATCATCTTCACGCTGCTGGCCTTCTTGTGTGTCATCGGATATATGGACATCCTCAAACGCATCATCAGTCCCGACTACTGGGAGGGCCTGCGTGTGGTGCCCATCGTCATGGCGGCCGAAATCATGATGGGCGTGTATTTCAACCTCTCGTTCTGGTACAAGTTGATTGACCGCACGATATGGGGCACATGGTTCTCTCTGGCCGGTTGCGCCGTGCTCATCGCCGTCAACATCGCCTTTATCCCGCGCTACGGCTACATGGCCTGTGCCTGGGGAGGATTTGCCGGATACGCCACATCCATGATACTGTCCTGGTGGGTGGGACAGAAAAAGAATCCCATCGACTATCCCATGAAAAGCATCGGCGCATACGTGCTGATAGCCGGAGCCTTCTATGCCATCATGAGCATGCTGCCGCAGGAATGGCCCGCATGGGCACGAATCGGCATCAACACCGTGCTGGTCGCACTCTTCACCGGACATATCCTTTACCATGACCTTCCGGCAGGCAACCTGCCTGTGGTGGGCAAATATTTCCGAAAACATTAAATCTGAATACATGGAAATGAACAACAATCAAAGCAACAGTTCCGCATTCAAACAAGCGTTGAGAGGCTTGTTGAGCCTGAAAGCCGACAAGGCCCCCGAAGAAGAAACCATCGCCTCCATCAAGGCGGGCATAGACTTCCGTGGAGCCAACCTGTGGATTCTCATCTTCGCCATCTTCGTAGCCTCGCTGGGACTGAACACCAACTCGGCGGCGGTCATCATCGGTGCCATGCTTATCTCACCGCTCATGGGACCGATTGTGGGCATGGGACTCAGCGTGGGCATCAATGACTTCGAACTGCTGAAACGTGCAGTCAGGAGCTTCGCCACAGCCACCCTGTTCAGTGTACTCACCGCCACATTCTATTTTGCCATCACCCCCATCGCCGAGGCTCAGTCGGAACTGCTGGCGCGCACCTCGCCCACCATCTACGACGTGCTCATCGCCCTATTCGGCGGCATGGCGGGCATCGTAGCCCTGTGCAGCACCGGACAGCGCAGCGGCAACGTCATCCCCGGCGTGGCCATAGCCACCGCATTGATGCCCCCCCTCTGCACCACCGGTTTCGGACTGGCTACAGGAAACTGGCTCTATGCCGCGGGAGCATTCTACCTCTATCTGATTAATACGATATTCATCAGCGTGGCCACTTTCATCGGTGTCAACATCATGGACTTCAAGAAGAAAGTGTTCGTGGACAAACAGCGCGAGAAACGCGTGAAACACATCATCATCACGATTACCGTGCTGACCATGCTGCCGGCCACTGTCCTCACCTATATGTTAGTAGCCGAGAATGTGTTCACAACCAAAGCCAACAACTTCGTCGCACAGGTCATCACCTCCGAACAGACACAGGTCATCGCCAAGGAAATCAATTACCGGAAACGCGAAATACGCATCGTCACCCTGGGAGAGGAAATACCCGAAAAAGACATGGACAAAATGCAGGGACTGCTGGAGAACTTCGGCCTGAAAGACACTCATCTGTGTATCGTACAAGGAACAAAGAACCTGAATGCCAACGACCTGAAGTCCATGCTTAACGATCCGGCCCTGAAATCGGCCGACAAGAACGCACAATTGTTAGCCAACGAACAGCAACGGGCCAAAGAACTCGAAAGACAACTGAACCGATACCAGTCGGCCGACACACGGGCAAAAGCCGTCGGTGAAGAAATAAAGGCACTGTATCCGGAGGTAAACCGGATAAGCATCGCCCACACCCTGGCGTATGAAGTCGGCGACACACTCCGGAGCGACTCCGTAACCATCGTATATATAACCCTGAACAAGAAAATGAGTCAGGAAAACCGCACACGTATGGAAGGTTGGCTCGGCACACGTCTGAAGACTTCGGACATACGGCTGATTACGGAACAAAACACAGGAATCAAGAAAAAATAACCGTTTAATAAAAACATAATGAAACAGAAACTATTGGCTTTACTCGCCCTTGCCTGTTGTATGGGCAACGCAAAAGCAGACGAAGGCATGTGGATGCTCAGCCACATCACACCTTCGAGCATGAAAATCATGAAAGGACTGGGACTGGAGATGAACGAAAAGGAACTGTACAACCCCGACGGCACTTCACTGAAAGATGCCGTGGTCAGCTTCGGCGGGTTCTGTTCGGGTGTCATCGTATCTCCCGACGGACTGGTATTCACCAACCACCACTGCGGATTCGGAAACATACAGAGCCTTGCCACACCCGACAACGACATCCTGAAAAACGGCTTCGTGGCCAAGGAACTCTCCGATGAGCTTCCGGCAAAGGACCTGTTCGTCAACATCCTGCAACGCACGGACGATGTGACCGAACGGGTGCAGAAGGCTTTGGACAAGGAATACAAGAAGAACGCCAAGAAGATTAAGAAGATGGGCGCAACCGGAAAGGAAACTTGGCGCTGGAAATGTCTCGACTCTATCTGCGGCACCATAGAGAAAGAATACTATGAGAAGTATCCCGACATGATTTGTGACGTATCCCCTTATTACACGGGAAACGCTTTCTATGCCAACGTCTACAAACGATACGATGACATACGGCTCGTGTTCGCACCCCCTCAGAGCCTCGGCAAGTTCGGCGGTGAAACCGATAACTGGATGTGGCCCCGGCAGACTTGCGACTTCAGCGTGTTCCGTATCTACACGAATGACAAGAACGAGCCGGCAGAGTACAGTCCGGAAAACCGGCCGATGAAAGCGGAACGGTATGCAAAGATTTCGGTCGACGGTTTCCGGAAAGGAGACTATTGCATGACCATCGGTTATCCGGGCAGCACCAACCGCTACCTGTCCTCCTTCGGCATTACCGAACGTATGGACGATGAGAACGAAGCCCGTATCAACGTGCGCGGCGTAAAACAGGACGTCTGGAAAAAGTGGATGGAGAGCGACCCGGCCATCCGCCTGCAGTATGCCGCCAAATATGCCCAAAGTTCCAATTACTGGAAGAACAGCATCGGCATGAACAAGGCCCTGAAGGAACTGAAAGTAGTGGAACAGAAACAGGAAAAGGAGAAACGTATCGGCGAATGGCTGCAGATGAACAAAGACACGAAGAAACGCTTCGGCAATGTCCTGCCCACACTCGAAAAGGCGTATGCCCAACGCAAGGATGCCTACCGTGCCCTGCGCTTCATGTCTGAGTCCTTCCTCGGAGGACCCGACATCCTGAGAGTAGCACGCCTCTACCTGTACGGCAAAAGCGCGGAAGACCGCCTGCGCACCCAATACAAGGACTGGAACCTGGAAGTGGACAAGGAAACCATGGCCGCACTCATCGACAACTACGCCAAACAGGTGGATACACGTTATTTGCCGGACTTCTACACGACCATACGCGAGCAATACGGCAACAACACACGGGCTTACGTGGATGACATCTTCAACCGGACGTTGCTGGCCGACACGGCCTGCATCTCCACACGTCCCGAAAAAGAGGTGATTGAGAACGACCCTGCCATTGTGTGCCTGAAGAGCATCACGAAGTTGATGGGCGACCTCACCAAGCAGACACTGCCGGAGAACAAGCTGATTTCGGAGAACGAGCGCGCACTCTGTCAGGCCATCCTTGAGATGGACATCGAGATTCCGCACTATTCCGATGCCAACTCCACCATGCGTCTCAGCTATGGCTTCGTGAACGACTATACCAGCGCGGCCGGACACCAGGATTATTTCACCACCGCACCGAGCATCCTTGCCAAAATCGCGCAGAGCGGGACCAACAAGGACTATGTAGTGGAGCCGGAAGTGAAGCAACTCTTCGAGCAGAACGACTTCGGCGTGTATGCCGACAAGAACAGCCAGGAACTGCAACTCTGCTTCCTGACAAACAATGACATCACCGGAGGAAACTCAGGCAGCCCGATGTTCAACGGCAAAGGCGAACTGATTGGTCTGGCCTTCGACGGAAACTGGGACGCGATGAGCAACGACATCAGCTTCACGCAGGAACTCACACGTTGTATCGGTGTGGACATCCGCTTCGTGCTCTATATCATCGACCGCTGGGGAGGAGCCGAACGCCTCATCCGTGAAGTGGGCATCAAATGAGCGGACAGACGGACTATATGCAACCTAAAAACAATACAAAAAAACTATAGGACGCACTCCGGGGCACCCCAGCCCAGCCTTCTGACCACAACATACGGAAAGTCCTTGCCCGGTTCATGGGCAAGGACTTTTTAGTGTTTTCCTGCATGTGTTTCCCAAAGTTTTGCTATATTTGCATATTAATATGAACGCATTAAAACTATGTCAGAAGAAGAAATAAAAGGCACTAACTATTCGGCCAGTAGCATTCAGGTTCTCGAAGGACTGGAAGCGGTGCGCAAACGTCCTGCGATGTACATCGGCGACATCAGCGAGAAAGGTCTGCACCATTTGGTATATGAAACAGTGGACAACTCTATCGACGAGGCACTCGCCGGCTATTGTACGCACATCGAAGTCACTATCAACGAAGATAATTCAATCACCGTGCAGGACAACGGCCGCGGTATTCCCGTGGACATGCACGAGAAAGAACATAAATCGGCACTTGAGGTCGTCATGACCGTACTGCATGCCGGCGGTAAGTTCGACAAAGGCTCTTATAAGGTTTCCGGAGGTCTCCACGGTGTGGGTGTATCTTGCGTGAACGCCCTATCCACCCACATGATGTCACAAGTATTCCGCGACGGAAAGATTTACCAGCAGGAATACGAATGCGGCAAACCGCTCTATCCGGTAAAGATAATCGGAGAAACCGAGTTGCGTGGCACGCGCCAGCAGTTCTGGCCCGACGGCAGCATCTTCATCACGACGACATACAAATACGACATCCTGGCCAACCGCATGCGCGAACTGGCTTTCCTGAATGCCGGCATCACCATCACACTGACCGACATGCGCGAGAAGGATGAAAACGGACAGCCCCGACAGGAGATATTCTACAGCAAGAACGGTCTGAAGGAGTTCGTACGCTACATCGACTCCAGCCGTATCCACCTCTTCGACGACGTGATTTACCTGAACACTGAAAAGCAGGGCGTGCCCATCGAAGTGGCTGTCATGTACAACAACGGCTATACGGAAAACATACACTCCTACGTCAACAACATCAATACCATTGAAGGCGGTACACACCTGACGGGTTTCCGTATGGCGCTGACCCGCACGCTGAAGAAATACGCTGAGGACGAATACAGCAAGGAACTGGAGAAACTGGCCAAGAACAAGGTGGAAATCTCCGGCGAAGACTTCCGCGAAGGCCTCACCGCAGTCATCTCCATCAAGGTAGCCGAACCGCAGTTTGAAGGACAGACCAAAACCAAACTGGGCAATAGTGAGGTGGCCGGTGCCGTACAGCAGGCTGTGGGCGAAGCGTTGAGCTACTACCTTGAGGAGCATCCCAAAGAAGCGAAACTCATTGTCGACAAGGTCATCCTTGCCGCTACGGCACGTGTGGCAGCACGAAAGGCACGGGAAAGCGTGCAGCGCAAAAGCCCGATGTCGGGTGGCGGCATGCCCGGAAAGCTGGCAGACTGCTCCGACAAAGACCCCGCCAAATGTGAACTGTTCATTGTCGAGGGTGACTCCGCAGGAGGTTCCGCCAAGAGCGGACGAAGCCGCCAGTATCAGGCTATCCTCCCCATCCGCGGTAAAATCTTCAACGTAGAGCGCGTCATGTGGCACAAAGCCTTCGAACACGAAGAGGTGAACAATATCATACAGGCACTGGGCGTACGCTACGGCCTCGGAGAAGACAGCAAGGAAGCCAACTATGAGAAGCTACGCTACTACAAGGTGATTATCATGACCGATGCCGATGTCGACGGTTCACACATCGACACCCTGCTCATGACCTTGTTCTACCGCTACATGCCGGAACTGATTCAGAACGGACACTTGTTCATCGCCACTCCTCCCCTCTACCGTTGCAAGAAAGGCAAAATCGAGGAGTACTGCTACACGGAGGCCGACCGTCTGCGCTTCATGCAACAATACAACAACGGTTCGGAACAAGGTATCACGACACAGCGCTACAAAGGTTTGGGTGAGATGAATCCGGAACAGCTGTGGGAAACCACCATGAATCCTGAGACGCGCCTGCTGAAACAGGTGACCATCGAAGATGCCGCAGGTGCCGACTATGTATTCTCCATGCTGATGGGTGAAGATGTAGGTCCGCGTCGCGAATTCATCGAAAAGAACGCCACCTACGCCAATATCGACGCATAAGCCCGATGGCACGCGGAATTCTAAGACCTACGCAAGAGTTTCGGTCAAAAAATAGCTTTAAATAA
>URKA01000038.1 GCA_900548345.1 uncultured Paraprevotella sp. | reverse complement strand
GCATCTGCCTTACAAGCAGAGGGTCGGCGGTTCGAATCCGTCAACGCCCACCGAATGGAAAGAGGTATCCGAAGAAAGAGGATGTCTCTTTTTGTGTTTTAAGCGCCTTTATGCATTTTCCCGCAAACTTTTCCTGAAATATCTCGCGGGTATAAATAAAATACACTATTTTTGCAGTCTAAATAATACGTATTAAACTTTATGGAATTGGATTTGTTGACGGCCATATCTCCCATCGACGGCCGGTACAGAGGTAAAACTGAGGCGTTGGCTTCCTTTTTTTCGGAATATGCACTGATACGCTACCGTGTACGTGTAGAAATAGAATATTTCATCACGTTGTGTGAACTTCCTTTGTCGCAGTTATCGGGTTTTGACCATGGACTTTTTGAGACATTGCGTGATATATACCGTAATTTTTCAGAAGAGGATGCACAGCGTGTGAAGGATATAGAAAAGGTGACGAACCACGATGTGAAAGCGGTAGAATACTTTATTAAAGAAGAATTCGACAAGATTGGCGGATTGGACGCTTATAAGGAGTTCATACATTTTGGTCTGACTTCTCAGGATATCAACAACACTTCCGTTCCATTGTCCATCAAGGAAGCGCTTGAGATGTGTTATTATCCGCAGATGGAAGAACTCATCGCGCAACTGAAGGAATATGCCGAGGAATGGAAAGGGGTGCCCATGTTGGCAAAAACCCACGGACAGCCGGCTTCTCCCACGCGTTTGGGTAAGGAGGTCATGGTGTTCGTCTACCGTCTGGAACGTCAGCTGGCCATGTTGAAGGCCTGTCCTATTACGGCCAAGTTCGGTGGTGCCACGGGAAACTACAATGCACATCATGTGGCCTATCCGGAATACGATTGGAAGGCTTTTGGAAACCGCTTCGTTTCCGAGAAATTAGGGCTTGAGCGCGAAGAGTATACCACACAGATTTCCAATTATGACAACTTAGGGGCTGTGTTTGATGCCATGAAGCGTATCAATACCATCATCATAGACCTTGACCGTGATTTCTGGCAATATGTGTCAATGGAGTATTTCAAACAGAAAATCAAGGCCGGAGAGGTAGGGTCGAGCGCTATGCCGCATAAAGTTAATCCCATTGATTTTGAAAATTCGGAAGGAAACCTTGGAGTGGCCAATGCGGTTTTGGCTCATTTGAGTATGAAACTTCCGGTGTCTCGTTTGCAGCGTGATTTGACGGATTCCACTGTGCTGCGCAATGTCGGTGTACCGATGGGTCACATGGTGATTGCCATTCAGAGTACTTTGAAAGGTTTGCGCAAACTGTTGCTGAACCAAAATGCCATCAATGCCGACCTTGACAACTGTTGGGCGGTGGTGGCGGAAGCCATCCAAACCATTCTGCGTCGCGAGGCTTACCCGCATCCCTACGAGGCGCTGAAGGCGTTGACACGTACAAATCAGGCTATTACGGAAGAATCCATCAAAGGCTTTATAGAAGGATTGAATGTAGGAGAGGCCGTGAAGGAAGAACTTCGTGCCATTACTCCTCATTCATATACGGGACTTTAATTTGATTTGTCGGGGGTGTGTCGTCTGCCCGTGAGGGGCGGACGTATGCTCCTTGTTTAATTATAGAAAGAAATAATATAAGTATGGAAGACGAAAAATGGCAGGAGAATCCTGCTGCTGAAGGAGCGGAAAACAACCGTGAGGGTTATAGAGCGTTCCACAGAGAGAACAACAATGACTTCGGTAAAGCGAATCGTGGAGACCGTCCTTACCGTCCGCGTGTGCAACGTGCGGAACGGGCTTATAGTGCGGATGGTGCCAATGGCTCGCAGACTGGACGTCCTTACCGTCCGGCGTACAACCGCGAGGAGCGTTATGGAAACGAACAGAGGCCTTATCGCAGTTATCAACCGCGTCCGGCATATAACCGGGAAGGTGGATTCGGCGGAAACCGTGAGAACGGTTACGGTCAGCGCAGGGAAAACAATTACGGCAATCGCGAGGGAGGATATAATAACAATCGTGAAGGCGGTTTCCGTTCCTATAACGGGAATTATCGTCGCGAGAACGGCTACCAGCCGCGCCCGGCTTATAATCGCGAGGGCGGTTACGGCAACCGCGAGGGGGGATATAATAACAGCCGCGAGGGCGGTTACCGTCCCAACAACGGCTATCGCAAGCCACAGGGCGGTTATGGCAACAACCGTTACGGTGCTCCGCGTGCACAACGCCGCACGTCGGATTACGACCCCAATGCAAAATACAGTCATAAGAAGCAGATCGAGTATAAGGAGTTGCATTATGATGAGAACGAACCGATTCGTCTGAATAAATTCCTTGCCAATGCCGGAATCTGTTCGCGTCGGGAAGCTGATGAATTCATTGCCGCAGGCGTTATCAGCGTCAACGGGACTGTGGTAACGGAGCTGGGTACAAAGGTAAAGCGCAGTGATGAGGTGAAGTTCCATGAGCAACCCGTCAGTATCGAACGTAAGGTGTATGTGTTGCTGAACAAGCCTAAAGACTATGTGACGACGAGCGACGACCCGCAGAACCGTAAGACGGTGATGGATTTGGTGAAGGACGCCTGCCGTGAGCGTATCTATCCGGTGGGACGTCTTGACCGCAATACTACAGGCGTGCTGCTGTTTACCAACGACGGAGACTTGGCATCCAAACTGACTCATCCGAAGTTCCTGAAGAAAAAGATATACCATGTGCATACGGACAAGGCGGTGACAGCTGCAGATATGCGGCAGATAGCCGAAGGCATTACGCTTGAGGACGGTGAAATCCGTGCGGATGCCATAGAATATGCGAGCCCCACCGACAAAAAACAAGTAGGCATAGAAATTCATTCCGGCAAGAACCGTATCGTGCGCCGTATTTTTGAATCGTTGGGTTATCGTGTGGTCAAGTTGGACCGCGTTTTGTTTGCCGGGTTGACGAAGAAGAATCTGCGCCGCGGCGATTGGCGTTTCCTTACCGAACAGGAAGTGAACATGCTGCGTATGGGCGCGTTTGAATAATGAACATTAAATGAAATCACGATGGAAACTATTCGCAGAACAAAAATCATCGATGTATTGAAACGTGAGGATTACGGTTCGATGGTTAACGTGAAAGGTTGGGTCAGGACCCGAAGGGGGAGCAAGGCCGTGCATTTCATCGCACTGAATGACGGGTCGACCATCAACAACGTGCAGATTGTGGCCGATGCCGACAAGTTCGATGAAGAACTGATTAAGCAAATCACCACCGGAGCCTGCCTAAGCGTGACCGGAGAACTCGTGCAGAGTGTAGGTTCGGGGCAGAATGTGGAAGTTCAGGCACGCGAGATTGTTGTGTTGGGACTGTGCGGTTCCGACTATCCCATGCAGAAGAAAGGACAAACCATGGAATACATGCGTACGCATGCCCACATGCGCTTGCGTACCAATACTTTCGGAGCGGTGTTCCGTATCCGCCACAATATGGCCATGGCCATCCACCGTTACTTCCATGAGCACGGTTTCTTCTATTTCCATACTCCCATCATCACGGCCAGCGATTGTGAAGGTGCGGGGCAGATGTTCCAGGTCACCACAAAAGACTTGTACAACCTGAAGAAGGGAGAAGACGGAAAGATAGACTATTCCGATGACTTCTTCGGCAAGATGACCTCGCTCACCGTGTCGGGGCAGCTGGAGGGTGAACTGGGCGCAACCGCACTGGGTGCAATCTATACCTTCGGTCCGACGTTCCGTGCCGAGAACTCCAATACGCCGCGCCATCTGGCCGAATTCTGGATGATTGAACCGGAAGTGGCGTTCTATGACATCACGGACAATATGGATCTGGCCGAAGATTTCATCAAGTATTGCGTGCGTTGGGCACTGGATAACTGCCAGGACGACCTTGCCTTCCTGAATAAGATGATTGACAAGACTTTGTTGGAACGCCTGAACTTTGTGGTGGACAATGATTTCGTCCGTCTTTCCTATACGAAAGCCATCGAGATTCTGGAAGAAGCCGTGAAGAACGGCCGCAAGTTCGAGTTCCCTGTATACTGGGGTGTGGATTTGGCGAGTGAGCATGAGCGTTATTTGGTGGAAGAACATTTCAAACGTCCGGTCATTCTTACCGACTATCCGAAGGAAATCAAGGCCTTCTACATGAAGATGAACGAAGACGGCAAGACGGTTCGTGCCATGGACGTGCTGTTCCCGCAGATTGGCGAGATTATCGGCGGTTCGGAGCGTGAGGAGAATTACGACAAACTGATGGCACGCATCGAAGAACTGAACATCCCGATGAAGGATATGTGGTGGTATCTCGACACCCGCCGTTTCGGCACATGTCCCCACAGCGGTTTCGGTCTCGGTTTCGAGCGGTTGATACTCTTTGTGACGGGTATGCAGAACATACGTGATGTCATACCCTTCCCGCGCACGCCGAAGACGGCCGAATATTAGGCTGATGGCACGCTGGTGACACAGGATTTACAGATGACCGCAGATACTTATTGGGTTTGTGGTCATCTGTTTTCTGTATAAAGACGACATTGTTGGAAAAAATAAAATAAGACAGATTATGCATACAAGAGAAGAGAAAATGGAAGCCTTCGGCAGATTTCTCGACGTGTTGGACGAATTGCGTGAGAAATGTCCGTGGGACAGGAAGCAGACCAATGAAAGCCTGCGTCCGAATACGATAGAAGAGACATTCGAGTTGTGCGATGCCTTGATGAAGAACGACAAGGCCAATATCTGCAAGGAGTTGGGCGATGTGTTGTTGCATGTGTGTTTCTATGCGAAAATCGGTAGTGAGACGGGTGATTTCGATATAGCCGATGTATGCAATAAGTTGACGGATAAACTGATTTTCCGCCATCCCCATGTATACGGCGAGGTGAAAGCCGGCTCTGCCGGTGAGGTTATCCAGAACTGGGAACAGATTAAGTTGAAGGAAAAGGACGGGAACAAAACCGTATTGGGCGGAGTTCCCGAAGCCCTGCCTTCGCTCATCAAGGCCTACCGCATCCAGGACAAGGCCCGTAACGTGGGCTTCGACTGGGAACGGAAAGAGCAGGTGTGGGATAAGGTGAGAGAGGAACTCGGAGAACTGCAAGCAGAACTGGCGAAAGGTGACAAGGAGCATTCGGTGGACGAGTTCGGTGATTTCCTGTTCAGTATCATCAATGCCGGACGTTTGTACGGCATTAACCCAGACAATGCCCTTGAGCGTACGAACAGGAAGTTCATCCGCCGTTTCAATTATGTGGAGCAGCATTCTCTGCGTGAAGGCAAATCCTTGAAGGAAATGGAGCTGGATGAGATGGATGCGCTTTGGAACGAAGCAAAGGCCGAAGAGCGGAACGGCAGGCTTTTGCAGGACTGACCTGTGTGCATTAAAATGGTCACCTGTGAGCGTTTGATTCTTCACCTGTGAGCGTTCCATCGCTCACAGGTGAAGAATTTGCTGTTTGTAAGTGGTTGATAATTCGTGCTTTATTGGAAGCCTTTCGGAGCGTGTTTTCCGGTGCTCGTCATGGCCGTTTTTCTCAGTCCTTTCCGCTTCAGATAAGCTATCAGTTCCGCCGGTCGGTCGGTTTGGATGATGGTGGCACATTGTTCCAGTACCCATCCCCAGTTCTCGTCCGGATGGTTCATCGCTTTTTCGTCTTCGTGTCCTCCGCACAGGCTCTCCCAAAGCGTGTTAATCCACACACGGCAGTTGGAGCCGGCAATGTGGTGTACATACGATAGCTGGGGAAAGTTGTCGGTTCTGAAAATGACTTCCAATGCCAACGGTCGGAAGTCGGAAAGGAAAGAGTCGATATAGGGCACTGCGCCTTCCGAATCAAGGTCTGCAACCGGCATATAAATGATGGAACTGTATCCGACCAGTTGCTTTTTTACTTGTTCCACAGAATTCCGTCCTTTCAATACTACGTGGTCTTCCGTTCCGGTATCCTTGATGATGGGAGCTATTTCGGCCAGATAGTCCCCTCCCTTGTCAATGTTGACCAGCACTTTCCCTTTGCAGGCCAATAAGGCCTCCTTTAACGTTGGGATACGTTCCTCGGAAAGACTGCCGTCATGACAGCGCAACCGGAATTTTTTCAACTCATTTGTCGTATAATCCCCCACGCTTCCGGTCCCGTCGGTCATACGGTCTATATTCCCGTCGTGCATCAGTATGAAGTTGCCGTCCTTGGTTTTCTGTATGTCGATTTCAACCATGTCCACTCCCATGGCGGCGGCCTTTTCAATAGCGCCAATGGAGTTTTCGGGCGCGTGCCGCCAATCGCCGCGGTGTGCAACTACAAATACATATCCGGGGTCATTGCTTTTTAAGATGGACAACAAGGTGTCAATCCGTCCGGCAGCCCGGACTGTCAGGGCCAGCAACAGGCACCATCCGCACAATACGATTCTTTTCATCCGTTCAGTCTTTTATCAGTCGGGTACAAAGATACGGCCGTCAGACGAAAGAATGTCTCTGCAAATCATTCAAAATATAGCACTCTCGGTTCAAAATGATATATATGCCGCGTGTGGGGATGCAGTTCCAACCCGAAAGAAGCGCGCCTGTCTGTGTTTCTCCTTACAGACTGGCGCGCTTCCTCAGATGTGCATCCAATGCGTCATACCGGTGACGCTATACCTTATTATATTATATAGACAAGATGCCCAAAACGTTGATAAGCTCTTTCTTTACAGGCTTGTCGCTCTTGATGGCGTTACAGAAAGGTACGTACACAACCTCGTCATTACGGATGCCAATCATGACATTGCGCTGCCCTTCGTTCAAGGCATTGATAACGCCAACGCCGAGCCGGGAGGCCAAAATGCGGTCGGCCGCGCTCGGAGAACCGCCGCGCTGCAAGTGGCCGAGGATGGACACGCGTACGTCAAATTCGGGATACTCCTTCTTTACGCGGTCGGCATAATACATGGCGCCGCACTTGGGGCTTTCCGATACGATGACCATGCTTGAGCTTTTGCTCTTGCGCATGCCGCGTCCGATGAACTGTTCCAACTGGTCGGCATTCGAGCTGTCTTCGGGAATGATGGCTGCCTCCGCACCGCTGGCGATGGCGCTGTTCTGTGCCAGGAAGCCGGCATCCCGCCCCATTACTTCGATGAAGAAGATACGTTCGTGCGAAGTCGCCGTATCGCGAATTTTGTCCACGCACTGCACGATGGTGTTCAGTGTGGTGTCGTATCCGATGGTGGAGTCGGTGCCGTTCAGGTCATTGTCGATTGTGCCGGGAAGCCCTATGCAAGGCACATCGTGTTCTTCTGCAAAGATGCGCGCGCCGGCCAGAGAGCCGTTTCCCCCGATGACCACCAGTGCGTCTATCCCCTGGGCCGTCATGTTGTCATACGCTTTCTGCCGGCCTTCCGGCGTCATGAACTCTTTGCTTCTCGCCGTTTTCAATATCGTGCCGCCACGCTGGATGATGTTACTTACGTCTTCCGTCGTGAACTCCTTGATTTCGTTGTTTATCAATCCTTCATAACCTCTGTAAATGGCTTTCACCTTAAGCCCGGAAGCGATACCGGCGCGCGTCACGGCGCGGATGGCCGCATTCATGCCGGGAGCATCGCCTCCCGACGTCAGGATACCTATACAATGAATTTTTCCCATCTTTGTGATTCTATCAATAATGTTATACAGCATGCAAAGATACGAACAATTACCCGTAAACGCTCCGCCGTTCTTGCTAAAAAAACTTATTTATGTCGTGGAAAATGAAAAGCCCGGAAAGATTTTCCTGGAAATCGATTGGCCGACAGCGAAAAAAAACGTATCTTTGCGCCGGATTTATTGGCAATATAAAGTCTAACAGTATTAATTTTATTATTTTCAATTATTTAAATGGCAGATTTAAAGAATGTAGCACCGTTGGCTGACTTCGATTGGGAAGCATACGCAAGCGGTGAGGCACAGGTGAACGAGAGCCGTGAAGCACAGGAAAAGGCTTACGAAGGCTCCTTGAACAAGGTGAACGACCACGAAGTGGTTGACGGTACCGTAATTTCAATGAACAAGCGCGAAGTGGTGGTTAACATCGGCTTCAAGTCAGACGGTATCATTCCGATGAGCGAATTTCGCTACAATCCTGATTTGAAAGTAGGCGACACAGTGGAAGTCTACATCGAAAACCAGGAAGACAAGAAAGGACAGTTAATCCTCTCGCACAAGAAAGCCCGCGCAACCCGTTCTTGGGATCGCGTGAACGAGGCTCTTGAAAACGAGGAAATCATCAAGGGTTACATCAAATGCCGTACGAAGGGCGGTATGATTGTGGATGTATTCGGCATCGAAGCGTTCCTGCCGGGTTCACAGATTGATGTCAAGCCTATCCGCGACTACGACGTATTCGTAGGAAAGACAATGGAATTCAAGGTGGTTAAAATCAACCAGGAATTCAAGAACGTGGTGGTTTCTCACAAAGCTCTTATCGAGGCAGAACTCGAACAGCAGAAGAAGGAAATCATCAGCAAGCTCGAAAAAGGACAGGTTCTCGAAGGTACAGTCAAGAATATCACTTCTTACGGTGTGTTCATCGACTTGGGCGGCGTAGACGGACTGATTCATATTACCGACCTCTCATGGGGACGTGTCAGCGACCCGAAAGAAGTCGTACAGCTTGACCAGAAGATTAATGTCGTTATCCTCGACTTCGATGACGAGAAGAAGCGCATTGCCTTGGGTCTGAAGCAGCTTACTCCTCATCCTTGGGACGCTTTGGATGCCGATTTGAAGGTTGGCGACAAGGTGAAAGGCAAAGTCGTTGTGATGGCCGATTACGGTGCATTCATCGAAATCGCTCCGGGTGTGGAAGGCTTGATTCACGTATCGGAAATGTCTTGGAGCCAGCACTTGCGCTCAGCTCAGGACTTCATGAAGGTAGGTGATGAAGTTGAGGCCGTTATCCTGACACTCGACCGTGAAGAGCGTAAGATGTCTTTGGGTATCAAGCAGCTGAAGCAGGATCCGTGGGAAAATATCGAAGAGAAATATCCTGTAGGTTCAAAACATACTGCAAAGGTTCGCAACTTTACCAACTTCGGTGTGTTTGTTGAAATCGAAGAAGGTGTAGACGGTCTGATTCATATTTCCGACCTGTCATGGACCAAGAAGATTAAGCATCCTTCTGAGTTTACTCAAATCGGTGCGGACATCGAGGTTCAGGTTTTGGAAATCGACAAGGAAAACCGTCGTCTGAGTCTGGGTCACAAGCAGCTTGAGGAGAATCCTTGGGATGTATTTGAAACAGTATTTACGGTGAACTCCATCCACGAAGGAACCATCGTAGAGATGTTGGATAAGGGTGCTGTCATCCAGTTGGAATATGGTGTTGAAGGTTTCGCTACTCCCAAGCATCTGGTGAAAGAAGACGGCAGCCAGGCACAGTTGAACGAGAAACTGCAGTTCAAGGTAATCGAGTTTAACAAGGAAAGCAAGCGCATTATCTTGTCACACAGCCGCATCCACGAGGATATCCAGCGCGCGGAAGCCAAAGAGGCTAAGAAGAGCACTGGCGCATCTAAAAAGAATGCAAAGAAAGAAGAGACTCCTGTAATTCAGAATCAGGCTGCTTCTACAACTTTGGGTGACATTGATGCTTTGGCAGCTTTGAAGGCTCAGATGGAAAAAGGTGAATAAATAATTTCACATGATACACGGAAAAAGAGCGGTGAAAATTCTCATCGCTCTTTTTTTTCGTTATTTTTGTGACAGGAATGAGATGAGAAAAGAAATATGGAGAAGTTTGAGCTGACTATTCTGGGGTGCGGTTCCGCCTTGCCGACCACACGGCACTTTGCATCATCCCAAGTGGTGAACCTGCGTGATAAATTGTATTTGATTGACTGCGGAGAAGGTTGCCAGATGCAACTGCGACGCTCCAAAATGAAGTTTTCCCGTCTCAACCACATCTTTATATCGCATCTTCATGGCGACCACTGTTTCGGGTTGATGGGGCTGATTTCCACGTTCGGACTGCTCGGACGAACGTCTACGCTTCATATACATGCTCCGGAGAGTTTCGGGGCGATATTGCAGAGTCAGTTGGATTTCTTCTGCAAGGGGTTGGGATTCTCCGTGGAATTTCACCCTACCGATACCACACGGTATGCACTCATCTACGAAGACCGTTCGGTCGAGGTCTATTCCCTTCCGCTCCGGCACCGTATCGCATGTTGTGGATTCCTGTTTAAGGAGAAAGCCACTTTGCCGCATATTCGTCGCGACATGATAGATTTTTATGGGATTCCACTCTGTGAGATTAATAATATTAAAAACGGAAAAGACTGGGTGACGGCAGACGGAGACATTATTCCCTGCGGTCGTCTGACAGTGCCTTCCGATGCGCCTCGTTCGTTCGCCTACTGCTCAGACACCATATACCAGCCCGGATTGTCAGAATATATAAAAGGTGTTGATTTGCTTTTTCACGAAGCTACATTTATGCACGATGATGTGGCGCGTGCCGGAGAAACTTTTCATACCACAGCTTTGCAGGCCGCTACTTTGGCCCGTGATTGTGGCGTGAGGAAATTGTGCATAGGTCATTTCTCCGCACGCTATGAGGATGAGGATTGTCTGTTGAACGAAGCGAAAACTGTGTTCGACAACACCATTTTGGCCAAAGAAAATCTTAAAATCAAAATTTAAACAAAAAAAGTCCTTATTTCACACAATAATATTTGTTTCTTTCGTTGGGATTCCCTATTTTTGTACACAGAAGATTAAAGAGACGAGATACTATGACAAGAAAATTCATTCTTTTAGCATTGGCGGCATGCTTCCTGAGCACATCGGAGGTATGTAGGGCGCAGGCGGAAAAGAATGAACCGGAGATAGAGGCTTCGGCCACGTCCATTGTGGTGAAAGGTTCTACTTTGTTTGTCGGGAATGCAAATGGAAATATGCTCGAAATCTTCTCCCTTGCGGGTAATAAAGTGGCATCCATCCGAATAGACAGCAATGAGAAGACCATTGACTTGAACTTAAAGAAGGGATGTTATATTCTGCGGATAGACAAGGTTGTACGTAAGATTACTATCCGTTAACTTTTCAGATGAGATTATTTCAAACTCTGTTTTTATTGCTCCTTCCGTTTGTCGTATCCGGTTGTATGGATGGGGGAGAGGAACAGCGTGCTCCGTTGCGGAAGGATGACTTCGGAAAATGGGACAATAAGGCGTATCGCCTGTCTGGCCCTGCAATACGTTCTGTTATCGATGTCATGCGGCGGGAAGGTAATCGGATGTATGCGGACAAATATGTGAAACAGTATTATGCTTCGGGACAGCCGTTTGTGTGGATTACCCGTTCAGGGGTGGACTGGCAGGCGGACTCGCTTGTTGTTCTTTTGGAACAAATGCCGTCTTGCGGTTTGTCTGCACAATTTTTCGGGGTGGCGGAGATTAAAGAGGATTTGAGGCGTATACGTGAATTGGATTTCAGCGGGGCTGACGATATTAATATGGCTTTCGGGCGTGTGGAATATCGTCTAACCAAGGCCTTGTTGCGATATGCCTGCGGGCAGCGTTATGGTTATATCCGTCCGAATGAAGTGTTGAATCGTCTGGAACTGAACGATACGGTTAAAAGCAAGTCGTTTAAGCAACTGTATGATGTGCCTGTTGAGTCTGCGGATGAGAACTTTGTAAAGGAAATATTGTCGGCTCAACGGAAAAGGCGGCTTTGTCATTTCCTTCAAGAGGTTCAGCCTGATGATTCCGTATATCATCGGTTGGTGGCAGCTTACCGGCAAGTGACGGACCATGAATTGAAAAGGAAAATAGCCGTTAATATAGAGAGAAGCCGTTGGCGGACGGAGCGTCCTACGGGAAAATATGTATGGGTGAATTTAGCTGGAATGAATCTTGTTGCCATCAATGAAAAACGTGGAGATACATTGATGATGAAGGTCTGCTGCGGAAGTGTCAAGCACAAAAGCCCGTTGCTGATTAGTAGGATAGAACGTATGGACTTGAATCCATACTGGATTGTACCTTATAGTATTATCAAGAAAGAAATAGCTCCGTTGCATGCCCAAAGCGAAAGCTATTTCTCACGAAACAAGATACGTATTTTTGACAAGGAGACTGGTGAAGAAATCGACCCGACAACCGTCACAGCTTCCATGCTCACCAGTGGACGTTATCGATTGAGGCAAGATAATGGAGAGGGGAATTCGTTGGGCAGACTGATATTCCGCTTTCCCAACAACTTCTCAGTGTTTTTGCACGATACGGACAACAAGCGTGCTTTCGGACGAGAGAACAGGGCCGTCAGCCACGGGTGTATCAGAGTGGAAAAACCGCTGGAGCTGGCACTGTTTCTATGGGAGAATGCCGACGGGAAAGCCATTGACAAGTTGAGGACAGAGATAGGACTTCCGCCTCTTAACGGTCCAAAAGAACCGGAGGGTAAGGAGAATTTGCCAAAAGTCGGCACGCGTCGGTTCGATATGCCTGTTCCTATTTTCATCGACTACTATACGGTCTATCCGAACATCCGTTCCGGTATGGATTATTATCCGGATATTTACGGATATGATAAGGCGTTGCAGGAAAAACTGGACTTGTTTTAAACCTTTGGTGTTCCTGCTGGTCAAATATTCAGGGATTAGAACTTAAATGGAAGCAAACGAAGAATATTTGCTCATACGACAGCTCCGGCAACCAGAATGGCAACGTCATGCATTCGAGCAAGTCGTGAAACTATACAGTCCGCAACTGTACAGGCAGATTCGGCGTATGGTGTATGACCATGACAATACGAATGATATTCTTCAAAACACTTTTATTAAGGCGTGGCTCGGATTGGAGCAGTTTCGCGGCGATTCAAGGATTTCTACATGGTTATACCGGATTGCCATGAACGAGACACTTAATTTCCTTCAGAAAAATAAAGAAACAAATTCTTTTGATGAACTGTCACAGCCGGCCGTTTCTCATCTTGCGGCAGATGAATATTTTGATGGGGACGAAACTGCCTTGCAGTTGCAGAAAGCCATTTCACAGCTACCGGAAAAGCAGCGTATGGTATTTAATCTCAGATACTTTGAAGAGATGAAATACGAAGAGATGAGCAATGTGCTCGATACAAGTGTCGGTGCGCTGAAGGCGTCTTATCATCATGCCGTAAAGAAAATCTGCGATTTTTTTAAATTGCAGGATTAAACCTTTTCATATACAGGCCGTCCAATAAACAAAGAAAGGAATGTGAGCATGAAAGAAGAAGATTTCATTCGGAAAAAATGCGGTTCGAACGATCCGTTCCGTGTGCCGGACGGGTATTTCGAAAATTTCGCTTCTGAGTTAATGGGACGTTTGCCTGAACGGCCTGTCATGCAGGTTGTCTCACCGGTCCGTCATGTTTTCAGGTTGTCCAAGTATGCGGCGGCGGCCGTTTTCTGCGGGCTTGTCGTTTGGGGGGCAATGCGGATAACCCATAAGACGGCCTCCGGCAGTGCGCCTGTATGCTCCGTCGAGAAATCCTCGAATGAAAGTGTGAATTGCGATATGGATGATTATCTGGACTATGCCATGATTAGTAATCAGGAGATTGCACAATACTTAACCGAAGTCAATTGAATATAAGATGATGAAGAAAAGAATGCTTTTTTTGTCGGGGCTGATGTGGATGTGTTGTATGTTTCATGCAACGGCGCAGGACAGGCGTGGGCGTATCTCACCAGACGAGTTTGTCAGACGGATGGAGAGTTTTATCGTAAGGGAGGCGTGTCTGTCGCCGGCCGAGGCCAATGCGTTCTTTCCTGTGTTTCACGAGATGCGTAAGAAACAGCAGAGCGTCAACTGGAAGATTCGGGAGCTTAAGAGGCGTGCTTTGCCGGCAAAGGCATCGGATAAGGATTATTATAACATTATAAAGGAAATTACCAATCTGAAAGTGGAATGTGCCGAGGTGGAAGAGGTGTATTATAAAAAGATGTGCAAGGTGGTTCCTGCACGGAAGGTGTATGATGCCATGAAGGCAGAAGATGCTTTCCATAGGAGTATGTTGAGCAAGTTCGGAAAATCCGATACCCGTCGTAAGGGGAAATGATAGCTCGACAATGTCAGAACAGGAGAAACTCACTTGTCCGGCCTTTCATGCTTTGGCAGACTTTTTGAAGACTGTATAGGTGATTCTTCTGTTGAAACTCCAATTGTTAAAATGATAGCTATTGACCCGCCCTTTCCATAAGGGCGGTGTGTCTGTAACCAAAAGAAACCGGCCGTTCAAGAAAGATTCTTGAACGGCCGGTTTCTTTTGGTTGCGGAGGCTCGACTCGAACGAACGACCTCCAGGTTATGAGCCTGGCGAGCTACCAACTGCTCCACTCCGCGATGTTTTCCTTAATTCGAGTGCAAAGGTAACGTTTCTTTTCTTATCCTCCAAATAAAATGGCCATAATTTTGTGTTTTAGGCTAAAAAAACTTCGGTAAGATGTGCCGATACATCAAATATGCAAGGAAAAGGAGATGTAATATACCTTATTTAATTGGAGGTGAAGAAAGTTTCAAAAATAAAGTCTTGTTAATCCGGAAGATTTCGACTACATTTGCATTCATTATGGCAGTTTCGAAAACGAGAGTCAAGTTGGTAGATGTAGCGCGGCAGTTGTTTGCCAAGCAGGGACTGGAGAACACGACGATGAATGACATTGCCGTGGCTTCGGGTAGAGGACGCCGTACACTCTACACCTATTTCCGCAGTAAGGAGGAGATTTATTTTGCTGTTATCGAAGCCGAACTCGACCGTTTGTCTGAAAAGATTTCCGATGTGGCAAACAAACACATGAACTTGGAAGATAAGATGATAGAGTTTATTTATGCACATCTCGACCTTATTAAGGAAGCCGTATTGCGCAACGGCAATCTGCGTGCCGAGTTTTTCCGCAACATCTGGATGGTGGAGAAAGTGCGCAAACACTTTGACCGGACGGAAAGGGATTTCTTTATCAAAACGCTTAAAGAAGGCATTGCCATGGGAGAGTTCGAGGTGGACAATGTCGCATTGGTGGCAGATGTCATTCATTATTGCGTAAAAGGTATGGAAGTGCCCTATATATACGGCCGGTTAGGTGAAGGACTTAGCCAGGCGGAAAGCCGTGCCATAGTGAAAGTGTTGATACACCGTGCGCTACACAGAGAGTACAGGGAATAATTTTTTTTCAAATCTTTAAATAATAGAATTATGGGATTATTGACAGGAAAAACAGCGCTGGTTACAGGTGCCGCCCGCGGCATCGGGAAAGCCATCGCCTTGAAGTTCGCATCCGAAGGTGCTAATGTAGCCTTCACAGACTTGGTCATCGATGAGAATGGTAAAGCTACGGAAGAGGAAATCGCGGCATTTGGAGTGAAAGCAAAAGGCTATGCTTCCAATGCGGCCGACTTTGCGCAGACGGAAGAAGTCGTGAAACAGGTGAAGGAAGATTTCGGATCTATCGACATTTTGGTCAACAATGCAGGTATCACCAAAGACGGACTGATGTTGCGCATGACAGAGGCACAATGGGATGCCGTCATTGCCGTGAACCTGAAGTCGGCGTTCAACTTCATTCATGCCTGCACCCCCGTCATGATGCGCCAGAAGGGCGGCTCCATCATCAACATGGCATCTGTGGTAGGAGTGCACGGTAATGCAGGGCAGTGCAACTATTCTGCTTCAAAGGCCGGTATGATTGCTCTGGCCAAGTCCATTGCACAGGAAATGGGAGCCAAAGGCATCCGTGCCAACGCCATCGCTCCGGGCTTTATAGAGACTGCCATGACCGCAGCCTTGCCTGATGACGTGCGTGCCGAATGGTGCAAGAAGATACCTTTGCGTCGCGGCGGAACACCTGAGGACGTGGCTAATGTGGCCACATTCCTGGCTTCCGACATGTCTTCTTATGTGTCTGGTCAGGTGATTCAGATAGACGGTGGTATGAACATGTAATTATTGGATGGAAGTCATTTACGAAGACAATCACATCATCATTGTCAACAAGGACAGCTCGGAAATCGTACAAGGCGACAAGACGGGCGACACGCCCTTGTCCGACACGGTGAAGGAATATATCAGACAGAAGTACCATAAGCCGGGGAATGTGTTCCTCGGCGTGGTGCATCGTCTGGACCGTCCCGTAAGCGGTGTTGTGGTGTTTGCACGCACCGGCAAGGCCTTGGCGCGCTTGAATGACATGTTCCGCACGAAAGACGTTCATAAGACCTATTGGGCCATTGTGACGAAGCGTCCGCCGGAAGAGCAGGGGGAACTTGTACATTGGCTGGTGCGTAACGAGCGCCAGAACAAATCATACGCTTACCTGAAGGAGGTGCCGCAGTCCAAACAGGCCATTCTCGACTACCGGCTCATAGGCTGTTCCGAACGTTACTTTCTGTTGGAAGTAGATTTGAAAACCGGACGGCATCACCAGATACGGTGCCAGCTGGCCCGGATGGGGTGTCCGATAAAGGGCGACCTTAAATACGGTGCCCCGCGGAGTAATCCGGATGGGAGCATCAGTCTCCATGCACGTTGTATCCGGTTCGTACATCCGGTTTCCAAGAAGGAAATCTGTGTGGAGGCACCTTTGCCGAAGGATGCTTTGTGGCATGCGTTTGAACGGGAGGGCTAATCCCGATGATGTTTTTTTCTGATACGGCTCGAAAGGCCGTATTTTTTTGCAGCTGTATGCAGGCAGATATAAAAAAAACGGAATGCCTGCATGACATTCCGGTCTTGGTATTCATCTTATTCTTTCAGCAATTCCAATGCTTTCAATACAATCGGCTCGTTCTCATAGATAATGGAGAAGTATTCCGACATATCCCACAGGTCGCGGGCTATCAAAGCTTTCATCTGCTGTCTCAGTTCAGGCAAGGTGGCTTGCAATTCCTCCTCGTCTTTAGGCTTGACACCTTTCTTTTCCCCTTCGGCTATGACTAAGTCAATCAGTTCCTGAGGCGTATCGAAACTTTCTTTGAAGTTGTTGAAGGTTGGATATTTCTTCTCCAGCTGCTTACGATGTTTGTCTATATATTTCAGGTTCGCGTTGATTACGGCTCCCTTGGCCGTCAGTTCGCGGCGGAATTTCGTATAGCGGTTGGTGTCGAGCGGGATGAAATAATCCGGCATGATTCCGCCGCCGCCATATACGATTCTCTGCTTGCGCAAGGTCTTGAACTTCAGAGAGTCGGGAAAGTGGATGCTGTCTTCATTGACCAGTTCGCCGTGATTGAAGCGGTCCATTACGTCCATATTATATTTTTTCTTGTCGCCTTTCTTATACGGTTTCTGTATGCAACGTCCGCTCGGTGTGTAATACCTTGCCACGGTCAGGCGTATCATCGAGCCGTCGGGCAGCATGAACGGTTTCTGCACCAGCCCTTTCCCGAATGTGCGGCGGCCTACCACCCATCCGCGGTCATGGTCTTGTATGGCACCGGTGACAATTTCGGCAGCCGATGCCGAGTATTCATCGACAAGGACGACAACCTTGCCCTGTTTGAAGTTGCCGGAGCCTGTGGCGCGGAACTCCTGTTCCGGGGCGCGCAGACCTTTGGTGTATACAATCATGTCGCCTTTATCCAGAAACTCATTGGCAATTTTGGTTGCCGCGTCCATATAGCCACCGCCGTTTTGTTGCAGGTCCAGAATAAGGCTTTCCATGCCTTGCTTCTGCAAGGATGAAATGGCTGTTCGCATTTCATCGTAACTGCTGCTGCCGAAACTCGTCAGGCGTATCAGTCCGACGGAAGGTGCTACCATGAACGAAGCGTCAACGGTGGACATGGGAATCTTGTCGCGAGTCACCTGAAAGTCCAGCTTTTCGTCCAATCCGGCGCGGATGACTCCCAGATTCACCTTTGAATTCTTAGGTCCGCGCAATCTGCGCATAATTTCTTCCCGGCTCATGTTCACGCCGGCAATCGCCGTGTCGTTGACACTGACAATGCGGTCTCCCGCCATGATGCCTGCTTTCTCTGACGGACCTTTACTGATGGTCTGGATGACCATCAACGTATCGTCGAGCATGTTGAACTGCACGCCGATACCTTCGAAGTTACCCTGCAGAGGTTCGTTCAGCTTTTTTGTCTCTTCCGCATTGGTATACGACGAATGAGGGTCCAGTGCCGAAAGCATGCCGTTGATGGCATCTTCGGTCAGTTTGCCGCTGTCCACGCTGTCTACGTACAGGTTGCTGATGGCCAGATGGGCCATACTCAACTTGCGCAATGACTGCTCCAGTTCCGATGGTGTCGTGTTGTGTTGTGCATAAGTCACAAAGGAAGTGCAAATCATGCAGACTCCCAATAATAATTTTCTCATAGATATTAAAATCAAGTCATTTGTATTCCAGTCCCTCAGGGATATAAGGGGTTATGTCTTTTCCGAAGTGCATCAGCTCTCTTACAACCGAGGAGCTGACGAAGGCCCATTCCGGTTCTGTAAAGAGAATCACGGTTTCTATGCCTGTCAGCCGTCGGTTCAAATCCGCGATGCCGGCTTCGTATTCATAGTCCTTTACCGAACGTATGCCTCGCAAAATGAAACCGGCATGATGTCGTGCGGCAAAGTCCACTGTCAGGCCATTGTATCCCTCTACGGAAATCCGCTTGTCTCCGGCATACAGCCTGCGCAATGCGTCGATACGTTGTTCTGCCGCCAGCTCCATGTTCTTATGCTCGTTCACTCCTATACCTATTATAATATGGTCGAACAAGGACAGTCCGCGTTTCAATAAGGATTCGTGTCCTTTGGTGAACGGGTCGAAACTGCCGGGAAATACTGCTGTCTTTTCCATTTTCATGATGATTTAGGCTGTTGCCGTAGCTGTTTCTTCTTCGGCACGGTCTTCTTCGACGACCAAGTTGTCGATGATGAAATTCTGTCGTTCCATGGTGTTCTTTCCCATATAATACTCCAACAGTTCCTTTACCTGGTCGCTTTTGTGCAGTGATACCTGCTCCAGACGGATGTCCGGTCCGATGAAATGCTTGAACTCGTCAGGTGAGATTTCGCCGAGCCCTTTGAATCGTGTGATTTCCGGGTCAGGGCCGAGTGCGTCGATGGCTGCCACTCGTTCTTCTTCCGAGTAACAATAGCGTGTGATGAAGTCAGACTTGTTGTCTGTGGTTCCGCCTTCCAGTTCTTTCAGTTTGGCTTTGTTGATTTTGCTTTTCCTGTTGCGTACGCGGAACAAGGGCGTCTGCAGGATGTATACATGCCCCTTTTTTATCAGTTCGGGGAAGAATTGCAGGAAAAAGGTAATCATCAGCAGACGGATGTGCATACCGTCCACATCGGCATCGGTGGCCACGATAACCTTGTTGTAGCGCAGTCCGTCCAGTCCGTCTTCTATGTTCAGGGCAGCCTGCAGCAGATTGAATTCCTCGTTTTCATACACAACTTTTTTGGTCAGTCCGAAACTGTTCAAAGGCTTTCCACGCAGGCTGAACACGGCTTGTGTCGTCACGTCGCGGCTTTTGGTTATGCTTCCGCTGGCAGAATCGCCCTCGGTGATGAAAATGCTGCTTTCTTCCTTCTGTTCACCCTTCGCGTCGTTCAGATGAATGCGGCAGTCGCGCAACTTCCGGTTGTGCAGGTTGGCTTTCTTGGCCCGTTCTCTTGCCAGCTTGGTTACTCCTGCAATGGCTTTTCTTTCTTTCTCGTTTTCGGTGATTTTCTGTATGACAATCTCCGCCACATCCGTATGTTTGTGCAGATAATTGTCCACTTGCTCTTTTACGAAATCTCCCACGAACTTATCGATGCTGATGCCTCCGTCGGGGATGGTGGTCAGTGAGCCGAGCTTGATTTTTGTCTGACTCTCGAACAAGGGCTCCTCTATATTAACTGCGATGGCCGCCACCAGTCCGTTGCGGATGTCGCCGTAGTCGAAATTCTTGCCGGAGAAATCTTTGATGGTCTCGGCTATATGTTTCTTGAACGCGCTTTGGTGCGTACCGCCTTGTGTGGTGTGTTGTCCGTTTACAAACGAATAATATTCCTCACCATACTGGCTGGTATGTGTAAAGGCAATTTCTATGTCCTCACCTTTAAGGTGCACAATCGGGTACAGTCCGTCATTGGTCATGTTGTCGTTGAGCAAATCCACCAATCCGTTACGCGAGTGTATCCGGCGCCCGTTGAACATGATGGTCAGTCCGGTATTCAGATAGGTGTAGTTGCGCAGCATAATCTCGATGAATTCCGAATGAAAGCTATAGTTTTTGAACAGCGTGTTGTCGGGCTCGAAATAGATGAACGTTCCGTTTTCATCCTGTGTCGGTTCGGTTGCATCGCTTTTCAGTATACCTTGCTCGAATGTGGCTCTTCGCATTTCTCCGTCGCGATAACTGCGCACTTCAAAATGCAAGCTCAGGGCATTTACGGCTTTTACACCCACGCCGTTCAGTCCCACGCTTTTCTTGAATGCCTTGGAGTCGTATTTTCCACCGGTGTTGAGCATGCTTACCGCTTCGATGAGCTTGCCCAAAGGAATGCCGCGTCCGTAGTCGCGTACGCTTACCCTGAGATTGTCTTCCACTGTGATTTCAATCCGTTTCCCGGCATTCATCTTAAATTCGTCGATGCTGTTGTCTATAACTTCCTTGAGTAACACGTAAATGCCGTCTTCGGCATGCGATCCGTCGCCCAGTTTGCCGATGTACATGCCAGGTCGCGTACGGATATGTTCCATGTCCGAAAGATGTCGTATATGCTCTTCCGTGTACTCCGTAAGTTGTTCTTCGTGCAAATTCTCTTCTTCTGTCATAGTATTTATTTAAGCGACTTTTGATAACAACGCCTTTTTTTGTGTACCTCTGCATCAAGGTATGCCCATTGTCCCTGGCTCTTGTCATTGGTTTCCAACTGTGGATGTGTCTCTCCGAACTTGAATCCCATCTGCTGGCTTACCGGTATCAGGTCGGCAAACAACATGGCATTGACCCCCTTGTTCTGGTATTCAGGCAATACCGCTACCAATAAAAGGTCAATGATGTCGGAGTGCTTGATGAACAGGGCCTTGGCCAAATGAAACCATCCGAAAGGAAAAAGCCGGGCTTTGGCTTTTTGTATGGCATGCGACAACGAGGGCATGCCGACACCCATTGCTACGATATGGCCGTTCTCGTCCTCAACAACGGTCAGAAAGCGCAAGTCAATCAACGGCAAATACTCATTGACATATTGGTCTATCTGCCGTTTGTTCATCTCCGAATAGCCGTACAAAGGCGCGTATGCCTTGTTGACCACATCAAAAATCTTATATCCGTAGCCGCCTTTTCTGATTTCGCGCACGTTCTTGAACTTGCGTATATGCAGGTTATAACGCTTGGCACTCATTTCTGCCACACGGAAATATTTGTCCATGTGAGCCTGATGGTCCTTGTCCGGTACACGTATCTTGCGTTCCACCCAGTCTACCTCTTTAACATATCCCAGGCGTTCCATGTGCAACGGATAATAGGGATAATTATATGTGGTGGACATCGTGCTCAACTGGTCGTAGCCTCCTGTCAGCATACCTTCGGGGTCCATGTCTGTAAATCCCAGCGGTCCTACTACCTTGTTCATGCCATGTTCGCGCCCCCAGGCTTCGACAGCGTCCATCAGCGCACGGCTGACTTCAGGATCGTCCACAAAGTCAATCCATCCGAAACGCGCATTGTTCGTTCCCCATGTCTTGTTGGCCTTATGATTGATTATGGCTGCCACGCGCCCGACGATTTTTCCGTCCCGGCAGGCCAGAAAATAGTCTACGTCGCAAAAATCAAAGGCCGGATTCTTTTTGGGATTGAATGTGTCGAGTGTGTTTTCCAGCAGATCGGGAACGGCGTAAGGGCAGTTCTTGTATAATTCGTAATTGAAACGTATAAATGCCTTCAGTTCTTTTCGTGTCGTAATCTTTTTAATGCTTACAGCAGACATGGCTTGTTCTTTTTTATGTATGGTTTGTCCCACAAAGATAACTCTTTTTCGTTATTTCAGAGCCTTTGGAAAACGTTTTTCGCCAATGAGGACCTGTTTTTAAAGAAAAAGAGAGGAAAGATTTGCTAATATATCTAAAATATTCTATTTTTGCTTTCAGTTTATTTCTTAATCAAAGTATTTAACCTATGAGATTCAAATTACTATGTACAGCATTGGCACTGGCGCTGGGAACTGTTCAGTACGGCCATGCTCAAGAGGCCGGTGAAGGCAAGGACTACAAGCCTTATCCGCACATGTTCGTCGGGTTGCACGGAGGGGCGCAGACCACGTTTACGAATTATGACCTGGGAAAACTTATCACACCGATGTATGGCGTATCTTTCGGCGCACATTTTAACCCGGTGGTCGGTGCACGTCTGCATGTGAGCGGTATACAGAATAAGGGTGGACTGAAAGGTATCGACAAAACATACGATTACAAATATGTCAATACAGATGTCGACTTGATGCTGAACCTTATCAACATGTTTGCAAAAAACAAAAAAGAGCGTATGTTCAACTTATACCTTTTGGCTGGTGTAGGTTTGAATTATGCATGGGATAATGACGATTTCACGGCACTGACACGTGGCCATGAGTCTGTTTACCCTTTGGCATGGGACGACAACCGTACATCTCATAATATCCGTGCCGGACTGATGTTCGACTTCAATGTGGCCAAGCATTTCGGAATCAATATCGAGGCTGGTGCAAACAATCTTTCCGACCGTTACAATTCCAAGACCAATAACAGCGACGACTGGTCGGCTTATGCGAATGTGGGTTTAATCTTCAAGTTCGGATTCAAGAAGAAAGCGGCTCCTGCGCCGGTAGTCGTGCCGCCTGTTGTGGAAGAATGGGCCACAAGGGTAGATACCGTATGGTATGATGACATTTCCTACAAGGAGGTGCCGGTGGCAGAAAAGATGGAGAGCAATATCCAATACCAGATTCGTATGAGCGAGCCGGAACCGGCCAGCAAGGTGAAGGCCATTGCGGACTTTGTCAAGACACATACCGATTGCAAGGTTCATGTGGTGGCTTATGCTGACAAGGGCACAGGTACTCCGAAGTTGAACATGAAGTACTCCAAGCAGCGTGCAGAGAAGGTGGTTGCCGCATTGGTAGAGGCCGGTGTGGATAAGAACATCATCACATCCGAGTACAAGGGTGATACCGTACAACCGTTCCCCAACAACGACGACAACCGTGTGGCCATCGTGACGGTGACTGGTCAGGGCATTAAGAAAGAAGAAGTGAAGACGAAGAAATTCCGTACGGAGGAAGTTCGTTACAGAGTGAATTAAAGACGCCAGAGGCGTATTGAAAGCCAATACTTGTGCGGAGATATCCGCCGGGTAACACACTCAGTCATACTTTTAAGTGCATCCTTATATATATGTTTGCATTTGAAAGTATGGCTGAGTGTTTATTGTTAAATGTGATTTTGTGATAAAAGGCATTTTAGGAAAGTCCAATGCCTCATATTTCTATTAACCCCTAAAAACAAAGATTATGAAAAAACAATTGTTAAAGTACTACATCATGTTGTTTATTCTGATGATTTGTCCTGTGACAGTCTTTACGGCTTGCAGTGAGGATGATGACCCGACAGAACAAAACAATGACAATCAGTCGAATGGAAATGGTGATAACCCACAGGCAGAAGCCCATGCTCTTGTCGGTACATGGAAAGGGGAAGTGATGGACAAAGGCGTCACCCGTTTGATAACCTATTGCTTCAAGGCCGACGGTACAGGTTGGGACAACTGGAACGGCGAAAAAGAAGACTTCACATGGTATACGCAAGACAATGTGCTTAATATCGTTTACAAAGACGATTCTCCCGACGGCGACGGCTATGACGAAGACAGTTTCATCTATAATATATCCAGCGACAAGGCATATATTTATGAGATGGATGATGAGGGGAAGAAACAGGATTTGTTGGGTGTATTTAGCAAAAGCTAATGGCTGATTTGGGTTTAAGTAAGCTAGCTTGACATAAAGCCCTTTTGGTGGTTACTGGTGGTTAGCGAAAACCTGCCTCTTTTTAGCTATTCAACCGCTTATAATCCAATTACTTACAAAATTTTGTTCCGTGAGACAAATCCCCGAAGGGACAAAAACGGGACAGAACCACAGGAAAATAAAATCAAGAACGCCTTGCTCCGAATATCCGTATCTGAATATCTGTTACTCAGGTGCAAAGGTACAAATTTGTCCCGTCAAAAACGAATCAAAACGCATAAAGTTCACATCTATAGCGCATTTTTTATTTTCCTGTACCACGGTGGATAACACAAACCGATTTTTGTCCCGATTAGACAGGCTGGCATTAAAAAGCCATGTTAAAATCTGTTTCGTGGCTTCTGACAGCCACGTCAGGAGAAAATGTGTCGGGTTGTACGGACATTCTGCCAGAAGTTTTGCCGGAAAGCGGAAGCCGTGTATCTTCAAATATCGGAAGTTAGCCGAGACTGACACCGAAAAAGTATCTGACAGACCGACAGATAATCTTCCGACAGGCAGAGGAAAATCCCGTCAGATGGGAAAATTAAACATCTATAAATCAATTATTTCAAGATAGCGAAAATCGCATTTTTTCAAATCAAACGATATACATTTGCGTATCGAATCAACAAGTAAAACCATAAAATAGAAGACGATGACAGAGAACAAACAATCCAAGATGAATCTTGAGCATGAGCGCAAGATTGCCACCCTTCAGGAGAGAATCGACAAGCTGGAGAACATCTGCTATGCAGCAAAGGAAGTCCTGAACCTTGAAGAAGCCGCCGACTTCCTCGGCGTTGCCAAAAGCACCCTTTACAAGATGACGCATCTGAACCAGTTGCCGTATTTCAAGCCAGCCGGGAAACTGATTTTCTTCGAGAAGAAAGCCCTGCTTGATTGGGTGCGTGGTGTCAAAGTGATGTCGGAGGAAGAAATCAGAACGGAGGCGGCAAACCGTCTCCGTGAGTTGAACAGCAAATGAGTGTACTATGGAGAAAGAGACACTTGTAACCATGCTGCAAAGGCAGAACCCTGTTTTAGCCGAAGCGGTCAGCCGGATGATAGACTACATCCAAGATAAATGGGCAGCACCTTATCCGTCCAAAGAACAGACGGAAGCGGTCAATGCCTATCTCCGTTCCGCCCATGCGGACGGTGACGGAGCAGTGAACGAAACGAACATCGAACACCGCAGGATAGCCACACAGCGGATAACGATAAACGCCATCCGTGTGCTTGACAGTGAACAGCTCGACCGCCTGCAGGACGTACTGAATCGCATAGCGGCAGACAGGGAGTATTATATGCCTGAGCGCGGATATGGCTTAGGCAGATAGATGACCGTTGTAACACCATAATATCATAGACCATGTGCAAAGAGAAACAGACCATACACTACTGCACCATTCTTTCAGCCGGGCAGTGGGATTTTCTTTTGGAAGGCAAATCTTCCGCTTTCAGGCAGAAGTGCCTGTACCGGCTGATGACCGGTGCGGTACGGGAAAGAACCGCTTATAAAATCAAAGGCGTTGAGATTGTTTTGGAGGTGGGACAGGTGGCAGCTTCCGATGTGGAGCTGGCAGAGTTTTTTGGCTGCAACCGCAAGACCATCGGCAAGCTAATTGACAGCCTTAACAGGCTCGGTATGCTGACCACCCGAACCAACAACCGTACTTCCGTCCATTCCCTGCATTTCCTCACAGGCTGGTATGTCGATAGTGTCCTCATAACCAATCCCCATTATGTCAGACCTTCGGCAACCGCCAAAGGACAGACGGGCGATGTGCGGACACCTGTTTTCGATAGCTTGCCGTCAGAAAGCAGGCAGAATGCCGCAGCGGATGACAGCCGAGCCAAAGGACAGGATGCGGACAGTATGGCGACAGGCGCAGCAGTCCTTTCTTCTTCCCTCTGTTCGTCTGAGACTTCCAACCCGTCAGCCGACAGACCGGATGACGACAGCCATAATCCACCGCCTGATATGTTTGTAGCGGACGAAGCCGGGAATCCCCCTGTCATAGACAGTGGGGACAGAACACCTGACGGGAACGGTGCGGAAAGCCCAAAAGAGGCGCAGGACGGAACGATTGACGGTGAGGATGACCCGGAATAAGGCGCAGGGGGATGAAAGGCGCAGAGCGCAGATTTGGACGTTGCTCCGCTTGCGGGTGTGAGCTACCGGACTTGTCCCGGTATAGCCCACTATAACTTCTCCGCTACGCTACAAAGTTGTGGGCTCTCCCGAGGGGCTGGGCGTTGCCCCGTCCCACTTAGGGCGCTGCCCTAAGAACCCGGCAAGGGCGGTCTGCCTTGTGCAACCCGACCAAAGAGTGACCCTCTCTTTGGGAACTCCGCTTAGAGGTTTTCATCCCTAAGAACCCATTGTGAAACTAAAAGACAAGCGAACTTATGGCACAGAAAACATCTATCAACATAAAACCCTGCAACGTTGGAAGCAGCAGTCTGCATAACAGACGGTCAGCGGAATACCTCGCTAATATCCGAAAGGAAAAGCTATACATTCGCACCGACCTCATGGCGAGAAATGAAGCGTGGGTAGCACCTGAACTTGGCGATACCTCGTTGGCTGACCGCTACAACCAGATAGCCGCAATGGTCAAGGAGAAGACAGGAAGGGCGATGCAGACGAAAGACCGGGAACGGGTGAACAAAAAGACGGGAAAGGTGACCATTGTACGTGGCAGCACCCCACTCAAAGAGGGCGTGGTCGTTATCAAGGAAGACACCACGATGCAGCAGTTACAAAATTTCTGTGAGGTGTGTAAACAACGCTGGGGCATCACAGCCCTGCAAATATTCATTCACCGGGACGAGGGGCACTACATCAATCCCGGAGATACTGCCACATGGAAGCCCAACTTACATGCCCATATCGTATGGGACTGGATGAACCACGACACCGGGAAATCCTGCAAGCTGGACGAGAAAGACATGAGCGAGATGCAAACTATTTTGGCTGATTGTTTGGAGATGCAAAGGGGCATCTCAAAGGAGATTACAGGAAAAGAGCATCTGGAGCGGAACGACTATATCGTTGCCAAGCAAAAACGGGAAGCGGAACAAGCCAAGGCAGAAAGGGAAGCCGCCCTTGCAGCCAAAGAGAAAGCTGAAGCGGAAAGGCTGTCCATTGAGGGAGAGAACAAGGAAAAAGAGCAGTACGGTCTTTCACTCAACAACGAGATTACCGACAAGGAAAAGCAACTCAAAGACGAGCGCAAGGCGAAAATGGACAGCATTTTGGATAGTGTCGGCAGCATTGTAGGAGTTGGCAAATCCGCAGCCGTTGAAAAGGAAAACGCCAAGCTGAAAGCCGAGAACGAGCGCATCAGAAAAGCCTTTCCCAATGCCGTAAAAAACAAGGTGGAGGAACTGACAAAGGCATTGGTTACGGAAAAACAGGAAGCCGAAACCGATCGTGATCGGACGTTGGTGCTGAACCGATCGCTTACTATGGAACGGGACAAGGCGGTACGACAGCTTCAGGAGCAAAAGGACGGCGAGCGGCAGCGCATCAGCCAAGCGGTACTTGAAGCCATTGAGGAAAAAGACAAGACTATCCGCTTGCTGCAAGGTGCGTTAAAAAACAGCAAAAGGATTTTGAACCTCATAGCCGACATGCTGTATCATGCGAGCGAGGTATTCAAACGGGCTGTCATGGCGATTATCCATTTCGGAACGGAGCGGCACAAGTCAATCTTTGCCCCGTCCGAAGCCGCCGACATTAAAAGCGTCATGCAGGAATACGGCGAAACGCCCGAACAACAAAAATCAATCGGCGAATGGCTGTGCGACTATGCGGAAAGCCGACAGTCTTTTGACGAAACAAAACATCGGCAAACCCGGAACGAGATTGCCGATGTAGCAAATGGGGCTTATGACTGGAAGATTGAACGAGGGCAAGGAGGCATTAGTTTATAACCTTCTCGTATATCGTTCATTGAAAGGATAAAGTCTCATGAATTATAACTACTTTTGCACTTAAAACCAAAGAATCAAATATAAAAATGGCAAAGATTACAGTAAAAGATACCGAAATAAACGTCGTTAAAGTTAATGACGAGGACTATATTTGTTTGACAGATATGTTACGTGCCAAAGACGGGGATTTCTTTATAACGGATTGGTTACGCAACCGGAATACACTTGAATTTATCGGCATTTGGGAGAAAGTTTACAATCCCGTTTTTAATTATGGCGAATTCGCCACAATTAGAAACCAATCGGGACTCAACAGTTTTAAGATTAGCGTGAAAGAGTTTGTAGCTCGTACCAATGCCATAAGCCTACAAGCAAAAGCCGGACGGTACGGTGGAACGTATGCGCATAAGGATATTGCGTTTGAGTTTGCCATGTGGATAAGTCCCGAATTTAAGATTTATATAGTCAAAGAGTTCCAACGACTGAAGACCGAGGAACAAAAATTGCTCGGCTGGTCTGCCAAACGGGAACTGTCGAAAATCAACTACCGCATACATACCGATGCAATCAAACAGAACCTTATTCCTGCCGAAGTAACCGCTAAACAAGCCAGTATTATCTACGCCGATGAAGCCGATATGCTGAATGTGGCGATGTTCGGCATGACCGCCAAGATGTGGCGTGAGCAACACCCCGAACTGAAAGGGAATATCCGGG
>URKA01000037.1 GCA_900548345.1 uncultured Paraprevotella sp. | reverse complement strand
TTAGAAACGGCAACCTACATCTGAAGTATATCAGAATTGTAAATTCCCATTTAGCTAACAGCCTTGACACAGTTCAGCTGACGCCCCCATATAGGGAGTGCTAACTTGACTGGTGCAGGTATTGGAATGAAAGCAGATACAACAAGAAATTTTGAAGCCGGAATCATCACAGATGACCCAGAACTTGTTGAAGCAGCAATGAATCAATTCGATGAAGTTTGGATTGGTAATATGTGCAAGAAATGCAAACGCAAGGAGTATTGCGCTGATCCAATATCAAAATAGATGACTACCAATCGGGTAGGAGGTAAATGCTAATCATAAAAGGCATTTGCCTCCTACTTTCACATTTACCGACCTCCCACACCACCGTACGTGCCGTTCGGCATACGGCGGTTTCGGGCTTTTCCATCTCACGATGTGTAACAAGTTGTTTTCAGCCATCCCCTTGACTGACATCACTTCTATTCTATTGTCGGATTCCGTCCTATCGTCTGAATAGAGAGCTCCTTTCGGACATCTGACTACAAAAGAGTCTTAGGGTAGCAGTCATTTACTTTGCACTGCCCGATTCTGCCCTTCCCCGTAGGCACACGTGCCTTAGGTACTATGGCTTCTGCTGACTTCTCACGGCAAGCGTTACTCCGTCATGGTACATCGAATGAATACATCTTCACTCATGCGTCCGTGAGACCTCCTCGGATAAGGGCATTGTCTTTCCATCTTATCCCCACTTCATTTACACCAACCGTTCCGAATAGCTATGGGACTTTGATTTGTTTAGCAATCTCATCCACGGTCAGATGCCTTGTATGAAGTTTCTGTTCGTTGGGCCAGATGTTTGCCGCCGGCTTCCTTCAGATTCCACCTCGCGATGGACACCCTTGCCTTGGGCTATAGCCTTCCCGCTATTAGGGTGGCTTAGGGACTTGCACCCGTTAGACAATGCTCATGCCGAGCGTACTAAGAAAAAGACACATCACCCAACACGGATGGTGTGCCTTTGCTTTAATTGTTATGAGTTACTTGACAGCTTCCTTCCTGTCCTTTTTCAACTTCTCCACAATCTCCTGAGGACTCTTCTTCTTTTGGACAACAGAATCAAGAGAGATTATGACATCACGATATTTCGGGTCGGACATCAGAACAGGCTTGATGATGCCATATTCCATGACCTGAGATTCAAGATCGTCGTATTCCACGCACTTGACAATAGCGAACAAAATTGCACAGAAACACGATACGTAACTTGCATATTTCCACAGGGTTGAAGTCATGTCATCATAGACTTTCTGTATTCTGACCTTCCATTTTGAAGAACTTCCTGAAGAATGTGTTGCTTCTGAGCTTGACGATGGTGTACCATTCGTCTTCGCTTTCATCTTCTCATCGGCAAACTCCTCAGCTTTGGAAACCAGTCGCTTACAGACTTCATTAAAGATAACGTCCTGATTGTCTATGTGTAACTGCTTACAAGAGTAAGGGTCGATTTCAACCTTGTGCTGTACACGAGGCATGGCTTTCTGGATGAACGCTGCCATCGAAGTAACCAAATCCTCCTTGCGTATGAGTTCAGAGAAGGATAATGGCTGAATCTGATTCTCTGACGAAGGAAGAGGCATTGCAGAAGGCTGCCTACCATTAGCCATAGACTTGGCAAAGGATGGAGTTGACGTCTCTGTTATTGTCAGAACACCTCTGTCATCAACTGAGTAAGTCAACCCAAGCACCTCGGCCATTGCTTCCAACAATACCAGTTCCTGATTGTGCTGCTGGAAATTCTTATTCCACTGAGCAGCCTCGACATTTGTTTTATCTGTTTTTGCCATAAGCTTATCGTCTTGGTTTATATCCTATCTTCGGTTTAGATGCGGTAACTTGGTGATTATTCAGGAAACGGTACTTGTACTTTTCCTTATCGTCATCATCAAGGTCACGCCAGCCTTTATCGTTTCCTCCGCCACCTCCACCAGAGCCGACAGACATTTGAGGACTGTAAGGTTGGAGCAATACTGTGAGCAACAGATCAAGTGCTATGTAACTGAACTTGCCATCATCCGAAGGTGTATGGAACTCCTCGGTGTTGAACTTCTGAAGATCAACAGAACTCAGCAATGATGGTATCGAAGGATAGTTGAACTTGGGTAGTTTGTTGCCAGGGAATGAGGTTTCCCAATCTGGGTATTTCTTCTCGCAACGATACCACGCATCCAGATAGTTGATGTCATACAGACGTTCACGATAGTTGTTGTAGAATTGTTCCACGCTGTTGTGCGTCTGCTGATAGTAGTCACCAAACTTCTCTGTGAGTTTAGGGAGCGTAAGCGACCTGTCTAACTGGCTACCTGAGAATGACAACTTGCCATCAGAGAATGAGATACCCATCACCTTACCTGTGGCATTATTGTATCGGAACTTCATCGCAATACCTTCGGCTTTCAACTTGTCATTGAACTCCTCCCAGTTCTTGGCTTTATCCTTGCACTTGACCACTTTATCATAGATGGCATACTTGGCTTTGTCCTTTCCTCGAAGGCGGTCTCTGTTGACCGACTCTTTACCTGAAGAAATGTAGAAGCCATACTTCTTTGTAAGGTACAGACAAGCCTTTCTGCTGCGCTCTCGTTCATTACTGGCATCAATGACCTCGCCTTTGCGGTTCACTCTGGAGAACATGAAATGAAGATGTGGATGCTTCTTATCATGATGGCGAGTAGCAAAGTACTCTGTGTCCTCGATACCCATCAGTTTCATGTACTCCCTCATGACTTTTAGCATAAGTTCGTCAGTCAGACGTGTACCATCCCTTGCGTGCCATGAAAGAGAGATATGCTTCAGCGGATCCCTCAGTTGATGGTCACCTCGAAGCGAATAAGCCTCGAATAACCGGGCAACAGTTCTGTAGTCTTCTGTGTCTGTGAGGAGAATACCATCACTGGCACATAGAATCTTCGCTTTCTTGTCCGGCTCGTCTCGTCCTAGGGCGTAGGCTACCATATCTGCGAAGTCTGCGCCACTTGTTATGTTTGCAACCATTGTTGTTCGTTTTGTTAATTACTTCTGTTAGTCCTCATCAGGATTCTTGTAAATGATAGTTGGACGCATCAAGTCACCACCTCTGACCATTCGAGCTATAACTTCCTTGATTGATAGAAGCACGTCTTTTGCCACTTGCTCCAAGCCGAAAATTCCTGCGGCATTTGCCTTGTGTGCAATCTGATTTACGTTACCACCCATCTTTGCAAGGTCACCCACCATGTCAATCTGGTCTTCACGCATGTGAGCTTGAACGACTTTTACAAGAGGTGCATCATGCAGGTAGTGCTGAACTGTCTGGTTTGCCTGCTGTGCTTGATAGACAAGAGTATTGTGATCAATTTCGTTGTACCCTACATGGTAGTGATATGAATGCTTTTCCTCTGCTGAAAGGCGAGGTCTTCCTCCCTTTCGTTTCTCATCTGGATTCTTTATCTTACCCATAGATGTCTTATCTAATGATGTATAATTGTCACGCTCGTTGGGTGGAACATTCCACAAACCTATAGCAGAAACTGCAATACAATACAGGCTGCCATCTGTGTTGTTCTATCTATAAAAGCTGTGACGTAAGTTCTAAACTCTCTGATAAAAGGGAGATAGTATTTTTCCAAGCAAGTTCAGGAATGGTTAATTACCAGACCTATCAGGCAGTGCTACAGCGCGTTGCCTCTAAGGGAGAAGTCAACAAGGTTGGCTCGACCGGAGTTTTGGGTACGTTTATGGTACCAAAAACACAAACTTGCTACGGTAAAATACGTCTCTTTTCTCTGAATAGCGTTTCAACGGCTTAAATCGTGCCTTTTTCATCTTCGATGTCGTCGAAGAGGTTCCGCTGATAGCCAGCATTCTGGCTTGGGTGCTCTGTCACGCAAGGCGATGGAGTACTATCATTAGAAGGGGCATGTTCAAACTTCTGTTTGTCGCCAGACTCTATAGTTCCAGTATCAGACGGTGGCCCCTGCTCTGGACTTCCTTCTGTGTCCGCATCCTGATTCGGACTCTGAGGAAGTTCGGGAGAAGGTGCTTCCGCTTTTGTCTCAGAAGCCACATCTGTGTCCATGCCTTGACTTGGTCTCTGATTGGCTTCAGGTACTGTTGCCGTAGGCAGGTTATCTGTTGTTCCGTCCGTAGGTGGCTCAGCGTTCTGCACCTGTTCATCAGATTGAGGATCGGGTGGCAGATTGCTGAAGTCTGGATAACAGATGTCACCATCATTTGTCTGGCACTTATCAACCGACAGCATATCTGAGATTGATGCCAGTCGAGAAGTGTGAAGACGGATGATCCCAAGGTCATCCATGGTGGAGAGAATCCTGACCATGGACTTACGACCCAGCTTCCAACGCTCGCTCATAGAGTGTGCGGAGGACTCTGCCTGACCAGTCAAAAGAGGTACAATGTTGCCTCTCTTGCTAAAAGAGGTGTCCACTATAGCCATATTGTCCAACAGGTCATTGTAGATGGCGAAATGTGATACTCCTGCTGTTGTACCAGCAAGGAAGTTTCGAGCCTCTGGAGTCAGTGTAATAGTGACTGTACAAGAGGGGAATGAAGTGTTATTTTTGTTTGCCATAGAAGTGAACTCTAAAAATGGTTAATGGAATCTTGCTCTCACAATTGTGTTGGGTGGATAGTCCTTTACAATCTCGTCCATGCGAGCAACAAGTTTGTTGTACTCTGACTCCGTAAGTTGTTCTGCACAACATGATTTGAGTTTGTCTGCAAACTTCTGACGCATACCGATCATCCATGGAATCTTTGACTCTTCAACATATTCGGGAAGAATATAGCGAAACCAGCCCTGAACATAGCGTTCCATCGTAAGAGAGCCTTCGCCTGTCTTAGCCCAGAAAACGCTACATTCAACAGTGTCATCATGTAATCTCTGTAGGTCTATCATACCAGTTCGTTCTAAACTCTGATACATACGACTGAAGTTTAATGATTATCGATTCTGTTTACCCAACATCTGCATGTGAAGACGAGCTTCTTCTGCTATCTCGTCAATGGAATCTTCTCGATTCTGACGAACCCATTCCAGAAGGTCAGACTTCTCAAAGTAGATCATCTTGCCGTTAGGACGGTAGAATGGAATGGTGTGCTCATGTGTCATCTTGTACAGAGTAGAACGCTTCATGCCGAGGAATACTGCAGCCTCTTCAAGTGTCAAAGTCTCCTTGGCAGGGATGAGGAGATTTTCGAGAAACGCCATGCGCTTCTGTAGGTCAGCTATGTTGCGCTGTGCCTGAGTGTCCTGTGCGGACTTGTTTGTTACATTATTCATTATTATCCTGTTTTGATTATTCGATTAAAGAAAGAGCAAGTGTCACGAACGAAACGTGATTGAAATCTGGGTGCAAAGTTAATGCGTTGATTCCTAATCGTTATAAATTGTATATCCAGGCACATCAGAAATTTGAGTAGTTTAACTTTCGAGTATGATTTTACGCGAATAATCATACTATAAACCTCGAATTTGTTGTGATATGTGGTATTTGCTTGGATGTGATTTCGTGGATTAAATCCTGACTGGCTTTAGTACGAAATACAAGAATCCAACATTCGAGACGTGATTACTATAGTCGTTAAAAAATAATCGTAACAAAGTGCGCAAGTTTGAAGAAAAATTGCTATCTTTGCATGTAGAAATTGGTGTCGTGCAACAATTTTGATTTGTTACGAGTATATTTAACATTTTTTTGTTGTTAGTTTGTTACGTAACAAGGTTTCTATTAAAAATGGGTATTGATTTACAAATAGTTACACGATTTTCTAAACCTACGAAGTAGAGCATCGCACCATAAAAATGCACTGTCAGATACCTTGTCAGCCACTTTGCCCATGCTCCTTCCCACTTGGGCAATAGCGAGAACGCCCACTGTATCGGACCGAATATCGTCAGCATTCCGAGCAGGATTTGCTGACAGTAAATCGTTGCCCACCAACCTATTCTAAATACAATTAAGGCTATGAGCATCACGATTTTATCTATTCCTACCACGATTCCCGATGTGAGAGAGGTGAACCATAGTTTGGCTGCATCTTTCTCCATATTGGTCACTTCGTCCACACCTGTCTGTTCCATAGTGGCTTCTATCAGGTTGGGATCGGAAGTGCCGCTGTGTGCCACGTCTGCCTGTGCTTGCAGACTGGTGTACATCGTGTCTCTCGCAAAAATGAGTTGTTGCACCTCTTGGAATTTATCCTCAATATGTGTGGCTTCTGCCTGATACAGGTCGTGCGTATAAGAACCGATGCAGTTCGGGATATAGGACAGAAAGTCCAACACACACCAGTTGCTGCCACTGTTTACCATGCCTGTGTCTGCCGGTGGGTACCACCAACAGAGAATGATGGAAATCGCCAACGGCTTGAACAACTTCATAATATCCAACGGCTCGTTCTTGACCATCATCTTATACGCCATGCCTGCCGCCATAATAATGGCGAACAGGGCTGCGAGTGCCATACACATCTGCAGTATCCACCAAAACGGCCCCTGTGAACCTGTAAACGTGGCATCCGTCAGAAATTCGTTGGTCTGAAAAATCACGTCATCTATCTCTTCTTCAAGCAGATTGATGCCGAAGTCTGAAAGTATATCTCCGCTTGCCATCAGTGGTTGGTTTTATGATTAATAATGTCCTTGATAAATGCTACGCCTTTCGGAGTCCATTTCAAGTGATAGACATAGTAACAGCCCAATCTGCCTGTGGTATAGACGGCAATGCCATCCTTTTGCAGGTCTTCACGTAGATGCCACATACCGTTCTGCCGTACAATAACACCTTCTGCCAGTAATACTTTCTTGATTTTTGCATAGTAGCTGCCGACATACTTGTGTAGTTGCGTGAATGGTATCAGTTGCAGCTCTGCCGACTTTGTGTTCACATCCACGATAGGGGTACTGCCGATAATACTGATGATACCGGGTAACTTTGCCATGTTTTCTGACAGTCTCTTGTTCCGCTGTTTGGCAGCGTTCAACTTAAATCTGAGTTGGGTCAAATTTTCCATACCTTATTATATTTATCTGTTCACACTCTCATTACCGTCTTCGTCACCGCCTTGCGACCCTCGTACAGCCGACCGGGATTCATTCCAGCGGTTCATGGCATTACTGATGATGCTTCTCTTGTCTATCGAGCGGTTGTTGCTTGCCGAAAGGAGATTTTTAGTGGCATTGCGGTTGCTCAACTGGACGAGGTATTTGACCAGCACATCATTCTGTTTGGAGACATCGGCATAGATTTGCAGATATTGTCGCTTCCGCTCTGCATTGGGCATATAGGCATCCTTTGTCGCTTTGATGGCGCATTGATATACCTGGTAGTAGTCGCTCCAACGTTCTTTATCTTTTGGTGAGCCGCCTGTCAGCAATATGCGGTCTATGCTCTTCTGAAACTGCCGCATCTGGGATTCTACCTTGTCCTTTTCCGCAAACCAGGCAAGATCCACCTGTCGGTCTGCTACATTCAAGGCTTCAATCTTGGCCCGGCTGGTCAGTGCGGAGTCAATGGCTTCCGCCTCGTCCACCTGTTGATAGGATGCCACACCTGCCGTCGTTCGGAATGCGAGCTTGTTCTTTACTGCTGCCGTTTTCTTGTATTTGTTGTGCAGCAACGTGTAATAAAGTTCAGGTTTGAGCGCACCGGCTCCGGTTTCTCCCACTGTGATCTGATTCATCTTGGGCGAATCGTGGTTGTAAGTGACATATTGGGCTTTTGCTCCGATTGTCACAGCCATCATCATTACTGTTGTCAATATCCATTTCATATATTTCTCTGTTTTTTCGTTGTCAATAATCCAGTTTTCCTGATTGCCTCCACCGTCCGAAAGCATCGTCTATAAGTTCACGTTTGCTTTTGGTGCGATAGACTTTCTCTTTCCAATAGCCGATACGGACTTGTATGTACCGCCATGTCTCGAAGTAGGCTCTGTTCAGATGCCTTTCGATAGTGTCTAAAGAATAGTTGATGCTGTTCAACACCATCAGCAAGTCCGAAGAGGAACAGGCTGCCGCTCCTGTGGCGTACAATACCAAATCGCTCACGGACTTGTAGAGGTATTCGCCTTCCTGGGCTATCATCCGTATGGCTCTGGCATTGATGGAGAGTATCAGCGTATCTGCCAGCTCGATGTGCTTCCGTTTGATGACTTTTTCGTTGAAATCTTCAAGCATCGCCTTGTAGTCCGAGATTCTGTCATTGACTCCCTGATAGGTGGAATGGACATTCAACGCCGTGCGTAGCGACTGGTACATCACGTCAATCACATCGAAGGCTCTGGTGTATTTATCCAAATCCACGTTCAACTCCTTGTAGCCGACAGTCTCCTTACGGCTGTATTCGTGCAGGAGTTTGTTGCTGTGTTCCAATGTGGAGCGGGCCAGCAACAGGCTGCGCTGTTGCTTATGGTCGTTGATGTAGGCTTCCACCGTACCTATGTCAAAACTCCACTGTGCCTTTGCGGACAAAGGGACAAGCAACATGAGTATCAGTCCGAATATGTATGTCTTGCCTGTGTTCATCGCTTGCCCTCCTTTATCTTTTTGTTTCTTGCGTTCTCCATCCATCGGTCGTGGCATTCTTCCACAAGGGACAGCCTGCGCCCCTCTTCGTCATTGATTGGGGGAAGCACATCCTTCAGCACGTCGATGATACTGCGTTTGTAGTGCATCATCTTCTCCAAGGATACCAGGTCGGCATAAATCTTCGTAAGCCGGGAGTCCACTTCACGGGCAATCTCAAGACGGTCGCTTGACCAAAGCAGATGGTACATGTCGTTGGTCTTCGTGTCTTCCTGCGGGGCTGTCCGGGCATATTCCGTGGTTATCTTGCATTTCGGATATTCTTTCGCAATCTCGGCTATACGGTCGTTGACTAACTTCGCCTTCTCCTTTTCGCTCATGCCAGGATCGAGTGTCATCACTTCCACCACGTGGGTATCGGAATATTCCGTGGTCAAGTCCCACGAGATTTGCAGGATGGCTCTGTGTATCTTGATGCCCAGAAAATATTTCGGTTTGCGCGCGATTTTCAGTGTTGCCCTGAACGTGATGATACCGTTGATATTGGGTATCGTCCCTTTTCTGATAAAGGTGTAGCCGTTCCACGATCCGTTGTCCTGCCAGGTGATGTTGTAAGCCGTCTTGCAGTCCTGCATGATTGCCGGTATGCGGTAGTAGTCATCGGTCGCCACATCGTTCTCGCTCTTGGCTTCTTCCTTAGCCTGTGCGATTTCTGCCTGTTTCTGCTGCCAGGTGGCAAGCTCCGGCTTCAGCCTCTCTATTTCCGCCTTGTTCTCATTGTATTTCTGACGGAGAGGGATGGCATCTTCTACGCTGGCATTGGCTATCTGCTCGATCAGCGATTCATTCTCCTTTTCCAATGCGGATATTTGGGACTGGAGTGCGTAAACCTTGTTGTCCGCTTCCCGTTGCATGGCATCCAGTTCCGACAAGTCAAGTTCTTCGCTCTCGGCTGTGGTCTTCATCGCGCACTCTTTGGAATGGGCGTTAAGTGTCTTACCGCATTTACGGCACTTGTACTGGGTCGTTCCCTGCCCAAGTGTCGCACCGTCCGAACAGGTCACACTGATTGTTACCGTCTCACAGCCTTTCAGCTTCTCTTCGTTGGTTGCCTGATAATAGTTCCGGCTGTCGGACGCGATATAATAGACATACCCGTCTTCGTTCTCGTTGAACTCTGACAAAAGTGCATTTAGTTGTGTCTTGAAAGTATTCAAGTCCATGGAGTAGGAGTCAAATAGATCTTCGTAAACGACTTCCTCGTTGTCCCAACTTTTCGTGACGTGGATTTCGTAGGCGTATGCTTTCTTGGTCTGCTTGCCACCGCGACTGATGATATAGCTGGACTGGTAATAATTGATGGTGTAACTGAAGCCGTCATTGGCATTGTTAAGCTGCTGCACCCTGTTCCTTGACCATCCGGCATAGCGTTCCGAATTGGAAAGGGCCTGCTCCTTTTGCGATGCGTTGGGATAGAAGTTCGGATCGCTTGTCTTGAAGCGGGTCCATTCACCACCTTCAAGGATGCTCTTGTTATCTGTCGGGGGATAATAGCCGCAGAGGGAGACACTGCCACGGTCACGCCTTGCGATGTACCATCGCTGGGTGTAGTAATTCCCAGCTGTTTCGTCCAGATAATCGGTAATCCACGAAGTGAGGTTGTAATCACTGAACTTGAACAATCCTGCCACATTGTCCGGACCGCCCACGATACCGAGTATGGTCTGTCCTGCATTGTTTTCCAACTGCTCGAAGAGACCGCTGTAATGCTCATAGATGTCAATGACCTTGCTGACCTTGCCGTTCATCAGCTCATGGAAAGAGTTTTGCTGCAAAAGGGCGTTACCGATGTTGGTGATACCCGAAGTGGCAAGGCCGGCTCCCATTTGATAGAGTTTATCCAAATCGGCTTTCAGGTTCTCTTTCGTGAAATTGCCCGGAACTTTGGATAGGTCGTCAAAGAGGCGTTCCCAATCCACATTGCCGATTTCCGAGAGTTTCAAGATAGCGGCTATCTCTTCGTTGAACTCCAAAAAGGCGATGTCCGAAAATGACAAGGTGCTGTTGGTGACAATGCTCTCGAACTGCATACAGAGGGCTTTGGTATCATCACACACCTTCATCAGATAGCTGCCCCAATGAAGGGCGGTCTGAGGAGAACGGAGCATCAGCTTGGCGACAATCCATGTCTTGGGGATAATCTTGTGTGCCACTAAATGATAGATTCTCCGATAGTAATAATTTTCCGTGGCGCTGCTCCAGATGCCCAAATCAGTGAGTGCTTTGCGCTCCAGGAATTTACTTGCGAATATACCGGCTGTTGCCACTTCCGTAGCCTTATAATGTTTCAGGATGGCTTGTACCTGCTCGTCATAATATGCCTCGGCAACAGTTCCCGTACCGTAGGCTGCAACCATGGCGGCCACGGTTTTCGCATCGAAGTTCACGCTGTAATACTGGGCATGAACTTGTTGGGCGAAAATCGTGGCTATTGTCATTATTATGAGAGCGAATCGTTTCATTGTTGTTTTGTCTTTGGTTGATGAAGATTCAATACTTTTCCGGCAGCGTTCACTTTTTGGGCGAACGGCAGGGATTTGCTTATCCCGGAAGCCTCCCAGTCGGCACAATACCGCTCGATAGCTTCCTTGTGGCTGCATTGCAGCTCTGTCTTGTAGAGTTTCAACGCTTCTTTCTCCGCTCGTTCCGTGGTGTAGGTCATATAGCATTCATGCGGTTCTTCCACACCATAGACTCCGCTGGTCGTGCCACGGCGGATGAAGACCTCACGGAAGAATGAACGTCCCTCTTTATTCTCCAATCGGTTGATGGTGAATATTTTTTTGCAGTCCACATCGGTCAGTCCGAGTATCGCCTTGATGGTGTCGAAGCGTTCACGGAATTTGCTTTGGTCAAGCAGCATTACCACATCGGAGTTGTTGATGATGGCTTCCTTTACGATTTCAGAGCCGATGATGTCCTGGATTTCCTGTGTCACCACACCCACGCTTGCCCAGAACTTTCGGGCGGTCTTATACATAAACTTGATGTACTCCGCCATAAGTGGGGAAGCGATGGCTTTCCAGGCTTCTTCGATGACCAAGACCTTGCGGTTCTTCTTGATGCGCATCTTCTGCAGGAACACGTCCATGATGATGAGCGTCACCAAGGGGAACAGGAGCGGGTCATCTTTTATGGAATCGATTTCGAAGACGATGAAGGTCTCGTCAAACAGCGAACTGTCCATATTCTCGTTCAGGGTCTTTTCGTGATTGCCGCCCCGGTAGAAGTCTTTCATCATATAGCGGTAGGTAGAGAAGTCTATCCCCAAAATGCTGTTCTCGTTGCAGATGTCGGGAATGCGTTGTACGGAGAACTCATAGAATGTGTTGAATGACAATGTTTCCACTTTCAGTTCCTTTCTTCTTCGCTCTATCTCGTCGATAACCTTTTCTATCCGTGCGTTCAGTTCCGCTTCGTTTTCGGAACGGTTGCCGCCTTTGTTGCGCTCGTCAATCAGGAGACTTTTGCGCAAATCCTCCCTTTGGGGCGGTGCAAAGCCGTTGAACTTGTTGAAGTAGGTGTCGTAATACTCTGTGATGACCTGTTCTATCAGTCTGTCTTCTGTCTTGGTGACAGTCCCTTGGCTTCCTTTCCAGATCAGCAGGACAAGGTTTTTCAGGAATCCGGTCTTCTCCACGTTCAGCTCCTGTCGGTTGATGCGGAACGGATTCATGGTAATGGGGCGTTCCTCCGTGTAGGAGATGTATTTGCCTCCCACGTATTCACACAATCCCTCGTATGAGTTACCGGTATCTACCATGACCACATCAGTCCCTTGCTCGTGAAGTTGGCGCACCACGCTGTTACATGTGGAATTGATTTTCAATGACTTTTGTCGCTGAAAATCAGCCGTGTAAGAAAATAACGGTACAACTATCAATTAAGGAAAAGAGGGAGTGAAAAAGTTGCTTTTAGGGAGTGGATGGATTGGAAAAGGCGAGTGTTTTGAATGAAAGATTTAACTAAATCTTAACAGTTAATAGATATTTTTATAATTTAGAGCAGAAAGCAAAGAGACACGAAAATTCAAGGAAATAAGCTGTATGTCAGCGAAAATATGTAACTTTGCGATATGGTAACATTGATAATGCTAATATTAGCTTTTGCAGTAATTCTTTCTTTTGGGCTAATGGTGAAATGTCCAAAATATGGTCTGTGGCTATATAAAGGAGCGATTTTTGGGATTATGATAATCTTTTTATTTGTAGCTCTCTTTTTCTGGCTGGGAGGAAATGCGGATGCTACCGCTCTTAACATCAATCTGCACCCTTGGAAGAATTATTTGCTATATCGTGTCTTTGCTGCGGTAGCTTGTGTAATGGTTTTTCTTGCTATATCCCAGTTACCTTTATTATTTGTCAAATGCTATGCCAAGAAGATAAAAAAGCAAATTGTAAAATATGAAGGGGCGGTCTATGCCGTAACATTGGTAATCGGGGTTATATGTCTTTCTGAATTTAGTGGCGTGGGTAAATTACACGATGAAAAATTGCAGGCTGGTAATGAAGTGGTAAGGCTTATAGATGAATACAATAAAACCCATAAAATGCAGTGCCAATCACTTTCGGACTTGGGATTGAAGCCAGTTGGTGATAATTTTTATGAATATAAGGGTATGTGGTTTCTATTGGATGCGAATGACAAAGCTTTTGAATTGCGATTTTGCAGTCCATATGGTGGGGACATTAATTATGATTATACATATTCAAGTGATGTTCAAGAATGGGATGATACTATAATCTGGTAGTTGCATTTACGGTTTGTTGTTATGCCGAATACATCTAACGCCTATTGCGCAACAAACTCAACGAAGTTCTCGAAATCATCATGAAATGGATTTAACGCTATATGGAGTTGTCAAGGCATGGCGTGCGTCCTGGAAACTGACTGATAAGCAATATAAAATCTAATTCAGTAAAGTATATGAAGGTATTTTGGGCAAGTATAGAATACAAGTATAAGGAGAATCCCGTAAAAGGTGGATTTGTATATGTCTTTGTCAAGGCTAATTCTAAAACAGATGCATATGAGAGAATTACAAAAGAATTTCTGGATATGAAGTTGTCAATATCCGTTCTTGAGTTCTTAATCCAATACGATAAAAGCACAAAATGGCACAATGAAACTGAAACGAAACACTTTATGGATTTGTATAATTCTGCAAATATGAATAGTGGCTGTGTTTTTGACACATTCTATGCTTATGAGCATGAATAGCGTTTCATGTGGAGTTTGTATGTTGATTCATGGATTTACGATAAGGACAAAGATATAGCCGGAGCAAAAATCAGCTATACTGAGTGTTTCCCCGAAGTCAAACAGCTTCCCGAATGGGACAGCCATTTCTCCGGGACCCATCAAAATGACGGGTACGGCAAGGAAAGAGCGACATTCACGTTCTCCAAAGGCTGCCATATTGACAAGAATGTAGATGCCTATTTCACAGATGGATATAATAACCTAACTGATGAACTCGAATTCGAGATAAAAGAAAATCAGATAGTGATAACTTATCCGTATTTAACCAGCCATCAGCCGGATGTCAGACTTTTGATCCGCTATGAGAGCGTGTATACACGTGTATTGTTGGACTTCGAATAATCCGATGCAGAATCATGAACCATCGATTCAAATTTCTTTCAATACTTGCTGCCTTAATATTGTTTACGGCTTGCACTACATCGAAGTCTACAGTTTCAACGAATGTCAACCTGTCACGATATGAGTATGCATCTATAATCAATAACGACACCTATCATATTCCGGCAGAGTTGATGGAGTACGAGATTCAGCTTTTTGATGCTGTGGAGAACTCACACTTAAAACTTGTAAGTGATGCCAGAATCTACGAGTTGACACCGTCACAACAGGAAAAACTTTTGTTAGTCAAGTATGGCGTAAACGTGAAGTACAAAATTGGATTTTTGCCCGCTGAATATCAGGGCTTTAAGAAAGGAGAATAAACAATGGGTAACGATTTAGAGACGAACGAAAGACTTCGGTCTGCTTTCTTTTTCCATTGTTTCAAAAAAACTCAATACAAAGATATTACTTTTCAGAAAAAAGCCTATCTTTGCATAAAATTTAGTATAAACAAATCATGTCAAGCATACGCTGTACATTAGCACGTACCTTTAGAATCCGTGCATAGTCTATACTGAGAAAGGTTTTCTCAGTTTTCTTATAGCCCTCAAATCTTCTGAGGGCGGATTTTCTATTATTATTTATTAATCAGGATTTTGATGCAGATGCTATATCTGTGTCTATATTCATTTATAAGAAAACAAGTATGGACTTAAATAAAAAGCATTTATTATATCTTACTGTATTTTTCCTATTTCTAAGTTTGAATGCTTCGGGACAATCGAATAGCATTTCAGGAAGAGTACTTAATCAAAACACAAAAGAATCTGTTGAATACGCCAGTGTTGTTCTATTCAAGCAGGATTCCGTATTCCTAAACGGAACGACAACTGATTCAATTGGAAGATTTGTATTTACAAACCTCACTTCCGATGATTACGTATTGTCGGTATCTTGTATGGGCTTTGAAGCTAAAAAAATCTTGTTACAAAACCTTTCAGAATCGGCAGAAATAGACGTGTTATTAAATGAAAGTGTATTGTCGCTTGGTGAGATTGTTATTTCAGCTTCATCCACAATCAATAAAATAAATCAGCGAATAGTTTTTCCGACAAAACTACAACTTAACCATTCGGCAAACGGAATGCAACTATTGAATACTATGATGCTTCCAGGATTGAACATTAACCCAATGACGAATACGATTTCATCCTTCGATGGCGGGAAAGTCATGTTGCAAATCAATGGAGTAAATGTTACTTCAGAAGAGATTCAGACTTTGCAACCATGTCAAATTAGGCGGGTTGAATATTTGGATTACGCAGGAATAAGATATGGAGCAGCATCTAAAATCGTTAATTTTATTGTTATAAGGGACGATAAGGGTGGTGTTATCGGAGTGGACTTGATGAACTCTTTGAATATTCTTGCGGGCGGCGATGTGCTTTTCGCCAAGTTTAACAAAGGGAAGTCGGAATATACATTAAATTACACAACCGCTTTTCAGAAATTCAATAGCAATAATCGGACACGTACCGGAAGCTATCAGTTTGAAAACTCAACTCCGATACAGAGAGATGAAATCGGAGATGGTGGAGATTATTCATATCAGATGCATGATGTTACTTTCGGATATAACTATCAACAAAGTGATTCGGTATTCTTCAATGCAAAGTTGAAGTATGCTTTGACAAATCATCCGCATAATGATTTCAAAAGTAATTTGATAGAAAATGGCATAAAGATAGGGCAGATATTTGATGGCGTTAGTCAGAAAATAAATACCCCTTCAATAGACCTATACTATGAGCGTGGTTTGAAGAATCAGCAAAAAGTCTATGCCAACATTGTTGGGAGTTATGCCAAAGTAGAAACAGGTCGTAATTATATAGAATACGACAATGCCAATACTCTTTTCAAAGAGCAGTTCGGTTTGTCATCTGATAAATATTCATTGATAGCAGAAGGTATTTACGAGAAGGGCTTTACTTATGGCAGTTTGAAATTTGGAGCAAAGCATATTCAATCGTTTACGAAACAAGAAGTTCAGCAAAATGGAGTTTTTAAGTCCGATTTGAATCAAATGGAAACTTCCGTTTTTTCAGAATGGAATCACAGTAAAGATAAATTCAGCTGTTCTCTTGGGTTAAAGGCTAATCGGGTACATTTTTCTAATATCTCAATTAATAAGAGTTATTATAACTTCTTGCCTAAAGCCATGTTGGGATATAGATTAAATGAAAATTCTTTTATTCGTTACGATGTGGAGATGAGCCAAACCAACCCGACTTTAGTTGAGTTGACTGACACGGAAATAAGGCTCGACCCTTATCTTGCCGAAAGAGGAAACTTGTTATTAAAGCCTTACAGCAATCTGAACAATAACCTTTTTTACGAACACAAAAAAGGCTTGTTTACATTCAATGCTAACCTACGACATCATTACAAGCATAATCCCATCATGGAATCAGTCAAAGAACAAGGTAATATTTTCCTGATAATACCCGAAAATATGAAGAGTTGGAACAAGTATAATGCAGAAATGAACCTAAAGGTGGGAATGATAAAAAACATACTGCAATTTTCGCTTACAGGTGGGTACAATCATTTCAACAGTCAAGGGAACAATTATTCTCATGAATACTCTAATTTCTATTATAGTGCGAATGTCTTGGCAATGTATAAGAAATGGATGTTTATCGTTCAGATACAGCCATTTGATGAGAAGCTGTATGGTGAAACCGTTATTAAGAGTGGTAATTATCATTATTTAGCCATTCAATACAATACCGATAACTTCTCTTTTGGTATAGGAGCGTTCAATCCATTCAAGAATGTTTCACGTACTGTGATAGAGAATAAAAATAATCAAGCACCTTTCAGACGGGAAAGTTTCAGTAGTGCTTCACAAACCATCGTTGCTACTCTTACGTGGAATTTTAGTTTTGGAAAAACTCATAGTTCTGGAAACAAATCTCTTAATAATCAAGATGCGGATTATGGAATAAAAGGCAGTTACAAATAAAGTCTATTATGAATAAAATAGATTTGAAGTTATTCAGGCTATTGTCTGATGCTTCACAAGTGACAAATGAAGAAATGCAAGATGCTTATACGCACTTTATGGAGTTGGTAAAGACTATTAGTCAATCTAAACAAAGCTATTCTGAAATATTTCGGATGTTAAGTATTACTCGTATTGAGCTTGATTTTCTGGGAACATCACCTCTTTGCGAGTTGGAAAAAAAATAGGCTCAAAAAAACTTATCAGCGAAAGGCGATTTTATTTCTTGAGTCTGAAATTGACTTACTGAAATTCACATTTAGACAAACGAATCAGCTTATTAATAAAAACGTTATTCCCTACAACTCAAAAGTATATTTCGTCCCCAAGTCGCAAGGCTTGGGGATTGATAGCGTGGGAGAATTTGCTGTTTCATTTGAACTTTCAGGACAGTTCTTTAATGAAGAAGGAAATCCTGCTCCATATATTCATATCGCCCATGCTCTGGAGCAGGCATTCAATTTCACGTTCGGGGATGCCCACAAGTCAAAAGAACGAGTATTCAAACGCAAGCCCTACAACTTAACCAAAGCGTTAGATTACCTGAAAAATCTTATCGTTCGTGAAAGCCGCAAGAAGAAGATGAAAAAAGATGATTTTGTAAATCGTTAATTTACATGAATTTACAAATCTATTTTAGGGGAGTCCATAGAGATTCCCCTATTTTTGTTGCTTCGTTCTGCCGAACTTTGCTCCGTCAATGCATTGGACATAAGTAGTATTAATCTGTAAAACGAAACAAAATAGTATATCAATAACGAAGATTTTGAAAAATGGATGCAAAAGCTGTCCAAGAAATTGAGTGAAATTGGTCAGGATTTAAAATCACTCATCAACACAAAAGAAGTATTTGACCCTGACGAGAAACTGCTCGACAATCAAGATTTAGCCTTTCTCCTAAAAGTATCTTATCGTACTTTACAAAGGTATCGTTCCAGTAAAAAACTTCCTTTCTTTATGATAGGTCATAAGACCTACTACCGAGTAAATGATGTTCGCTCCTTTGTCCGTGAACACATGGATTTTCAAACCTATCAAGAGTTTGACAAGAAGCACCCAACGGATGATAAGGATAAAGAACCTGAATAACTCTGCTTTTTGTGTTTAAGCAGAATGGCGCAAGCGGATGAAGGCTTGTTTTAAGTTTACGCCTTCAGAAGTTGCTCCGCATTTGGCTGAAACAACCTCGCCTCCCGGCTCTGTCAGTTTCGCTAAATTAAGCAAGAGGGAACTGGACTTCGTCCTGTTCTTCCTCTTGCCCTGCGGGGCAAAGCCTTCGGCTTTAGTGCTTTAGGATAAAGCACAGTTATAACACTTGCTTATTTGAACAATGTAAACCGAAGACAAACAGCGTTATAGTCAGCCACTTAAAGACACTCAACTGCTGTGTTTTGCTCCGCCTAAAATGGGTAACGGGATAGAAACGGAATGTTTGCTTTTATCCGCTAAAAACTGCATTTCACCCACTCGGCAACCAAAGACATTCAAAGCCAATTACTTCTCATTATCAATCAATTACTCTCTTTTTCTTCCTTTCTCGTTTTGTGCTTCCTGTATAAACGTGCAACCCGAAGAGACTATTGTTACAGTCAATTTTATAGACTATAATACAGGGCGTCCTGTAGCATCATGCAAAGGCGCATATTCCTCTCTTGGGGTTGCAGGAGCTTCGCATGATATAAAAGGAGCAATAAACAGGGTTGCAAAGCAAATATCTGACACATTCAACCCTCAAAAGTGAAAATCTATCTTAGGATTCCACCTCGCCCTCTATCAATCTTCCAATCATACCGACCTTCCGCGACATCGCCAACCTCGTTGAGTGTATGGCGATGTTTGATTTCATCAAAGGGCTGTCGGTGTTTCGCATACATGTTATCGCTCGTGGTATTCACCCACATTATTAGGTCATAACATATGAGCCAATGTCATCACACAAGATTCTTGAACGGAATGAATGTAGTCAATGAATATCTTTGGATTGATATATTTTCCTTTTTGACGTATGGTAATATGTAAATGTTCACCAGTACTGCGGCCTGTATTGCCGGTGATGCCTACCACTTCACCTACCTTGACAATCTGCCCCTTTGATGCGGAAACCCGTGAAAGGTGGCAATAACTGACGGTGAAGTTTCCGTGCTGGAGAGTGACATATTTCCCAGACACCTTATCCTGCCCAACAGCAATGACTCTCCCCTGCATCATGGCAAATACCTTGGCACTCCGGGCATGAAGGTCAATGCCGTTATGAAACTTTCTTTTTCCCGTAAACGGGTCTTTGCGATAACCGTAAGGCGAATTTATCTTGATATGTGAGAGCGGATAGCATACGCTGAGATAGCGAGCTACCTGCTCTTTCTTTTTTGTGTCCGTACTTGACAATGAAACCTTGTCGGGTACGGACTTCTCGTTTTCAGAGGTGATGATTTCGGGTGTCGCCTCTGCTTTGTTTGTCGTCCGGGTGGAATTTTCAACAGTGACTTTATAGCGATAGCCCGAACAGGAAACCGTGTTGAACTGCGCTTTCACATGGTTTCCGGATAATAACAAAAGAAGGGCTATAACGATTCGTGTATTACTCATAGATGCAAATGTAGGAACAGTTCTCCGACCGTGCCAAAAGATGTCTTGATTTACCTCCAAAATATAACATTAAATAAGTTTAGAGTATGAATACTGCATCATAATCATACTTAAAGCATAAATAAACACAAATAATCAGGCTATTTAGAACTACGCGAATTGAAGTATGGACAATAGTATATACCTTTGCCAAAGTATAATCAAAATATTATATTAAAGTATGAAACAAGTACGATTTGAATTTAAAGAACTGCCTTACGAAACTCTCTCGCAGTTCGGACTCACACAGGAAATGATTGAAGACCTTCCTATGCACATCTTGGAAGAACTCAGCCACGGCAGGCACTCGCCTGTACTTCCCATCAAGGTAAACGATGATAACGGAAACACGGTCACCGACCGTAGCCGATTCGCTTTCGTGCGCAAGGAAAACGGAGAAGCCGATGTCGTGTTCTACCCGGTGCTGAAGAAATCCTCCTTGGAGAAGTACAGCGAGGAACAACAGAAGCAGCTCCGTTCCGGCAAAGTCATTCTTGCCGACACGGTAACGGCTGACGGGCGAAAGACAAAAGCCTTCGTACAGATCGATACCGAAACCAATCAGGTCATGTCCGTCCCCACGCAGGTCATCGCCCGGAACCTCCAGGTGATGGCAGAAGAACTGAAACTCAGCAATGCCGAAATCAAGGTGATGCAGCAGGGCGAACCGCTGACCTTTGTGATGCAAGACGAGCCTGTAACAGTCGGCATCAGCCTGCACGAGAAGGACGGTATCCGCTTCTGCCAGGGAGACACCAAGAAATGGAGCGAGCAGACCAAAAGAGAATGGGACAAATACACATTCGGCTGTTACGGTTGCTGGATGATGGACGATGACGGCAATCTCGACTATATCCCGGAAGAGCAATACACGGAAGAACTCTGGAACGAGCAGAAAAAGAGTGCCCAACGCAATATGGGTGCGGGACTTCACAAGTAAAACCTTTCAAACATTGTAATTATGGCACAAAACACCTATTATCCCGAAGAAGTGCTCATCGAGAAGATGGAGCGCGGAGAATACGGCTGGCTGGATTACGTCAACCACTTTTCTGCCGAATGGCAGGAAGAACTGGTGGAATACTGCAAGGCGCACTCGCTCACGATTGACGATACGGCAGCCGAGCAATTCGTCCACTACAAGAGTGAACAATTAGAAGCCGCCATGGAAAGCGGTGAAGCATAAACACGGACTATGGCAATACGAACCAACACAAACCCGATGAGACCGGACTTGCAACCCGAAATGCGTGCTCTTTTGATGCGCAACGGTATGCAAGCCCATATCGTACCTGTGGGTGACAGCTACCAGCTGGTAGTACAGGGGCACGATTCCCCACTGTTACGATACCCCATCAGCAGGCAGCAGATGCAGGCCCTGAGCGACTGGGGAACGAACCATGCCAACAAGAAAGCCTACGAGACCTTCACGGACATCGTAAAGGACGATTTTGATATGCCCCGCAACTTCGTCCACGCTCGCAACGCCAACGGTCGTGTGGCAATGGGACTTCACGGCTACCGTATCGGCATCGGTGAGTATGGCAGGGTCGGCAGGTACGGTATGCCACCCCCTTTCCTCGGATGGACTCCCAGACAGCAGGAAGGCTATCACTTGCGCAGGGTCGGCGGCCGGCTTTTCTATGCAGGTACGCCTATGGTGGCAGAACGCCCGGACGAACGGATGAAACCCGGTGAAATGCAATCCGGCGGTTACGGATTCTACTACAAAGGGCATCGGCAACCACAAGAGCAGGTACAGCCAGTCCGGCAGGATGTCTTGCAGGATTTGCAGGCAGTCATCACCCCGATGGTAAACAAGCCAAGAAGCGAAGAACCGGCAAAGCCTTACAAGGAGTTGATTACCTCACCCGTCTATTTCTCCAATGAGAAGTGGCAGGAATGCCTTTCGTCACACGGCATCATCGTGGATACGGAAGCCGGAACACTGACCGTCCAGTCAGAAAAAGTCAGTGCCGATATGGTCTATGACCTGACAGAAGAGGAATTATCCGCACTGGTATCTAATTCCATTGAAGAGCATCCGGTTGAGAAACGCCTGGAGATTCTGAACAATGTCATTCAAAATGACTATTCCGATAAAATCACATTGGAATCGCTGAACAGCAAGGAGCGCATCAGCATTGCCCTGCACCCCGAAGTGGAGCAGGATCTGGCTATGCGGAACCGGCAGGAACAGGACTTGCTCCTGCCATTGGAATCCGATAACAGCCTTGCACCGCACTCTACCGAACAGACAGTACTGCAAGAAGACGAACATATCATCAGAGAGCCACAAGAAGGAGCCTTGATTGACGGACGGGACTTGTCATACATCAACGAAAACAAAGGCTGGTACCGGGAAGGAGAACACGGACGTGAGGTGGAAGTGGAAGCCATCGCCGTACAACCGGCAGAAACGGAGGGCAAATACAAGATGACCGCCATTATCAACGGAGAACCCATCACCCATGAAATCAGCCAGAAACAGTACGACAAGTTCCTGGCAGTCGATGACTACCACCGCATGAAGCTCTTTTCCAAGATATTCAACGAAGTGGATATGAAGACCCGTCCTGAAATGAGCAGCGGATTGGGTACGAAGATATTCGCCGCACTTGCCGCAGGTGCGGTAGTGCTGTCGGATGTCGCCCACGGGCTTCACCATCCCTGTCCGGAATTTTACGGAGAGCGTTTCAGTTCCGCACCCCGTCCTTATTTCAAGCCGGGAGTGGACTCGCCGATGGATGTGGCAGCAAGGAACTTTGAAGCGCAGATGAACAAGGAGGTGGCAGAGATGCGCAGAGGATTTTAAGGAATAAAAGGAACACACAGATGGCAAACGGAGAACTGACATACGATGACTTCCTGCAACGGCTGGACATTCAGGATATACTGATGGACGCAGGCTATCACCTGAACAAGCGTGACGGCTTGCGTTATCCGTCCTATATCCGCACGGACAGCAACGGCACACGCATCCGTGGTGACAAGTTCATCGTCACGCCGAACGGCAAATGCTGTTTCCAGCCACCACAGCAAAAGCTCTATAATATCATATCCTTTATCAAGGCATTCCCTGAGAAATTTGCGGAACACCGGAACGGCGTCTCTCCCGACAGGTTGGTCAACCTTGTCTGCAACAGGCTGTTGAACCAACCCATCAATGACAGACCTTTGCGCATCATCCAACCCAGACGGGAGAACACTCCGTTCAGGCTGGATGATTACGACATCCACCGTTTTGACGTAAATGACCGGGAGACCCACAAACGTTTTTACCCCTACTTCAAGAACCGTGGCATCGACATCTTCACACAACGGGCTTTTGCCGACCATTTCTTTCTGGCTACCAGACACCGTTCAGACGGTTTGGCGTATGCCAACCTTGCCTTTCCACTGGTACTTCCCAAAGAGCCGGACAAGATTGCAGGACTGGAGGAACGAGGCCGTCCCAAGATGGACGGTAGCGGAAGTTACAAGGGCAAAGCCGAGGGCAGCAACAGCAGCGAGGGCTTATGGATAGCCAATTTCAGCGGTGAGCCTTTGCAAAAGGCAGGCGGCGTTGCGTGGTTTGAAAGTGCCTACGATGCAATGGCTTTCTACCAGATACACAGGAATGGCTTTCGGGACAACCCTGACCTTTCCAAGAAAAGCGTGTTCGTCTCCACGGGCGGCACTCCCACCGATATGCAGATTCGCGGTATGCTTTCCGTCACTCCGGATATAAACCACTACTTGTGTTTCGACAACGACAGTGCCGGGCGTGAGTTCGTGAAAAAGTTCCAAGCCATAGCGGAATCCATGCACATCAATTCCGACCGTATAAAAGTATTTCCCTTGATGCCCTGTTACAAGGACTGGAACGATACCCTGCTTGGCAAAACAAGCGAGGAATACCTTGACAGCATCAAGGACGCGATTCTCCCATTGGGAGCACCACTCGGTACCACAGGGTATGCAACCGACAAGGAAGAAGAACACCGACAACCAAATATACACAGATAAGAGCCATGCAACAACCGATATACAGAGAGATTTCGCTACGACCGCAAACGGCACAGTTCTTCATTGACGAACTGCCCTTGCTGTTGCTTTGTCCCATGGGACTGGTCTATGGAGGAATGGAGAACGCCCCTCTTGCATCTATCGCCGCCCTCTTTGCCGTTCTCCTTTCCCTCATTTTGATTTACCGGCTTATATACCTGAAACGCATACGCTATCACGTCGGTAGCGAACAGCTGACTGCCGAGCATGGCGTGTTCCAGCGCAGTATCGGTTACATCGAATTGTACCGTGTGGTGGACTTCCACGAACAGCAGAGCTTGTTGCAGCAGATTCTCGGACTAAAGACTGTCACAGTGTTGTCTATGGACAGGACCACGCCCAAGCTGGAATTGACAGGTCTGCCCAAACGAATCAATATCGTGGATATTATCAGAGAGCGTGTAGAGTTTAACAAACAACGAAAAGGAATCTATGAGATCACCAATCACTGAAATAACGATGCTCCTATTCGGCATCATCTTGTCTGTCACGGCGAAGGCGCAGATTGTCACGACCAATCCGTTGGAATATGTGGCATTGGCAGAAGGCAACGAACTGATTCTCGGCAAAGTAAAAGACCAGATGGACGGGCAGAAGAAAACCGCCCTTTTACAGAATACCATTGCCGCAGAGTTCGAGCAGATGCGCCAGTGGGAGAAGAAATACAACAGCTACCTTAAAACGGCAAGCGGTTTCGCATCCTCGCTGAAAGCCTGTACCCACCTGTACAATGACGGTGTGAGGATTTTTATCTCGCTATGCAAGCTGAAGAAAGCCATCAGCGACAATCCACAGGGCATTGTCGCCGCAATGAGCATGAACAACCTGTATATCGAGACCGCAACCGAACTGGTGACGGTATTCTCCCTGCTCCGTGATGCCGTGGCAAAAGGAGGTAAGGAGAATATGCTTACGGGAGCGGAACGGAGCCAGACCCTATGGGCATTGAACGACCAACTGTCCGCATTCCAAAAGAAACTCAACCTGCTTTACCTGAGCATCAGGACTTACACGATGACTGACGTGTGGAACAACGTGACGGCAGGTATGCTGGACAGGAACAATGGTGAAGTGGCACGAATGGCAATGAGCAGGTGGCGCAGGGCAGCAACGGCAAGATAAAAAGATGGAGGAAAGAGAAAATGAGACGGGCAATCTTTATCATAATCACACTGCTGTGCATAGGCGTGAAAGTCCACGCGCAGATAGACCCCACCCTTGCCGGAATGGTTCTCATCTATACCGAAAAGTCCAAGAAGACCTTGAAGAACCAAGAGAAAATCATGCTCCTGCAAACCACCGGACACATCTGGACGAAAGAGGAGGTGGAAGCCGTCACCGACCTGCAACGGGAGTTCAATGATTATCTGGATTCATTCCGTTCGGTCATCAGTTACGCCGCACAGATATACGGCTTCTATCACGAGATAACCCATCTCACGGAAAACATGGGAGAGTTCACCGGGCAACTCAGGAAAAGTCCTGCCAATGCCGTGGCAGTAGCACTCTCCACGAACCGGAACAAGATATACCGGGAACTGATATACAACTCCATGGAAATTGTCAATGACATACGCACGGTCTGCCTGTCAGACAACAAGATGACGGAGAAACAGCGGATGGAAATCGTGTTCGGAATCCGTCCCAAGCTGCAACTGATGAACAAAAAGCTGCGACGGCTGACCATGGCGGTGAAATACTCCTCGATGGGTGACGTGTGGGCAGAAATCACGGAACGGGAACAACCCAAAGCCAACAAAGCAGAGATAGCCAGGTCTGCCATGAAACGGTGGAAACGAAGCGGAAAGGCCGGTGCTTTTTAACATAACGGGAATATAAAAACAAAAAGATATGGGATTCTGGAGTTCATTATTAAAGACAGGCGGTAAAGCCGCAGGAGCGACAGGCAAAGCCGTTGGTGGAGCCGTATTGCACCCATCACAGACCTTGCGAGGGGCAGGAAGCGCATTGAAGACGGCAACCGTAGGAGCCGCGGCCGGATATGTCGGCTGGGAGAAACTGACCACCGACAAGAGCGTGGTGCGCATCGTGAGCGATGCCGTCATAGGAGAAGACACCACCAACGCCATCAGCGGCACGGCGAAAGCGGCTACCGAAACGGTAAACAAACTTACCGGCAAAGCCGAACAGACTTTTGACAGCGTGAGCCAGGCGTCAAGTTCGCTCTCTTCCACGCTCGATGGAGCGTCCAATTTTTTAAGCGGTGTTTCCAACGGGAATGCCGGGAATATGTTAGGCAACTTTTTCAGCAACCTCGCGCATGGCAGAGTATCGGGATTAAGCATAGTCGGATTGATTGCCGGGGCATTCCTCGTGTTCGGACGTACAGGCTGGCTCGGCAAGATAGCCGGTATCTTCTTGACCATGATGATGATTGGCAACAACACCCAACGCCAGCAAGAAGCGTCCGTTACCGGCAATCAGCGTCAAGCCCGTCCACAGCAGGAACAGGAGGAACAGACCCATAGCGGAGGAATGAGAAGATAAGACAGTCATAACACAATAATATTCTACAAATGAAATACACGGAAGAAATGATTTTACAGTCCCCAAGCGGCTATTGTATGCCCTTTGAGGAAGAAAAGAATAAAGAAGTAACCTTGTCAAAAGGCTACGGGGAACAGAAAGATGCCGTCACCGGAGAGACATCCTTTCATCACGGCATAAACTTCCATGCCAGTCACCGTCCTTTGACGGCAGTGGCCAGCGGTGTCGTGTCAAGTATCGGTACGGACAAAGAGCATGGTGTATATATTGTCATACGCTACGGCAAATACGAAGTGACCTATGCGCATCTTGCTAATATATTCATCCGTTTCGGACAAAAGGTAAAAGCAGGTCAGACGGTAGCCATCAGTGGAAATGATCTTCACATGGAAGTGGCGTTTGACGGCGAGGAACTGAATCCGATAGAGTTCCTGACCATGCTTTACGGCAATATCCAGGCACTCGGCAAATCGGGACACAGTGCGGCACACGAGTTCACTCCGTTTGACGGTGAGATTAAAACCAGGTACGACCGTGACAAGGAGGAAATCGAGGAACTGATGCTCCGCTTCCTTCCCGTCTATATGGAAGACCTGTTCCGTGGCGAGTACATCGTACCCGAATATACAGAACAGTCCCTGCGTAATGTGTTCACCGTGGGAGCGGCCAAGAACTACTTCTTTGAGTCGATGCCGAGCATGGCAAACCCTTTGGGCATAGGCAGCCGTGCCTTGCCTTTGGCCGGCAAGGTACAGAATCTCCTGATAGCGGACTTTCTCAATTATCTCGCTCTCAGGCACAATGTCTATCTCTCTACCATGAGCGAGGAAGTAAAAAAAAACTTCAATCCGAGGCAGTAGCCAGCAGTGGCATTATCGACCCGTTGTCGGAACTGGAGATAGACGTACAGAGCTTCGATATTCCGAGAATGGTGTCCGTCTATCCCGACCGTGTCGGAGTCCGATGGTGGACGAAAGCATGGTTCAATAACCGGGAGGAAGGCGAACATTCCGTAGAAATCGACCGGATGGCCGCCATCCGTTTCATTCAGGACCGGATAGAAAAGGATGAATGGCTGGAAGAGTTCTTCCCCAAGCAGATGGAGATATACCACAACGCCATAGAACAAACCAAGGAACAACTGTTGAACCAATTGAATTATTAGAACATGGGCGAAATCAAGCATACAGCACGCTTTGCGGAGATAGAAAGGATATTCGGTGACTACTTCAATAGTCACCTTGCCCCTGTCATGCGAGACACGCAGAACTATCTCAACCGCAAACAAGCGGAGGAAATGGCTGCATATTCCACCAGTGCAGCCGGCATCCTCGGTTCTATGGCGGCAGCCGGTAATCCGATGATGGATCCGTACCAGACACTGAGAGTGACCGGGGAATGGAACTCCAAGACCACGGAGGACTATCTGGAAATGTGCAGGGAGAAGATTGCAAACAATAAGGAGATACAGGCAGACCTCACGATAATGGCAAACGAGTGGCGGTCCGCCGTGGTGGATGAAATCGGCAGGGAAAGATATGATGAACTGTCCGGGCAATTAGGGTGCGACCTCGCTTACGCATATACGGAATACCGTATCGGAGAGTTGATGACGGGCAAGATGGTCAAAGACAATATGCCCAAGTCTTCCGCTGAATACATCATGCGCAAGGCGGCACAGAACACGCTTTTCGGGCTGTCATACACATTGAACCAGTCACCGCTTGCCGCAGAAATCGAGCGACGTGGGGAAGCAGCCTACAAACCGTCCAAACTGGAAAAAGGGACAGGCAAAGTCATCGGTGCAAGCATCGATGCCATATCACTCGGCGGTGCGGGAAGTTGGGCGAGCTTCGCCAAATTTGTCGGGGCTGACCTGGCATTTTCAGCACTGACTTCCTCCAAGGACAAAACAGGAAACACAGCATCCGTTGAAGAATGCATCAGCAAGGGCGTATTCGGAAGTGAGAGGAATGTCTTTGACAGATTCCGTAAAGAAGCCAATGAAATTAGAGTCAATGACAATCCTTATATCATCGCCACCAATGAACGGCTGACCAAGAAGATTCCCGTACAGAGTTTTGATTTCAGGGACTGGATGAGCCATAACGCCCAAGCGAAAATGCCGTTTGATTTTATTGCCGGCCAAAAGATAAAAGATGAGCGATACAAGGATATTCCGATGGTCATCGCTCCGGAATACATGGAAACTTATTTGCAGGATATGGAGAAGAAAGAAGAGGTTAAAGGTCAATCCGCGCTTGCAAGCAATCCGGGACAATCGGGAAACATCCATACCGCACAATCCGTCCAACAAGCCAATGAAACGGAAACGGCAGAAGAATCAAGGAAAGATACAGCCATTGAACCAGAACAGAACCGACAGGCAGGACAGCAAACCGCCAATGCCAACGAAAACGGCTGGGGCGATTTTTTCTCAACCTTGGGATTGAGTGGTATGGGAGACATAAGCAAAAATTTGGGTTATGTGCTTGCCATGTTGCCGGATATTCTGGTGGGTATGTTTACGGGCAGGACAAAATCATTGGATTTGGGAGACAATGTACTGCCTATCGCCAGCATCGTCGCCGGTATATTCATTAAGAATCCTATTCTCAAAATGATGATGATCGGACTGGGCGGTGCCAATTTGTTGAACAAGGCAGGACACGAGGCATTAGGATGGGAACGGAATGAAGATAACGGTTTGAATACGGGAAACCGTTCCGTCCGATACCGGGTCTATGCGGACGAACCGCTGAATCCACGGATTTCCGGTCCGATACTGCAAGGGAACAAGCTTATCGCAACCATAGACCATGTACCTTGCACCATCCAGTTGCCTGAAAAAGTGGTGTCAGCTTACAATGCCGGGGCATTGTCGCTTAATACCCTTGCCAATGCCATCCTTGCCAAGAGCGACCGTACCCAGCAACTGATGTCGCAGAATTACGAAGAGAACGACCGGGAAACGATTGTGCGTACCAGAGGAATACAATAAAACAGCAACAGATATGAAAGAGAAATCACAGTTTGAGAAAAATGCCGCCGACAAACAAGTGGAACTGCTCTCCGGAGCGTTAAGCGGAGCGGTCAGCGCGGGCGGCCACTGGCTCAATGCCACAGGAAAGGGATATCCCAAGTTTTATCCGGCAGGCGTGGCGGTCAGTCCGTTCAACGCCCTGTTCATGGCTCTGCACTCGGACAAGCACGGATGCAAGAGCAACCTCTTCACCTTATATAGCGAAGCAAAGGCAAGAGGCGAATCCGTCAAGGAACACGAAAAAGGAGTACCGTTCCTGTTCTATAACTGGAACAAGTACGTGAACAGGAACAATCCCAACGAGGTCATATCAAGGGATGACTACCAAAAACTTTCTCCCGAAGAGAAGAACCGATACAAAGGCGTACACAACAGGGAGATACGCACATTGTTCAATATCGACCAGACTTTGCTGCCCCACGTTGACAGGAAAGCATACGATGACGCATTGGCAAAATACGGCAACAGTGTCGAGCAAGGATTCGGAGAAAAGGAATTGCGTGAGCTCAGGCCGAAATTCAATGCCTTCGTACAGTCTATTTCGAGAAATCTGGCACCGGTTCGCACGGATGGCAGCGGTGTGGCGCATTATGACAGCCAGAAAGACGCGATATATATTCCACGGCAAAAGGATTTCGCACATTACACCGATTACGCACAGGAAACCCTTCGGCAAATCATAGCAGCCACCGGACACCAGCAACGCCTTGCCCGTGAGGGAATGGTGATGAAAAACGGGATTCCCCCAACAGAGGATGCCGTCAAGCAGGAACGGCTGATTGCCGAAATCGCTTCGGGTATCAAGATGCTGGAAATGGGACTTCCGGCCCGGTTGTCGGACGAGAGTGTCAAACTGGTGGATTATTGGAACCGTGAACTGAAAGAGAACCCTTGTCTGATAGATGCCATCGAGAGCGATGTGAACAATGCGCTGGAAGTGATACGCAAGGCGGAACGTGGCGAGAAAATCGAGTATGCCACCTATCGTAACTACCGCCAGACAGAACAGATGCGGGAGCAAATGCCCAAGCATTTCTTCGTGGCTGACGAAATCAAGAAGCATCCCGACAAGGAAAACAAGACCATTGTCCTGGTCATCGACAAACAAGGCAAGAGTGCCGATGTGATACTTCCTGCCGGTGCATCCTTGGAGGTGAACAACGAAATCAAGGGAATGAGCAAACAGCGCATACAAAGCGCATTGGAGAAAAGCGGCATTGAAAAAGTGCGTTTCTATAATCCGGACGGTGCGTTGGGCTACCGTCCCGATGACCGTTACTTCGCCGAAAAGCAGATAGAGGTGGCGCGTTTGAAAAACTGGGCATTGGAAACACTCTCCACCATCGATGCGCACTCTGCGGTGAAGCAAGCTGACAAACCCTGGTTTGAGAAGATACAGATGGTACAGGATGACAAGAACCGCTGGGCTTTGTTCATCAAGCCGGAAGGAAAAGCCGGTTACAGCGTCTATCCTGAAAAGGATGACCTGAACCGTTTCTTCACCACGCTGAAACAGTCATTGGATAATATAGACAAGGTGCGTGGAGAACTGGCCAGAAAATACTATGCCCTTGCCGAGAGCAAGCCGGATCTAAAAGTGGACCTGTTCCACACGGCAGATGAAAGCATTGACTTGAACCGCATACAACGAGTGGCCGTGTTCAAGACAAAGAACGGGGCGATACTCTGCGCTCCCACCATTGACAACCAGAAACCACAGCCCCGAAGCGTCACACCACAGCAATGGCAACGGATGTGGGTCGCCGAGGACAGGAACAGTTTCAAACAACATCTGGCGGCAACGCTTTTCGCGGACGTGCTGAACAAGAGCCAGGCACAGGAACAGACCTCTTCCGAAAAACAGGAGTCGGAAGTGGAAACGAAAATCAGCCGTGACGAGGAAATCAAGCACGACCAGCCTAAAGAGGAAGTTGAAGAAGAGGAAGAGGTATCAAAAGGAATGCACCGATAAACAGACAAAGCAATGAGCAAGAATAAAGAATATGCGGAGAAATATGCCGAGTTTGCGATGGAACAGATGCGCAAATACGGCATCCCGGCTTCCGTGACCTTGGCACAGGGCATACTGGAGAGCAGCAACGGACAAAGCCGTCTGGCCCTGAACGAGAACAACCATTTTGGTGTCAAAGCCACTCCGGGATGGATTGCGCAGGGTGGCAAATACGGCATTTACACCGATGACAAGCCCAACGAGAAGTTTTGCAGCTACGACAGCGTGGGCGATTCTTACGAGCATCACTCCAAATTCCTTGTAGAGAACAAACGGTACGCGGAATGTTTTGACCTGTCTCCTGACGATTACAAGGGTTGGACGGAAGGACTTGCCAAGGCCGGGTATGCAAGTGGTGGCAATTATGCCCAAAGTCTGCAAAAAATCATTGAAGCAAACGGGCTGCAGAAGTATGACCGGATGGTCATGGCAGAAATGAAGGCAAAAGGATTGGAAACAGGAACCGGACAAGCGGTTACGACAAACGCCTATTCATTCCCGGTCGAGCGCGAAGAGTTCCTGTTTGTCACTTCACCGTTCGGAATGCGTACCGACCCCATGAATGCTGACAAGCTGCAAATGCACAAGGGTATGGACATCCGCTGTAAGGGCGATGCGGTGTTGGCTACCGAGAATAACGGCAAAGTGGTGGCAGTAAACCAAAATGCCAAAACTGCCGGAGGCAAGTCCGTAACCATTGAATACGAGAGGGCTGACGGAAGCAAGATACAGAACACTTATATGCACCTGTCCTCTGTTGATGTCAAGGTGGGTGATAAGGTGCAAGCCGGACAGAGACTTGGTATGTCAGGCAACACCGGCACACGGGCTACCGGCGAACACCTGCATTTCGGAGTGGCACAGATTACCGCTGACGGACAAAAACGAGACATTGATCCCGCAATTTATCTGGCAGACATTGCCCAAAAGGGAAACATCAAGTTGCAAGCCTTACATAATGGCAACGACCTGTTGGCTAAATACAAAACGGAGGTTACTGCCACTCCCCAGGAAACAAAATCACAAAGTCCTGAAGACTGGATGAAAAAGCTGCTCTCTTCGGAAGACAGCGGTGTCGGACTTTCAGGAACGAATGACCCGATTATGGATATGGTGGTCAAAGCCTTTTCTTCGCTGATGATGCTGGCGGTAGTCATTGACAGCAAGGATGAAGAGGAACAGAAAGAAGCCATTTCTGAAATGGCAGGTAGCCGGAAAGTGGAACTGACTTCATTGTTGCCCCACATGAAAAGCTGTGCCCTTGTCATCGGAGAGAACAACAAAGCCGTATTGCAGGCAGACAACGGTACCGTGCAAGTCTCACGGGAACTCAGTACCGTTGAGTTGAGTCGGCTGTCTGCCACTTTGAATAATCCTGGACTCTCGGAGGAAAGCAAGCGTATGCGAGTAGCAGGAATGGTCAATGCCATTGTCCTTTCACAACAGGCTTCACAAAACTTCGAGCAGGGAATGTCGGAACAGCAGAGCCAGAACGAACAAATCAGAAGATAATGAAACGCGTGATGATGGAAATAGGATTGTTAGTCGTCGGGCTGTCCCTTGCAGGACTGCACACCCTCGTATGCTACCGGCTGTTCGGCTTGGTGGTGACACTCGTGATTGTGGGTGTGCAGGTTGTCATTGCGTCAGGGATAGTCTGGATTAAAA
>URKA01000036.1 GCA_900548345.1 uncultured Paraprevotella sp. | reverse complement strand
TAATTATCAGAAAGTTGGACTCACTACTTTATGGTTTAGCGGACAGTAATAATTTCAATCAGGTGATGCACGACGGCCGTCCTGGAATGAAGGGCAGCTATTGGAACAATATAGAGATGAAAGGCGATGTGGCCGTGAAACAGGAACTGCCTACGCCCATCAACCTGAACAACGGCGGCAATACGGCCTATGCGGCCGGCGTGGCGCTGCAGAACTTCTCTGCTGTATACGAGGGGGTGTTCCGTCCCACGCGGAGCGGACGTTACGACATGGAGGTGGAAGGTGATGACGGCTTCCGTGTGTATGTGAATGGCAAGGCGGTGATAGACGCTTGGGGCCATCATCCGGCCGAGAAGCGCGCGTATGCGTTGGAGGCCGAGGCCGGAAAAGAGTATGCGATTAGACTGGAATATATGCAGGGTGGCGGCGAGGCCATGCTGCGCTTTGACGTGGGTGTGCGCCGTCTGATACGGCCGACAGAGGTGGTGGCCCGCGTGGCGGATGCCGAGACGGTAATTTTTGTGGGCGGTATCTCTCCCGAACTGGAGGGTGAGGAGAAGAACAACGTGCACTGTCCGGGGTTTGCCGGAGGCGACCGTACGTCCATCGAACTGCCTTTAGTGCAGCGTGACATCCTGCGTGCGCTGAAGGCCGCCGGAAAGAAGGTGGTGTTTGTGAACTGCTCCGGTGCGGCCATGGCTTTGGTACCCGAAATTGAGTCGTGCGACGCCATCCTGCAGGCATGGTATCCCGGTCAGGCCGGTGGTACGGCTGTGGCTGACGTGCTCTTCGGTGATTTCAACCCATGCGGCAAGCTGCCGGTGACGTTTTATCGGAACACGGATCAGCTTCCCGACTTTGAAGACTACAGCATGAAGGGGCGCACTTACCGTTACATGACGGAGAAGCCGCTCTTTCCTTTCGGTTACGGACTGAGCTATACTTCGTTCAGCATCACTAAGGGTAAGCTGAACCGTTTTTCCGTCAAGGCTGGAATGGGTGTGAAGTTTACGGCACTGGTAGAGAACACCGGAAACCGCGAGGGTGCGGAAGTGCTTCAATTATATGTGCGCAAGGTGGGGGACACGGACGGACCGGTGAAGACACTGCGTGCGTTCCGCTGCGTGGAACTGAAAGCCGGCGAGAGTCGTAAGGTGACGGTGGAGTTAGGTCCTGATGCCTTCGAGTTCTTCGATATCAAGACGAATACCATGCGTGTGGTTCCGGGAGAATATGAGATCCATTACGGAAACAGTTCGGACACTCCGGCAGGAAATGTGCTGAAGGTGACGCTCAAGTAAGTTGTCCGCTCAGGAATTGATACAACAAGGCTGCATCGTAACGAAGGTTTATGGTGCAGCCTTTATTCTTCCTTGGGCGGGTTCATGGCTTTAAGGTTGCGCATAAGCCCTTCGTATTTGGCCCGTTTGACGGCGGAGCCTTTGAAAAGCGCGCGGTATTCTTCCACGGTGAGATGCGACCATTGTTCAACTGTCATGTCAAGCAGTTCGCGACGAGGTTTCAGCCCTTCTTCGTTCGTGGGTACGGCATGGCGCAGATGGGGACAGGCACGCAGACAACGGTCGCAACCGTAGAAATACGGTGCCATTTTTGCTGCGGCCTCTGCCGGAATCTCTCCACGGTTTTCGATGGTCAGGTAGCTCAGGCAACGGCGTGCATCCAATCCCTTCCCTTCGGTAAGGGCACCGGTGGGGCAGGCCTCGATGCACTTGCGGCATGTGCCGCATTGCATGGTCATGGGACGGTCGTAACGGTCGGCTGTCAGGTTGAGGATGAGTTCACCCAGGAAAAATGCGCTTCCGTTTTGTGGGATGACGAGTTGGGTGTGTTTGCCCATCCATCCCATTCCGCCGCGCCATGCCCAATAGCGTTCCAATACGGGAGCTGTGTCGCAGAAACAGCGGCCTTGAACTGTACCGGGTGCGTATTCGGCCTGTATCCGTTCCAGCAGAGTGTGTAGTTTCCGGCGCATGAGGTCGTGGTAGTCCTGCCCGTAGGCGTACCATGACAACTGCGGTTTCTCGTCGGAAATCCTTTCCGGGGGATAGTAGTTGAGTGCGACGCTGACGACTGTGTGTGCGTTTTCCACTAAAAGAGAAGGGTCGGTGCGTTTGTCGGCATAACAGTTCATGTATGCCATGTCGGCGTGCCGGCCGGTCTGCAGCCAGTGTGCGAAGAATGTGACGTGGTTGGTATCCACCGGTCCGGCCTGTGCCAGTCCGCACGCACAAAAGCCGAGACTTTGGGCCTCGGCTTTTATTTTCTGGGCGGAGAGCATATAGGTCTCCGCGGGAGTTCCTGATGCGGTTTCCATATAGGAAGTTTTATTCAATGACCTTGAACGTGTATCCCTGGTCGGTGAGCCATTGCAGAGATTCCGGCAGGGCTGTGCGCAGTTTGTCGATGCTTTTCACCGAATCGTGGAATGTGATGATGGAGCCGTTACGGGTGTACCGTTTCACGTTTTTCACCACATCCTTGGCTGTCATGTGGCGGCTGTAGTCCCGTGTGACCAAGTCCCACATGATGATGCGGTAATGCTTGCGTAACAGTTTGAACTGAAGCAGGCGCATCCATCCGTGAGGCGGACGGAACAGGTTGGTGTGCAGCAACTCGTTAGCCTTGTCGGCGTTTTCCAGATAGTCCTTGCAGGTGTGTCGGAATCCGCCGATGTGGTTGAAGGTGTGATTGCCGATGCGGTGTCCGCGTTCCACCACCATACGGTATATGTCGGGATGCTTGCGCACATTGTCTCCCACCATGAAGAATGTGGCCTTGATACCGAAGCGGTCCAACGTGTCCAGCACGAAGGGGGTCGCTTCGGGTATGGGGCCGTCATCGAACGTCAGATAGACGGTTTTCTTTTTCCTGCTCATCCGCCAGATGGCCTTTGGGTAAAGCCAACGGAGGAATATGGCCGGTTGTTCGATAATCATATTCTTTCCGTTACATGTTGATGCCGCGTGCCATGCACTGTTTCATGTAGTATTCTAACTCTTTATGGTATTCGTCCGCCTTCTTCTCGTCGTATCTTGCGTAAACGCCGGATATCTCGTCAAGCAGATACAGGTTGTACATGCATTGCCGTGCGGATTGCATCAGACGGTTTGTATTCAGGCTCAGATACCATTCGAGATACTCCTTGGCGTTTTGGCCTATTGCATCGAGCAGTTTTCCGCATTCATTCTTGCGTCCTACTCCCAACCATGATTTGGCTAAGTCGAGCGAGCCGCTTTGGAAGTTGTGCGGTACCACGTTGGCCGGAATGGCCTGTTCGGCCCGTTGTAGCACTTTCAGAGCCTTGTCTTCCTTGTTCTCGACAAGCAGTTGCATGGCGAGTTGGGCAAACAGCCGGCGATGTGTGTAACACATGCGCATGACGGTCTCATCCAGGTATATGTCGGGATTTTCAGCCAGTCCGCCGAACTTGAATTTGGTCATGATATTGTTGTACATGCGTTCGGTGTCCATGGTTTGTCCGCTCTTTTGGGTGTTGAACGGTGTGATGCGGTAGGTCAGTCCTTCCTGTACGAAATTATTTCCGAGGTTGCCGTAGTTGTCCGAACCAACCGTCATGGCAATGTACAACGGGCGTTCCCAGTTTGCTTGTGAAATCATTTCGAGCATCATCATCTCGCTCTTGTAGATGGCTCGTTTGCCACGCAGTGAGATTTCCATCACATCGGGGATGGAGTCGGAGGCAATCATCATGCCCGAACGGCGCACGGCTTCCTTGTCGATGGTGATGACAGCACTGTCGGTGGGGAATATCTGGAAGTCGGGATTGTCATTCAGTATCCAGTATTTGATGATGTTCTTCAGCTCGTACGGGTTTTCGCCAACCAGTTGTTTCAGCGTTTCCGGTTCGTCCTTGTAGTATTCGATGACTTGTTCCAGTACATCGGGTTCCACCCTTATGCCTTCGCGTGTGCCGGCCACATATTGCAGGCGGCTCCAGCTGATGGGCAGCGACGGAGAGTCATAGGCCGGGCGGCGCATCTGGTCGATGTACCAGTCGGTTTGCAGGTAGCTCAGGTTGCAGACACGTGCGTCGGTACGGAAGCCTTCGGTCTCCTGATTGTACCACAGGGGGAAGGTGTCGTTGTCGCCGTTCGTGAAGATGACCGGATACCCTTTTTCATCTAATGAATTCAGATAGTTCTGTCCGAAGTCGCGGCAAGTGTAGCGACCGCTCCTGTCGTGGTCGTCCCACGTCTGTCCGGCCATTTGTATAGGAACGAGAAGCGCCAGCACGGATACGGCAATGGCCGTGGGAAGTTCCGGAGTGCGGAGCTTTCTCAGCCAGTCGGTTACGGCAGCCACGCCCATACCCACCCAGATGGCGAAGGCGTAGAATGAACCGGCGTAGGCATAGTCGCGTTCACGCGGTTGCAGCGGTGTCTGGTTCAGGTAAATCACGATGGCGATACCGGTCATGAAGAACAGGAAGAATACCACCCAGAATTGTTTCACCCCTTCCTGGTTCTTGTATACCTGCCAGAAAAGTCCTAACAGTCCCAGCAGCAGGGGAAGGCAGTAGAATACGTTGTGTCCTTTGTTCTCTTTCAGGTCGGTGGGGAGCTTGCTTTGGTCGCCCAACCGTGCATTGTCGATGAACGGGATACCGCTTATCCAGTTGCCGTGTTCCACTTCTCCGTGTCCCTGAATGTCGTTCTGACGGCCTGCAAAGTTCCACATGAAGTAGCGCCAGTACATGAAGTTCAGTTGATAGCTGAAGAAGAAACGCAGGTTTTCCCATTGCGAGGGAACTTTCACCATTACGGTTTGTCCGCATTGGTCGCAAGGCACTTGCTTGCCTTCCACTCCGCCCATCCAGTCTTCGTAGGCCTGTGGGTGTCCGTTAGCCTGTGAGTCGGACCACATGCGTGGGAACAGCATGTTCTGCGCGTAGATATACTCGGTGTTGTAATGTATGATTTTATAGGCGTCTTTTTCGTCGGCTGTATGCTTCTCTACCCGCTGGTAGACGGGTGCGCCTTGTTTGGTTTCCGGCATACAATAGCCGTCACCGGTTGCTTTCAGTTTCATCTTCGATGTGTAGGCCTGTCCGTAAAAGAGCGGACGGCTACCGTACTGTTCGCGATTCAGATACTGTCCTAAGGTGAAGATGTCTTCGGGCGAGTTCTGGTCCATCGGGGTGTTGGCCGTAGAGCGGATTACGATGACTGCATACGTGGAGTAGCCAATCATAATCATCAGCATGCAGAGGAGCGATGTGTTCATGACGCGTGCGCTGACGAGGAAACGGTCGCCGTATCTGCGGAACAAAAGGTAAGCGATGGCGGCAAGTACGATGATACCGATTACGGCACTGCTCCATCCGTAACCGTAGAACGGTATACCCAGCATGCCGACGGAGAGCAGATAGGAAATGTTCATCTTCATTCTGCTCCGCTGTACTATAGTCTCGAAGATGGCCCACACTACAATGGTGATAAGGCAGAAGATATAGAAGATGAGTCCGGTGTTGAACGGCAGTTCCAAAGTGTTGACAAAGAGCAGTTCGAACCATCCGCCGACTTTCACGATACCCGGTACGATGCCGTAGAGCACGGCTGCCACCAGAATCATGGAACATACCAATGCACCCACAGAGCCTTTCAGGTTGGCATCGGGGTTCTTCTTATAGTAATATACGAGCACGATGGCCGGCAAACACAACAGGTTCAGCAAGTGTACGCCGATGGAAAGTCCCGTCAGGTAGGCGATGAGCACAAGCCAACGGTCGCTGTGCGGCTCGTCGGCATGCTCTTCCCATTTCAGGATGAGCCAGAATACCAGGGCCGTAAACAATGAAGAGTAGGCATAAACCTCGCCTTCCACCGCACTGAACCAGAACGTGTCGCTGAACGTATATACCAATGCGCCGACAAGTCCGCTGCCTTCGATGGCAATGAGCCGCGCGAGGTTCATGTCGTTCTCGTCCTTGCAAAGGAGTTTCCGTGTCAGGTGTGTGATGCTCCAGAACAAGAAGAGTATGCAGAATGCGCTGAAGAGAGCCGACATGATGTTCACCATGAAGGCAACCTGTGAAGGGTCATCGGTGAATTGGGAGAACAGGTTGGCGGTGAGCATGAAGAATGGTGCGCCGGGCGGGTGTCCTACTTCCAGTTTGTAGCCGGTGGTGATGAATTCCGGACAGTCCCAAAAACTGGCTGTGGGCTCTACTGTGGAACAATAGACCCAGGCGGCAATGGCAAATGTAATCCAACCCATGAGGTTGTTTACTTGTCTGAACTGTTTCATTGTTGTATTCTTTATTCTTATTTAGATTTTAAGTTTTCGCGCTAAGGTTACAAAATTAGTAACTTTTTCATTAAGCCTTTCACTTTTATTTGTTTTGAACTCTTCGGCATCTTGCTTTTAACTATGTTTGTGATATTTTAGTACCCGATGCGGGAGGTTTCCGTGTCCTATCAGGTCGATGGGGCAATTGAACCTGTCTTCAAGCCAACCCTCCGGCAGTTCCGTATCAGGATGGTAGTCCAAGGTTTCGTTGACGCAGGCGATTGTGCGTACGTTCTGAAGCACGGACCCTAAATCATGACTTACCAGAATGATGGCGCTCTCCTGATTGATTTCTTCCAGCAGGTGGTAGAGCTGTGTCTCGAAACTTTTGTCTATGTAAGTATTCGGCTCATCAAGAATCACTACGTCGGGGACGGATATGATGGCCCGTCCGAGCAAGGCGCGTTGGAGTTGTCCGCCACTGAGCGAACCGATAGGGGTGTCGCCCATGTGCTCCAGTCCCATCCGATGGAGCATGTCTTGTGCGGCCTCGTGTTGTGACTTGGTATAGGGATGCCATATATTTTTCTTCACGCCCGACAGGATTACTTCGTATACGGAGATGGGAAACTTCTTGTCTATCCGGTTGTATTGAGGAAGGTAGCCTATGCGGATGGACGGAACGGATTGTCCGTTCCGGAAGAACGAGATGGAGCCGGATTCCGGTTTCTTCAGGCCGATAATCGTCTTGACGAGTGTGGTCTTTCCGCCGCCGTTGGGGCCGATGATACCGAGAAAGTCTTTCGTGTATACGGTCAGGTTCACGTCTCGCAACACCGTTTTTCCCTCGTATGCCGCATGTATGTTTCTCAATTCTATGATGGGTTCCGTATTCGTCATTGTTCATGCAGGGTTTGGGCGATATTCAACATTTCTGCCTTCCAATCGTATGCGAGTGGATTGATTTCCGTGATGCGTGTGCCGGTCTCTTGGGCTATCAGCATCGCGTTTTTCCGGTCAAACTCTTGTTGTACGAAGATGGTTTTCACGTGTCGGTTCCTGCACAGGCTTATCAATTCGGCCAGATGGCGGGGAGAAGGTTCTTTCCCGTCCTTTTCGATAGAAAGCTGTTCCAGGCCGTAGTCATGGGCGAAGTAGGTCAGTGTGGGATGATAAATCAGGAACGTTTTTTGTGAAGTGCCGGAAAGCAGTGTCCGTATACTGTCGTCAACGGTTTGTATCTCCTGTTCCACTTTCAGAAGGTTGCTTCTGAAAATACCGGCTTGTGCCGTATCCATCTTACAGAGCACATGACAAACTTGTTGTGCCATCTTTTTCATGCAGGCAGGAGAGGTCCATACGTGCGGGTCTCCGTCTGTCTCGTGTATGGTTTTCTCATGGGTATGCCGGTGTCCGCCCAATCGTGGGATTTCATCGGCCACACGGGCAAATGTCACTTCCGGAGCATTCTGCCGGAGTCGGTCAAGCCATGTGCGTTCAAATCCAAGGTCGCCGATGCTCAAGAATATGATGCTGTTTTTCAAGGCTACCAATTGTTCCGGGGTCGGTTCGTAAGTTTCCGGACTGCTTCCTTTCGGTACGAATGTGGTGACGTGATACGTTTCTCCGGCAATCTGTTCCGTGAGGTATCGCAACGGTTCGACGGAGACTGTAATGGTTCTCCTGTCTTCTCCGTTTTCGGATGCTGCGGGCCGGTGTGTGCAACCACACCAGAGGAAGATACATATAATATATAGGTACGCGCGCGAGACTTTCATATCCAAGTTTCAAATAAAGGTGATTGCATAAATCAAGATGGCATATCTTAATAGTTTCCCGATGGTGATGGAGATGAGGCTGATAAGAGGATTGGCGCGCATAAAGCCCAACGTGACGGCGATGACGCTCCCTAAGATGGGCAGAAAGCACAGCACTCCCATCCATGCGCCTCTGGATTCCATCCATTTCCGGGTTTGTTCCACTTTCTCCCGTTTCACATGGAGGTATTTTTCAATCCATTCCATGCGTCCCAACCGTCCTATGCCGTAATTGAACATGCTGCCTGCCACGTTGCCTGCCGTTCCCCATATCAATAAGGGAAGCGGGCTGAGGCCTGCCAGCTGCAGTCCGGCCATGACCGCCTCGGAACTGAAAGGAAAGACGCTTCCGGCTATGAATGCCGCTACGAACATTCCCCAATAACCGTATTCTATCAGTATGTCGACAAGTGTATCCATGCGTTGATTGTGGTCAATGTGATGAAACCAAGTATGAAAAGAATGAACATGATGTGGGAGAGGCGGCTGTGTGTCAGGGTGAAGTAATGGGAGATGAACGGGACGGAGTTCATCACGAGCAATCCGAACAGCATGTCGGAATGAACGGGCTGCAACAGAAGGAAGGCCGCAATCAGTATCTCCTGCGTCATCAGGATGTACAGGTACATGCGTGTACGTATCTTGTCATTGAAACTGGTGCGTACATAATGTACGATGCCGATTAGCGAAAAGAACGCCACGTATGAGAATGACAAGATTCTGGAGAGGTCCCATGCCGAATAATTCGTCCTGTCAAGGGGCTGGAAAACGGCCAGCTTCGCGATATGGTCGAGAAACGGTCCGAAATCTCCCGAATAAAGATAATATCCGGCCATAAACCAGTAAGGAAGCAGGATGCCCGTCATGGCTGCCCAAAAGGTGCGCCATGTCAGGGCGTGCAGGTGGAGTGAGGAATACCACAGATAGAACGGTACGAAATAGAGTATTTGCGGAAAGAACAGGCTGCCGATGCCGATGCACAGGAAGGCATGGAACATCGGCTGTATGGCCTGAGGTTGCTGGTAGGCTCCGAATAACAGATAATAGGAAGCCAGCATACATCCCGCCACGTATGAACAGTCCCGGAGCGGATGCAGAAAGAACATGGCACCCATGAGCAAGGCGTAGAGAGCCGGAGTCATCCGGCTTCTGACGCGGAGCAGAGAGTAGGCGTTGTTGGTTTCCACCCACAGGTAAGTCATCAGGCAGCATATCCCCCAACCGAGCATCAGGCTGTGCGAATACCTACCCTCACTCCACCACAATAGGGTGGAGAGAAGGACTGCGAAGGGAAAAGTCAGATGACTTGTCGCCACTTTGTTTTGCAACCTGTCTTTTCTCATGTGCGGTTACAGGTCCTGTCCGATGTCCGAACGGAAGTACTTCTTTTCGAACCGGATTTTCTGCGCCTGGCTGAAAGACTGTTTCAAGGCTTCTTCCTTGTTGCTGCCATACGAACTGACTGCAATGACGCGGCCTCCGGCAGTTACCGTCTGTCCGTCCTTGCTTGCGGTTCCGGCGTGGAACACGATGCTGCCTTCCACATCCTCGATGCCTGTAATGGGGAATCCTTTCTCGTATGCTTCCGGGTATCCGCCGGATACCAGCATGACGCAGACGGCACTACGGTCGTCAAACTCCAATGTCTTTTCATCCAGGTTACCTTGTGCCACTCCTTCCAGCAGGTCGACCAGGTCGCTTTTGATGCGGAGCATGACGCTTTCGGTTTCCGGGTCGCCCATGCGCACGTTGTATTCGATGACTTTCGGTTCGCCGTCCACGTTGATCAAGCCGAAGAATATAAAGCCCTTGTAGTCGATGTGCTCTTCGGCCAGGCCTTCCACTGTGGGACGGATGATGCGCTCTTCCACCTTCTTCATCCATTCTTTCGTAGCGAACGGCACAGGCGACACGCTACCCATTCCGCCGGTGTTCAGTCCCGTGTCGTGTTCGCCGATACGTTTGTAGTCTTTGGCTTCGGGCAGGATTTTGTAATGCTTGCCGTCGGTGAGGACGAACACGGAGCATTCTATTCCGCTCAGGAACTCCTCGATGACTACCGATGAAGAGGCCGTGCCGAACATGCCGCCCAGCATTTCTTTCAGTTCCTTGCGCGCTTCGTCGAGTGTCGGGAGAATCAGCACCCCTTTGCCGGCGCAGAGTCCGTCGGCTTTCAGTACGTAGGGTGCCTGCAGTGTTTCAAGGAACCGGAGTCCTTCTTCCAATGTCTCGTTCGTGAAAGTGCGGTAAGCGGCTGTGGGAATATTGTGCCGTTGCATGAATCCTTTGGCAAAATCCTTGCTGCCTTCCAGTACGGCTCCCTGCCGTGACGGTCCGATGACGGGAATGTTGCGTAGTGTTTCGTCGTTCTTGAAGAAATCGTATATGCCTTTCACCAACGGGTCTTCAGGGCCGACTACGACCATGTCGATGGCGTGTTCGAGTACAAATTGTTTGATGCCTTCGAAGTCATCGGCCTTGAGCGGCACGTTCTTGCCGACTCCGGCAGTACCAGCGTTTCCCGGAGCGATATACAACTGCTCCACCTTTTGGCTTTGTGCTATTTTCCAGGCTAAGGCATGTTCGCGCCCGCCGCTTCCTAACAGTAAGATTTTCATTTGTCTATGATGTTTGCTTTATTTCAGGTAATCTTCAAAATATTGTGTAATCCGTTCGTGCAGATGGATTTGGTCTCTGCCGAACATGTTGTGCCCGTCGCCCGGATAAGTAAAGAAGTCGGGCTGTGTGCCTGCATCGATGCAGGCACGGAGGAACGACAGGGTGTGCTGCGGCACACATACAGGGTCGTTGTATCCGATGATGATTTGCAGTTTTCCTTTCAGGTTGCCGGCTTTGGGCAGGAGGCTGCTTCCTTGGTAGCCGTCGGGATTGGCCTGCGGGGTGTCCATATAACGTTCGCCGTACATGACTTCATAGTATTTCCAGTCGACGACAGGACCGCCCGCCACGCCTACCTTGAATGTGTCGGGATAAGTAAGCATGAGGTTGGTGGTCATGAAACCGCCGAACGACCAGCCGTGCACGCCCATTCTTTCCGTATCCACGTAAGGAAGCGACTTGAGGAACCTGACACCCTCCATCTGGTCTTTCATCTCTTCTATGCCGAGGTGGCGGAAGGTGACATTTTCAAAGTCCAGTCCGCGGTATTCCGAACCGCGGTTGTCTAAGATGAAGAGCAGGTATCCTTTCTGTGCCATGTAGATTTCCCATCCTCGTGCGTAATAGTTGCGTGCGGCCTCCACGTTGTGTGCATGCGGTCCGCCGTACACATATACCACGGTGGGGTATTTCTTGTTCGGGTCGAAATCCACGGGTTTCACCATTCTGTAGTACAAATCGGTGGTTCCGTCGGCAGCCTTGATGCTTCCCGAAGTGATTTCCGGTGCGTTATAGTCTTTCCAAGGGTCTTCTGCAGTCAGCAGGTTAGTGTTCTTTCCGTCTGCCACTGCCAGTATGTCGATATTGCGTGCAACGGTCGGAGACGAATACCTGTCGAGGATATATTTCCCGTTTTCGCTCAGTGTGCCGTGGTGTACGCCTTCACCGTCGTCCAGCAAAGTGCGTTTCCCGTCCTTGAGCCTTACCTTATATATATTGCATTGCAGGGGATGACGTTCGTTGCTTTCGAGCAGGATGCTTTTCTCCGGTTCGCTGAATCCGATGAAATTCTTGATGACCCATTTTCCGGACGTAAGTTGGGTGACCTTGACCGATTCCCTGTACTTTCCGCCGCCGGCAGCGTTTGTCCAGCGGTCGTTTCCTTTGGTTTTCAGGTCGAAAACGTACAGATGGTCATATCCGTCACGTTGGGTCCGGTAGATGAACTTGTCGGCATCCCACGGCAGAAAGCGCAGCCCGTGCATCGGTTCCACGTATTTGGGGTGGGTTTCTTCGTAGATTACGGATTCCTTGTCGCCAGTTTCCGCGTCATAACGGACAAGGCAAGCATGGTTCTGGTCGCGGTTGATTTCGATGACGAAGATTTTCCTGCTGTCCGGGCTCCACGTGATATTCGTGAAATAACGGTCGGTAGGGTCTCCGGCTTGCAGCCATACGGTTTTCTGTGTGGCCGGGTTGAATACGCCGATGGTTACCTTGTGCATTTTCTCGCCGGCCATCGGGTATTTGCAGGATACGGTGGACGCGATACGCGGGGTGATGTCCACCTGCGGGTAATCGGGCACCATGCTTTGGTCCATGCGGTAGAAGGCCAGCAGTTTCCCGTCGGGGCTCCAAAATGTACCTTTGGAGATGCCGAATTCGTCGCGGTGTACGCTTTGTCCGTACACAAGGTCGTTGCTTCCGTCACGGGACACGGCTGTCGTGTGTCCGTCAGCATCGGTTACATACAGGTTTTCCCCGTCGATGTATGCCGTGTTTTTCGATACATCGGAACGGTCGATGCCCGTTGCGGTGCCCGGTATGTCCTGTGTCCACACCACGGTGCCTTTCTTGAAGTCCACCCATGCGGAATTCATGCGGTGCGGTCCTCCGTTCTTTCCTTCAGATGTGTATTGCACGGCCGCCCACGGTTTTTCAGGATGGGGAAAGGATACGTAGTAGCAGCTTCTTACGGCCGGATGCTCCATGTCGCAGCCCAACCAGCCGTTGAGTTGCTCCAGTGTGAAGAGTTGTTCCTTGCTTCCGTTTTTCCGGTTGACGGTATAGCATCCCTCCAATGTGGTTTCCACACAGAGGTCTCCCCACCATGTGGTGTACATGTTCTGCGGTTGCAGGTTGCGGAAGGTACTGCCTCCCGGAAGCAGGTCGTCTAACGTGAAACTCTTTTTTCCTTGGGCCATGGCTATGATTGTGAATAAGGAAAACAGGCAGAAAAGGCTAATCTTCTTCATTATAGCGGCGGTTTTTGCGATTCTTGTCAAATGATTTGTTGTTTCTTCCGAAGGATTTGGAGTCGCGGTCAAACGGCTTTCTGTCGCGGTCGAATGGCTTCCGGTCGCGGTCGGCAGGTTTGCCGTCGCGTCTGAAAGGTTTTTTCCCGTAGCCGCTTCTGTCGTTCTGTTCCTCACGGGACCGGCTGTCGTGCGTGCGTCCGCCTCTTCTTGCCTCGTCCTTGCCTTTGAACCGGAAGTTTTCTTCATCTTCATCGTCCAAGGCCCGTTTGAATTCGCGATGCACCTTGAAACGTTTCTTCTCGGCCATTTGCCGGCGTTCCTCATCGGTTTTGATTTCGAGTCCTTCGGCGCGCACTTCCTTGTATTTTCCGCTGAAGAGCTGGTATCTGCGGAATTCGCACTCCAATGAGCCGTTGTAGAGAGGTATCTTCAGCGAAGGCTTCAGGCCGATTTGGTCGAAGCATTCCTCGCGGTAGCTCAATATCCATGCGTCGTTGTCCTGGAACTGGTGTTTGAGGCGTTCTCCGATGGTTTTGTACAGTCCCAGCAGGTCGGGTGCCGAGATGCGCTCCCCGTAAGGCGGGTTGGTGATGATGATGCTTTTTTCCTCAGGTTTTGTAAAGTCGTGGAAATCCTTTTGTTCTACGGTGATTTCCTTGGTCAGTCCTGCTGCCTTGACGTTCTTTTGGGCGATGTCCACCGCGTTGCGGTTGATGTCGTAACCGTAGATTCTGTGGGTAAATTCGCGTTCGTGCGAATCATCGTTGTAGATGCTGTCAAACAGCTCTTTGTCGAAGTCGGCCCATTTTTCGAAAGCGTATTCTTTCCGGAACACGCCCGGTGCGATGTTCCGTGCGATGAGGGCCGCTTCGATGGCGATGGTGCCCGACCCGCACATCGGGTCTATCAGGTCGCATTCTCCGTCCCATCCGGTCATGAGAATCATGCCGGCGGCGAGCACCTCGTTCAAGGGAGCTTCTACGGCTTCCTGACGGTAGCCGCGCCGGTGGAGCGATTCGCCGGAGCTGTCCAGGGAAAGCGTGCAGTCGTTCTCCGCCACGTGGATGTGCAGCTGCAGGTCGGGGTTGCTCACCCGTATGTTCGGCCGGTTGCCGGTTTTCTCACGGAAGAAGTCCACGATGGCATCCTTTACCTTGTAGGCTACGAACTTGCTGTGGCGGAATTCCTTGGAGAACACCACCGAATCCACGGCAAAACTCGTGTCGTTGTCCAGATACTGCGTCCAGTCGATAGCCTTGACGGCATCATACACCTGGTCGGCGGAGTCGGCCTTGAAGTGTTTGATAGGTTTCAGTATGCGGATGGCAGTGCGCAGGGCAAAGTTGGCGCGGTACATCAGTTCTTTGTCTCCGGTGAAGGACACCATCCTTCGTCCGGTCTGTACGTTGTTTGCTCCCAATCCGATGAGTTCCTTTGCCAGCACGTTTTCCAGTCCCTGGAATGTCTTGGCTATGAGTTCAAATTCAGTTTCCATTGTGTATATAAAGAGTTTTTTTTGATTCGTTGGTCTTGTTGGTCCGGCCTTGTGTGCGGACCTTTATTTGGTGGGTTTTTTCTGAACGAGCCGTGCACCGGCCGGCACGTCTTCCGTCACCCAGATGTTTCCGCCAATGGTGGCTCCTTTTCCTATGGTGATACGTCCCAGAATGGTGGAGTTGGCATATACGATGACATGGTCTTCCAGTATGGGGTGGCGGGGAATGCCTTTGATGGGGTTCCCTTCTTCATCGAGCGGGAAACTTTTCGCGCCGAGCGTGACTCCCTGGTATAGTTTCACGTGGTTGCCTATGATACAGGTGGCGCCGATGACTACGCCGGTGCCGTGGTCGATGGTGAAATGATGGCCGATTTGTGCGCCCGGATGGATGTCGATGCCGGTTTCGGAATGTGCCATTTCTGTAATGATGCGGGGAATGAGCGGCACGCCGGCCAGCATAAGTTCGTGGGCGATGCGGTAATTGCTCAGGGCTTTGATGATGGGATAGCAGCTGATGATTTCGCCGTAGGTCTCTGCCGCCGGATCGCCGTTGTAGGCGGCTTCCACGTCGGTGGCCAGTATGCTTCTGATATGGGGCAGCCGGCTGATGAACCGGGCAGCCAGCTGGCATGCCTTTTCCTTATAGGCTTCACAGGGACGGTAGCCTGTATGGCCTTCCTCCGGTTCGGCGGAAAAACAGAGTCCGGCCTGGATTTGTTCGCTCAACAGATTGTAGAGCCGTTCGATGTTTACTCCTGTGTGATAGGTAATCGTGTGGTGGTTTACGGTAGACTTTCCGTAGAACCCCGGAAAAAGAATGGCACGGCAGAGCTGTATGATTTCATATAAGACCTTTCCCGAAGGTATGGGGTCTCCGTCTTGGTGCTCATGAAACAAACCTTTCAAGGATGGACCTGAAGATAGTTCCGTGACGGTTTGTGCCAGTAGATGAGTGAAATTCTGCGGACTCATTAATTCAGAAGAACATGTGATATTATAGTCTGCAAAGATAAGAAAAGATAAGTAAAAACGGAGCCTGTGGAATGAAAAAATACCTTGCGTGCATATAAAATGTAGGATGTGCCGCTGTGAAAGAGGAGGTCGGAGCTTGAAAGACGGGTAAAATAACGTGACATAAATCGTGCTCAGAAGAGCTGCGTGAAACGCGGACCTGTGTGCGGTGAATCGGTCACCTGTGTGCAGTCGGTCGGACACAGGTGAACGATTCATCGCACACAGGTGATTAATTCAGGATTGGCAAATGTGTGATTTTCCGTGCATTACGGTTTGCCGGACGGATGGTGGGGAAAACCTTCCGGTTTGTTTACATTTTTGCCCTGTCGGAGATTGACGTGTGTATGGACGTCGGGCGGGAGTTTTACGGGTGTTATTTCGTTTTCACCAGTTTATACAGCTTGTCGCTCGGCCGTATTTTCTCCGGAACCTTGAAAGACACGCGCTGTCCTTTTGTTACGGTGGGCACGGGTTTCAGGTCGTAACGCACTTCTTCCAGGTCCATGAACAGCGCGCCGGTGGTGGGGCCGGTGATGAGCAGGCGGTCGCCCACGCTCATGTCGGCCGCCTCGATTTGGAATTCTCCTACGCCGAGGTTGGAGAAATACTTGATGGCCTTGCCCACGTACACTTTCTTTTCGGTTGCTGCAGAGCCATAGTTCTTCGTCCATTCGCCCAACGGCTGGCCTTGGTAATATCCATCCCAGAAACCGCGGTTGAACACACGTCCGAGTCGCTCGTCCCATCCGTCCTTCTTCTCTTCGGTGAATGTTCCGTCGATTACGCTTTGGATGGCCTCACGGTAACAGCTTACCACGGTATGTACGTACTCCGGTCCGCGTGCCCGTCCTTCGATTTTGAACACTCTTACGCCGGCTTCCATCATCCTGTCGATGAAGCGTATCGTCTTCAAGTCCTTCGGACTCATGATGTATTTGTTGTCGATTTCCAGTTCCACGCCCGTCTCGCGGTCTTTCACGAGGTATCCTCTCCGGCATATCTGCATGCACTCGCCGCGGTTGGCCGAGCGCCCCGTATTGTCAAGGCTCAGGTAACATTTTCCGCTGACGGCCATGCACAAAGCCCCGTGGCAGAACATCTCGATGCGCACCGGCTGTCCGCTTGGTCCGCAAATCCGCTGCTCTACGATCTGACGGTGTATGTCGGCCACCTGTGTCATGTTCAGTTCTCGTGCCAGTACCACGACATCGGCAAACTGTGCGTAGAATTTCAGGGCCTCGATGTTGCTGATGTTCAGTTGTGTGGAAAGGTGTACTTCCTGTCCCACCTGCCGGCAGTACATCATGACCGCCACATCCGAGGCGATGACGGCCGAGATGCGTGCCGCTTTGGCGGCGTCGATGATATGTCGCATCAGTTCGAGGTCCTCGCCGTAGATGATGGTGTTCACGGTCAGATAGCTTTTGATGCCGTGTTCGGCACAGGTCCGTGCCATTTGTGCCAGGTCGTCTACGGTAAACGTGCTGGCGGAGTGCGCCCTCATGTTCAGGTTCTCGATGCCGAAGTAAACGGAGTCGGCTCCGGCTTGTATGGCAGCTGCGAACGATTCGGGTGACCCAACCGGTGCCATGATTTCAAAATCTCCTCTTGTCATGCTGTTTTTATTGTCTGTCAGGTGCAAAGTTAGTGATTTGTGCGTAAACCGCAAAGCGAAAGAACGTGTATCCAGAGGTGTTGAGACGGGGAGGAGGCCGTGAAATACAAAGAGGAGTTTTTCCGGTGATTTTGTAAAGTTTACTGTTGTGCAGATAGAAAAATAATATTTTACTTGTTTGTGTGTGAATTATATCTTAATTTTACAGCATGATGTCTGATATTTTATTAACCTAATATAATGGATGTATGAAAAAGAGTACTATGAAAATTCTTGCGGCATGTCTGATGTTGGCACTGCCTGTTACGGTTGTGGCACAGGCTTCTCCCGAAGAGGAACTTGGGAAAATTGAGGTAAGGGTTCCCGAAATGCTGTTCCTTCCCACCAAACCTGCGGTAAATATCCGTATGTCTCCCAGTCTGAAAGGTGAGCGGGTTTATGCCTACGGTGAGCCTGTAACTTTGTACGGTCAATTCCTTCGCGAAGGTTTAGGTGTGGTAAACGGCTGGTTTAAAATGGAATTCAACGGCTGCGAATGTTATATGAGCGGAACGGTGGCACGAAAATCGGTGAGCGGTCCCATCAAGCCCGAAATGATGAACACGATGCAGGCGGGTATCTGTGCGGGTTATGACGATTATAGCACATGGCGTGTGGCTGTACATAATCCTACAACCAAGGTGGCGTTGTGTGAGACCGAACAAGAAGGGGAGGGGCATTTCCATAAACTTCGTTTGGGTAAATTGGTGAATAATGTCTTTATATTCCGTTATGCAGTGGATGTGAATATCACTTATTCGGAAGGTACAAAGGGAGGTAATGTAGAGAGAAAGGTTTTAGACGAATACGGTAATTGTGTATATAATATTACATTTGGTGATGATTATGCCTTGACACTTGAGGGTACGGATATAAAAGTTTTGGATTTGACGAAAATCTCTTCATCTGCGTTATTGAAGATATTCGAAAAACAAATCGAAGAGGGATGTTTTGATTATTACTATATCAATTCGGAAATGTTGAGTGCCCCCTATGCGAACTGCATACCCGGATGATGTGTTTTCGTAAGGGTGTTTTCGACAAATAGAAAATTGTTTCTTTTGACGATGATACGTCCACCTGTCTGCATCTGATTGCGGACAGGTGGACTTTTTTAATGGAAGGTGAATGGAAGATGAATCTCAAGATATTGAAATACAGGTGGTCAGAATCTATAAAGACGTTTTCCGCAAAACGCCTTGTATAGGAGACGGGGGATGCGGACAGAGTCTATAAGTGTAAAAATGATACTTTTGTGGTTTTATTTGATGTGAAAAATAGGAAGGAAAGATTTCTTGTCGTATATTTGTAAATGTGATGTAATTACTGACATTCAATACGGAGATGTGATGGACTTTAATCTAATACCATTGTTAACAACTTATGACTCCATCTCTTTAGAGGAAATGGGAAAGGTGCGGCTGATGAACCGCGTGGATACCAAGTATGTGGTGTCGCTGCCTTTGCTGGAGGAACTGTTACGGCGGGGAGCCGGACATTATCGGGTGCAGGAAGTGGATGGAGAACGCATGCCGCTTTATCGCACCACGTATATGGAAACTTCCGATTACGCCATGTATAAGGCTCATCTGTGCGGCAAGAAATGCCGTGAGAAAATCAGGGTGAGAACGTATGACGTGTCTGGAATCTCGTTTCTTGAAGTAAAGAACAAAAGCAATAAAGGGCGTACGAAGAAGAAACGTATACAGGTGCAGAACCGGTCTACGTTGGGACAGGACGGGGGAAATGATTTCCTGCGTCAGTATGCTTGGTATGGCCTGGATGACTTGTCGTTCCATCTGGAAAATGCGTTCAATCGCATTACATTGGTGGATAATGGGATGAGGGAGCGGCTCACGATAGACTTGGGCCTGCGTTTCCATAACCTGCGTACGGGTCATGACGTGGGGTTGGAACGGCTGGCTATCGTGGAACTGAAACGTGCGGGAAAGACTTATTCCAAAATGGCGGAAATCATGAAAGAGCTCAGGGTACAGCCGTGCGGTTTCAGCAAATATTGTATCGGAACGGCACTTACTTCGCCCGACTTGAAACAGAACCGCTTCAAGCCCAAGTTGCGGATGGCGGAAAAACTGATGAACCGTAAATTATTAACCTAAAATTATAGATATCATGTTTGACGAATGGTCTGAAGTGGTGGACTCTCCCTTGATGGAAGACACCGGTTTTTTGGCGTTGTTGGGCTATTTCCTGCTCAACACTTTGATTGTTTTTGGCATTATCCGCATGTTTTACTATCCGAAAAGCAGGCGAAGGGATTATGTGTTCACCTTTATGCTGATTAGCATAAGCATCTTCCTGATGATTTTCCTTTTGGGAAATGTGAAACTTAAGGTGGGGTTTGCCCTCGGACTTTTTGCCATATTCGGCATTATCCGTTACCGGACGGAGTCCATGCCGGTGCGGGAAATGACTTACTTGTTTGTCATCATCGCCGTTTCGGTGATTAACGCGCTGGGGCATGAAACATTGTCTTTTTTCGAGTTGGTCGGTACGAACTTGCTTTTTGTATTGAGCATACTGATTTGCGAAAGCACGAGGTGGATGAAGCATGTAGCGTGCAAATTGGTGCTGTACGACCGGATAGAGCTGATTCACCAGGACAGGAGAGAAGAACTGATTGCAGATTTGCACGAGCGTACGGGGCTGGACATCTGCCGTGTGGAAGTGGGACATATTGATTTCCTGCGGGATGTGGCCATGCTCAAGGTGCATTACAACTCGCATTCTTCCCGTCCGAATACTGTGGATACGCTGGTGAAGTTTCCCAAAGAGAATGAATGATTAAAATCGAAAAGTATGAGAAAGATTAAAGTGCTGGCTTCTCTGCTGGTTTTGTTGTGCAGTGCCACACCGGGCTGGGGAGAAGATGATTTCGGTCTGTGGGGCGGAGTCGGCATTGAGAAGAAAATAGTGAAAGGGTTGGATTTCAATGTCGAGGGCGAGTTCCGTTCGCGGAATGATACGCGCACGGTAGACCGTTGGTCGGGCTCGGCCGGGCTGTCTTACAGCGTGTTCAAATGGCTGAAAACAGATGTGAGCTATACTTTTCTTTATTCTTATGAGCCGTTGGAGTACACCAAGGCAGGAAACATCGTGCCGGAATTCTGGTTGAAGCGTCATCGGTTCAATGCGGATGTGACGGGGAAATGGAAATGGAAACGTTTTGGGTTCTCTTTGCGTGAGCGTTGGCAGTACACCTACCGTCCGCAGCAAGAGACGGAAAAATACGACGGCCGGAACGGTAAACAGAAAGAAGACGAAGTGATTAAAGGAAAAGGCAAGAATAATTTGCGTTCGAGGCTGAAGGTAGAGTACGATATACCGAAGTGCAAGTTTACGCCTTATGTATCCTGTGAACTGACCCACGATTTGCATCACGGGTTCTATTACGAGAAAACCCGTTGTATGGCAGGAACGGAATGGAAGATGTCGAAGAAGCACAAGTTCGATTTCTATTATCTGTTTCAGGTGCAGAGCCATAGCAGCGGCGAGCCGCACCTTCATGTGGTCGGTGCCCAATACGCATTTAAATTTTAGGAATTATGAATAAGGTATTATATTTTGCCGGTTTGATTTGGGGCGGCAGCCTCTTGTGGTCCGGATGTACGAAAGAAGAATGGGTGTTGCATCCTGAAGAGCCGGAGATTCCGGTGGAGATGGGAGAGAGCCGGTATTTTGATTTTGCCATAACGTTCGATGAGACGGAGCGTGAAACGTATGCTTCCATGCCCGACCCAGCCAAGGACGGTGACATGGCCTATGTGGAGAACCAGACTTTTACGGATGTGGTGACTATAACCTATAATGAAGGTAATGCACTGGTGGAAAAGACCAATCCGTTTATTATGGTGATGCAGAACGGCGCGGATGTGGAAGTCCACTCTTTTCTTACTACCGGTGTGGAATACGTGCTCAAGGGAACTTGTGCCGACGGTTCATTCAAGGTGTCTACAAGCAATGCAGACTATAAGGTCACTTTGTCCGGTGTGGATCTGACCAATCCGGAAGGTGCGGCTCTCTATATACTTCCTACCGTTACTGCACGGGCGTTTGTCTATGCGGAAGAAGGTACGGTGAACAGACTGACGGGGTGTATGGACGCAAACAGTACGGAGAAAGCCTGCGTGAAGAGCGGCGGCGACCTGGTGTTCTGCGGTAGCGGAACGACGGAAATCCTGTCGAACCGCAGGCATGCTGTGGAGACCAAAGGCAGCGTGTACTTCCGCGGTGGATGCCGGGTGAAGGTTACTACGGCCGGGAATGCTTCTGCGGTGGATGAAGTGCAACCGAAAGACGGCGTGCATGCCGGTGGTGATGTGGTGATGACCGGTGGTGAGGTGGACATCACCACAGTGGGCGACGGTGTGCAGAGCGAGTCCGGGAATATGTATCTGAGGGGAGGTTTCCTGAGGGTGGTTACCAGCGGAGAGAAGTCGCATGCCGTCAAAACTTACGGAAACGTGTATATGTCCGACGGCGCGTTCCAGTCCAAAGTGGGTGGCAACGCTTCCAAATGTATTTCGGCAGATGGCGGTCTGGAGATGACCGGCGGTCGGATGACACTCATGACAGAAGGCGGTGTGGTTTATGATGCTGCGATAAATGATATGAGTTCATGTGCCGGTATCAAGACGGCAAGGGATATTCGTCTTGACGGCGGTCTTGTACAGATAAACAGTACGGGAGATGCCGGAAAGGGTATCAATACCGACGGAATGCTGGTTATAGGCGGGGATGCCGAGGTGAAAATCATCACTTCGGGCAGTAAGGCTGTCCGCGAGGGACTTGATTCCAATCCGCGGGGTATCTCGGCGGATGCCGGTATCACGATGTCCGGCCGCACTTTGTGGGTCAGTGCATTGGGCGGAACTTCCGGATGTGACGGACTGGATACGAAGAACTCCGTTACGATAAACGGTGGGGATGTCCGGTTGCGGTGTTACGATGATTGTATGAAAGCCGACGGGGATATTACGGTGAATGGCGGTACGCTTTGCTCTTACAGTGACGGAAATGACGGTCTTGACGCCGAGGGGCGTGTAGTCGTGAACGGCGGACTGGTTGTGACCTGCGGGGCGGCAGCTACAGCTTCCGGTGGCAAGGGAGAAGGCGTTGATGCTGCCGACTTTGTGGTTTCCGGGGGTACGATAGTAGCTGTGGGAGGCGGTAAAAGCATGCCTTCGGCCTCTTCCACACAGAACAGTGTGCTTTATGCGACGGATGCCGCTACGGATTCCCGCGATGTGTATGGTATAAGAAATGAAGCGGGTGAGAGCCTGATGGCATTCCAGTTGCCTTGCGCTTTCCAGTCAATGCATCTGATGTTCAGTTCCGCAGGACTCAGAACCGGTGAGGCTTACAGACTGTACCGGGGATGGAGAACGGAGCCGGAGGGTGATACCGGTGTGTTCGGCTACTTCGTTACAGTACCTTCTTCTAATGAAACGGAGCTTTCTTCGTTCCGCATTCAAAGTGCGATAACGCAGCTGTCCGCACAATAAAAAAAGTAACAACAAACAAAAGCCGCACTCCTGAGTTTTCAAGGGTGCGGCTTCAGTTTGTGTATGGGCAAGGGAATGATTCCCTTGACGGGTCAGTTCTTCAGAATCTTGATAGTCTTGCTCCGGCCTGCGTCGTCACGCACTGTGGCCAGATAGATGCCTTTCGAAAGGTTTCCGAGGTTGACGAGGGCTTGTCCGTTGTTCAGACTGATGCGTTCCTGCATGCACATCTGGGCTGATGGTGTGTGGACGCTTACCGTAACGTATGTCATGTGACCGCTGATGAGCAGCATGCCGTTGCGGTATGCGATGTACATGCCGTCCTCCTCTATCTTATTCTCTTCGATACAGTCAGGCGTGTCTATATTTTCAAAGAACTGTGCATATCCGTTCATCACGTTGCTGGCCCCGATGCTCGGCAGATTCATGATGTAGTGGTTGCTGCCGCCGTCGGGATAGAGACCTACAGAATACTTTCCTTCGTGGGCGGGGTAAGTCAGTTTGTCGCTCCACGACTGGTCGGCCGCAGTGAGCAGCACATCGCCTCCTTCTTTAGCCAGTTTGAAAGTCGCATGGAGCTGGCTTACCGGTGTGAGTTTGTCGCACCAGATGACAAGGTATCCGTGAGGAGCGATGACGGTCTCTGCTGTGGTGTTCTCCGCAGAAATCTGGTATTTGGCCGGAATAAGGGCGTTGTCGCTGATGAACATGCCTGCCACGTCTATGGGTTGGTCTGTCGTGTTGTACAGTTCAACCCAGTCGTTTTTCTTATACAGGTCGTTCACGTAGATAGAGTTGTCGGCGCTGACTTCGTTGATTCTGACCGGAAGGATTCCCTGTTCGTTGAGTTCCTCTTCGCTGAGCGGTTCGTAGCAAGCCTGAAGGTCGAATGTGCTTCCGCCGGACAAGGTATATGTCTCTTCCGTGCTGACGATGGATGTCTTCGTGTTGGCGGAACTGTAGAGTGCGGCGTCCCAATATACGTCCGTGGAGGAGGCGTTGTTGTTGTGCAGCTCCACGGTGATGGTGTTGGTGCCCCACTTGAAGAGGCCGGCCGGGAGGGTCAGCGTGCCCTGGTCCGGATTGTTGTGTGCGTAGGTGGTGGCGTATGTGTTGTAGCTGACGGAGCCTGACGGCATGTTATACCGTGCGGCTTCCTGCCCATTCACGTAGACGATGATTCCGTCGTCCACTACATAGTCGAGGGTGAATACGTCGCTTTCGGTCGGCGTGGCGGTCAGTCGGAATGTCTTGCGGAAGTAATACGTCGGCCGTTTGTTGGATGCGCTTGTCCCGTAGTCCAGCTGCGTGCTGATGTCCTTCTGTCCGTTGGTGTCGTATCCCAACGGGGCCTTTCCGCTGCTCCATGTGCCTGAGTAGTTCTGTGCATACCATTGCTCCCCGTCGAGCGAGCCTTGGTCGTAGTATTCCCATGCGCTACCCTTCTCGAACAAGGCGGCGTTGTTTTGTTTCATCTGTTTCCATCCGCTGAATCGATAGTTGGCGGGTGCCTGTGCCTTCACGGTGACGGGGGAGAACAACGAGCCGTTGAAACTGTTGGTAGGCACGGGCAGGTCGTTGACCGACAGGTGGGCGTATGGGATGTTGGCCGACAGTTGCACCTGATATTCGGTGGCGTTGCCGAGTTGCATCTTCGAGTAGTTCTTCAACGCGTTTATCATGGTGCCTTGCCGGTTAGACAGTCCGCTTTTCAGGCTGTTTGCCGTGGAGTATGGGGAACGTCCTTCATAGGCCATCATATCGGTTACCTTGGCCGTCAGGCTGTCAATGATTTCCGTACATCTTCCGGGTTCGAACACGCTGCCCGCCACAAGGCAATACGAGTCGACGAACTGTTTGCGGAATGATTCGTTCTCAAGCATGTTGAGGAAGATGGTCACCATTTCAATTTCCTTTTCCCAATAGGGCACAGGCTGGTCGTACAGTTTGTCGAACCTGTGTGTCTGTTTGTTGGCAAACACGTTGAACGGGTCTGTGGTGGCGAATGTGCCGTCGAGGTCGAAGAGTACGAACCTGAATTTGCCGTCTTCGGTCTTAGGTCTGAATCCTTTGACATTGTTTTGCGGCCAGTCTGTGGCGCCGAGGTAGAACTCGGTGGCCATATAGTTGATGTATTCGTCGATGTCCACCATATTCCTGATTTCCGCGTAGGTTGCTTCATCCGCAGCGTTTGCCGACAGGTCGTACCATTTCATGAAACTGTCTTTGGTGCCGCATTTCTGGCAGTATCCGGAGTCGGGGCTCATTTCAAACTGGTCTATTTCTTCGCTGTCCCATCCGTAGTTGGCATACGCGAAGTGTTTGTTGTTAGGTTCGCGCATATTGATAACGCCGGTATATTGTCCGTTGATGAAGTGCATCACCGGCTGGTAAGCCTGATAGTCGGCATTGAGTCCCGAAGTGCTGATGATGGACTGCAGCGCGGCATCTTTGATGCGACACCCTGTATCGTTTCCACCGTTTCTTATCTGCAGGGTCTTGTGTTTCAGGTAAGGCTTGTCGGCAAAGAACGGGTAGTCCAGTGAGTTTCTTCCTTCGTAAGTCTTGTCGGCCTTGATTTTGAAAGAATGGGGTGTCCAGGCCCTGCTCCATCCGCCGCACATGGCAAAGTCGGCTTCCTGGTTGACGGCCATTTGTCCGTCCTGAGTCAGGTATTCGAAGTTGACCGGCCTGTCCCATTCCATGTTCCAGTTGCAAGGGTCGCTTTGTCCGTTTCCTCTTCGTCCGTTCACGCCTTTGACGTAAACTCCGAGACTGTCGTCATAAAGGTTTACCGGGTCGGTTACCACGGAGATGACCGGCAGGTCGTATTCCTTATCCTTATATATATAGGTACGGGTCACCACCTCGCTGGGCAGCATGCCGTCCTGGAACACCCGGAACCGATAGACGGATGTCCGGGTTACGTTGAAACGCCCGTCGGTGCTTGTCGTTCCGTTGTGTTCGGTCGGTGTGGTGCCGTCGGTGGTATAAACCAATCGGCTTCCGGCAGGTTTTTCTACGTTGACAGTCAGTTCCGAGGCAAAGATTTGGGTGTCTTGGTCGGGAACGGGTGCGGCAAGCCGTTGGCTGGCGAACAGGCTTGTGGCGTTGCTTTTCTCCGGAGTGGGCTGTGCCGTGATTCCCCAGGTGTTTCCGCCGTCTTTCGTTCTGGCGTAGGATGTTCTGGATATGGCGGCAGGGTAAGACTGCAGGGTGACGGGAATACCGTTTTCGTCGGAGATGTAAATCACGCCTCCGTCGCAGTCCAATTTGAAGTCCACTTGTCTGGTGTCGGCTTCGTAATGGTCAAACCAAATGTTTTTGTATCCTTTGGCCGGCACTACGCCTATTTGATCTGTAAGCCTGTACATCTTGAGGTTCAGAGGGTCTTTGCTGACGTGGAAGCCTTGTATGCTGACGGGTTTGTCTGTCGGGTTGTACAGCTCTATCCATCCGCCGTAGTTGAAAGACGGGTCGACGAACATGTCCACGTTGGACGACTGTATCTCGTTGATGATAAGCGATGCGGCCGTGGCCGGATTGTTGGTGACGGAGACGGTGCATCTTGCCGTGGCCGTTCCGTTCTTGGCGTTTGCCGTGATGGTTGTTGTGCCTTCGGACAAAGCCCTTATGCAGCCATTCTCGTCAACCGAGGCCACTGCCGTGTTCGCGCTTTTCCAAGTGACGCCTTTGTATGTGGCGTTTTCCGGTGACAGGGTATACTTCAATGTCACGGTTTCTCCCTTGATGAGTTCCTGTGAGGAAGCCGACAGGGTGATTTTCTCCACGGGTATGACCGTGCCGTAATATTCCAGTTTGAAGTTGTCGAACATGCACCAGTTGTTGGACACCCATTCTTCGTTGATGAGTCCAAGTTTGAGTTTGCCGTTTGTCACCTGTGTCTCTATGGAGTTGTTGTACATGCCCAGTCTGAACATATAGCTGCCCGTCTGCATGTTGTTGGGAAAGTATTTCCGGTTTGTTCCCCATCCGCCGCTACTCCAGCATCCTCCGGCATAGTTTTCGGAAAGTGAATAGGCGTAGATGCTTGTCAGTTTGGTGCGGTCGTTGTTGGCATACAGGTATCCGGTGATGTCCTCGGTGCCGGCGGTATATTCGCTATAGCCCGCGTTGTTGTCCTTAGTCCTGAAATATGCCTGTACGCTGACGCGGTATTTTCCGTTGGGCACTTCCACGGTCTGGTATATGTCGAATGTACCTTGCCAGAATTCCATGGCCTCGTAGGTGCATTGTGTGGAGGATACGTTTGTGTAGGTCCATCCGGCATTCGAATTGTTGTCGAATCCGGGGTTTTTCAGGTATTCGCCGGTGATGTCAATCCATTCTTGTGCTTTTAGTCCTATGGCAGGCAAAGACAAGAAAGCGATACATGCTGTGAGAAGTGCTTTCATGATTAAACGGTTAATTGATTGTTGTTGGCAAAGTTAGTGGTTTTTTCGGAAAGTAGAACACTTTTTTGTGTTAAGATATAGGTTCATGGGTATAAATTGACACAATATCTGTTTGGAGTGATGACGGCAGGAAATGTCCGTGAGCACCAATGTAAAACTTAAAATAAAACTTTTGGTTTCAAAAACAAAACTTCTGTTTTTGAAAATAAAACTTTCAGTTGTATAAATAAAACTTTTATTTTAAGTTTTGCTCTTGCGTCAAAAGGGAACAAATGTTTTGTAACACAAGAAGATAATAGTACTTTTGGGAGAAATTAGAAAGGATAATAGAATAAGGGTACGATAACAATAAGGGTGGAAGACCGTGCTGTGATGTCCGGATTAAAGAAGGTATTGCAGTCGATGAACGGTGTGGTGATAGTTCCCACCAAGAAAAAAAGAAATCGGGAATAGAAGAGGCTATGAGCGATATCCGTTGCGGAAGGGTGACGGAATATGAAAGTGCGGAAGATATGTTTGACAAGTTAGGGATATGAAGTATAGGATTGTTGCATATCAATATCCCGACCGCCCAGGCTACGAAAGAGAGAGGTTGCATCATAAGGACTATGACACAACCTCACGCTTAGAAAGTATCAAGACGTTTTAAGGAACCTCACAGCCTGTTCCTATATAGTGTCGCGACGGTTTTGTGGTAACTGTTTTCCAGTTCCATGTATACCTGCATGTTCTGGTATATTCCGTTGGCTTCCGTGAAATAGTCTACGGTGGAGATTTCCCCTTTTTCCACTCCTTCTTTCAGCAGTTCGAGGGTTTGCTGCATCAGGTTCATGTCGTAAATGTCCATGGCTTTGCGCAGTTGTTGCATTTCGTTGATGCGTCCGTGTGCCTCGGCTTCCGTTTTCAGGCGTACGTCATCAAGTGTCATGCGGGCTTCTTCCGATTGCAGCCTTGCCATCTTCACCTGTTTGCGGTTGGAGAACAAGGGGAGTGAACCGCCCACTATAAAACCGTGTTCTTTAGGGCCGTCGGCAGTGGTGTTGCGCCGGTATCCCACTTCCAGATGCGGCAGCCACCTCTGGCGGTTGACCTTCACGGCCTGTTCCGCCGCACGCAATTCTGCGTCGGCGGCATGTATTTCGGCTTCTCCGCCTACGATTTCATCGAACAAGGCGTTGACATCCTTCGTCACTACCGCTACGGGATATTCCTTTTCGTCGAACTCCAGCGGCATATTGCCGTTCAATGCCAGCAAGGCCTGGAGTGCGGTGCGGTGTGCCGCGTTGTTTTTCAGCACCTCTGTCTGGATGCTCATGCGTTCCATCTTGATTTTGTTCACTTCTACAAGTGTGACGTCGCCGGCTTGCAGCCGTTCCTCGTAAATCTTCAGCAGTTTGTCGGCATTTTTGCTGCGGGCATCCAGCAGGTCGCTCACGCGGTTGAAGTGTATCAAGTCGAGGCATAGCATCTTGGCGTCCAGCAGAATCTTGCGCCGTAAGGCTTCATAGCGGTGATTGATGGCCTCCTTGCGTTCAAGTCCTTCGCGGTGTCGTGCACCGTAAAGTGTGGGGAAGTCGAATCCTTGTGAAACGATAAGTTCGGATGCGGACTGTCCTTCCACTTCCTTGTTGTATAGTGAGATGTATTCCACCGACGGGTCTTCCGCAGCGTTTTCCGCCTTGATACCTATCTTTGAGGCTTCATCATTCTTTCTCTGTGCCGACAATTCGCGGTTGTTGCGTTCCACCTCACGTAGAATATTTCCGACACTCTGTGCCTGCAGGGCAGCACAACACATCCATCCTAATATGGCACCAATGCAAAATCTTTTCATGTTCAAGTTCTTTTCTTTATCTTATTGTAGGGGGATAAGAGCGGGTGCAAAATTAGCCGTAATATCCAGTCCCTGCAATACCTGATAATAATGATTTTTGTCAAGAGTTTGTATCTTTTGTCTCGGATTTTCTGTTCAGCCACTCATATACGGCGGGTATGATGAACCCGTTCAGCAGGGTAGATGTCAGCAGACCGCCAAGGATGACTTTGGCCATCGGACTTTGGATTTCGTTGCCGGGCAAATCACCGCGCAAAGCCAGCGGAACCAAGGCAAGGGCCGAGGACAAGGCGGTCATCAGAATCGGGTTCAAACGGTCGAGCGAACCGTCGATGACGGCCGGACGCAAGGACACACCGCGGGCACGCAACCGGTTGTAATGGTCCACTAATAACATACCGTTTCGGGTGGCGATGCCGAAGAGCGATATGAATCCTATGACAGCCGGTATGCTGACCTCTCCCGTCGTGGCCATCAGTGCGAACACTCCGCCAATCAATGCCAAAGGCAGGTTGAGCAGAATCACCCCGCTTTGGGCGGCATTTCCGAACTGGGCATACAGAAGCAGGAAGATGACCGCGATGCTGACGAGTGATGCAAGCAACAATATACGGCTTGCAGCCTGTTCGTTCTCGAATTGTCCGCCGTATTCGATATGATAGCCTTCGGGCAGCCGGATGCTTTCGTCGATACGTTGTTGTATGTCGTTCACCACACTGCGTACGTCGCGCCCGTTCGTGTTGGCGGAAATCACGATTTTACGTTCGGCGTTCTCGCGGTTGACAGTGTTCGGTCCCATGGACGACTTGATGTCGGCCACGTACGAAAAAGGTATCTTGCCCCCTTGCGCATCGTCAATCATCAGGTCGCGTATCTGTTCCATGGTGTGGCGGCTGTCTTCCGCCGCCCTGACGACAAGGTCGAAAGAACTGTTTTTCTCATACACCTGCGATACGGTCTCTCCGGCCAGGTATACGGTGACGAATTCATTGAAACGTGACAACGGAATGCCGTATTTGGCCAGCATTTCCCGCCGTGGCGTGATTTTCAGTTCCGGACGTTCTATCTGTTGCTCCACATTCAGGTCGGCGATGCCTTCCACATCCTTGACCGCGCTTTTAATCTGGTTGCCCAACATGAACAGTTTGTTCAGGTCATCACCGAACAGCTTGATGGCGATGGCCGTCTGTGTTCCGCTCAGCATGGCGTCGATGCGGTGACTGATGGGCTGTCCGATTTCGATGTTCACGCCAGGCAGTACGGACAGTTTGCCGCGTATCTCTTCGGCCACTTCGGCGTGTGTGCGTCCGTCAAGTTCGAAGGGCGCCTCAATCTCGGATACGTTTACCCCTAAGGCATGCTCGTCAAGTTCCGCGCGGCCCGTCTTGCGTGCCACAGTCTTGATTTCCGGCACCGTAAGCAGAAGTTCTTCGGCCCTGCGCCCTGTCCGGTCGGATTCTTCGAGGGAAATGCCCGGCAAGGAGCTGATGTTGATGGTGAAAGAGCCTTCGTTGAAGGGGGGAAGGAAACTGTGTCCTAAGGTAAAGAAGCCCCCTACGGCTGCGACAAGCAGTGCCAGTGTGCAACCTATCATGGTTTTCGGATGAGATAATGTCCACGACAGGGCCGCCTTATAATGTTTTTTCAGGAATACGGCCAAAAAGGCCTCCTTGGGTAAACCACCGTTTCCGGTCTTATGGTGCAACAGGTAACTGCAAAGCACCGGAGTGAGCGTAAGGGCCACAACGGTGGAGGCAAACAGCGAAACGATGAAGGCCACACCCAGGGGAACGAGCATGCGCCCTTCCATCCCGCTGAGGAAAAACAACGGCACGAAGCTCACTACAATGATAAGGGTGGAATTGAGGATGGGCATGCGTACTTCACGGGAAGCCTCGAACACCACCTCGCGGACGGGGCGTCTTTCCGGTTCGGGCAGAGCCTTGTTGCGCCGCAGGTGTTTCCATACGTTCTCCACATCCACTATGGCATCGTCAACCAGCGAACCGATGGCTATCGCCATGCCGCCCAGACTCATCGTGTTGATGGTAAGTCCCATGTAATGGAGCACCAATATGGCAATCAGCAGAGACAAGGGAAGGGTGACCAATGAGATAAGCGTGGTGCGCACGTTGGTCAGGAACAGGAACAGTACGATGACTACGAATATTGCTCCCTCGAACAGGGAACTTTTGACGTTCCCGATGGAGTTCTCAATGAAGCGAGACTGACGGAACACGTCTGTAGACACTTTTACATCGGCCGGCATACTTTTCTTTACGTCCAGCAAAGCCTTTTCGAGTTCTTCCGTCAGTTCAAGGGTGCCGGTTTCCGGTTGTTTGGTTACGGTGAGCAACACGGCCGGCTTTCCTTTCTCCGATGCCACACCCAGTTTGGGTTGTCTTGCCCCCACCTGCACGTCTGCCACATCTTCTAACATGACCGGCACGCTTCCCTGCATTTTTACCACGGTGCGCCCCATTTCACGTACATCGCCCACAGAAGCCATGCCGCGTACGATGTATTCGTTTCCATGCTGGTAAATCACTCCTCCGCCTACGTTGTCGTTCATTCCGCGGGTGGCATCCATCACCTCGGACAACGTCACGCCGTAGTGCTTCATGCGTTCGGGATGCAGCAGCACCTGATACTCCTTGATGTCGCCGCCCAGTACGGCAACCTGTGCCACCCCGCCCACCGACATCAGGCGCGGGCGGACGGTCCAGTCGGCCAGGGTACGCAGGTCGAGCATGGATGTGGAGTCGGAGGTCAGTCCCACAATCAGCAGTTCGCCCAAGATGGAAGACTGCGGGCCGAGAGTGGGGTTTCCGGCAGATTCGGGTAGTTTCTCTCCCACCTCCGCCAGTTTTTCCGATACAATCTGCCGGGCACGATACACGTCGGTATCCCAGTCGAACTCCACCCATACCACAGAGAATCCCGTGGTGGAAGAAGAGCGCACGCGGCGCACGCCGGCCGAGCCGTTGACCGCTGTTTCTATAGGGAATGTCACGAGCTTTTCCACTTCCTCGGTAGCCATGCCGCCGGCTTCGGTCATCACAACCACGGTCGGTGCGTTCAAGTCGGGAAATACATCCACTTCCGTATGGTAGGCCGTATACATGCCTATGGCCATCAGCAGTATGGAAGCGGTCAAGACAAGCAGTCGGTTTTGCAGGGCAAACCTTATAATCCTGTTCAGCATATCCTATCCTCCTTTCTTAAATCAATGGGAATGACTGTGGGCGGGAATCGTGGATGAGGCCGATGCCAGTTTTACATGGTATGCCCCTTGTGTCACTACGCGGTCGCCGGCCTTCAGTCCGGAGAGAATTTCCGCACGCTTGCCGTCATCGGCACCAAGTTTTACTTCTTGTTTGCGGTATACATCCTTTCCATCCTGTATATAAACGAAGTATGTGCCTTGTTCTTCCGTGATGGCGGACCATGGCAAAGACAATACATCGTTCCGTTCCCTACCCAACAGATATACTTCCGTGAAAGCTCCGGAAACAATTACGTCCGTGTTGTCGAACTCGAAAGTCACAGGAATGTATGCGCCTCCGTCCGTAGCTTTTCCGTACGACAGCACGCGCCCGTTCAAGTCATCGAGTGCATATACGCTATCGTTGTAAGGAGTCTTGAAATGTGCCGACACAATTCTGTTCAGCGCGTTATAGTGACGTTCCGACACATCGGCACGGAGCTGCAGGCGTCGGTTCTGTGTCAGGGTCATCAACGGTTGTCCCACCGTCACATAATCCCCCTCTTTTACATTCACGTTTTTCACGAAACCGGCGATAGGGGCCGCCACTGCCGTTCCCTTTCCGGCTGTACGGCCCGACAAGGCCTCGTTGGCCAGGCGCGCTTCTTCGTATGCGGCTTTCAACGCTTCGACCTCTTTTTGTGTCACAATCTTCTTTTCCGCCAAAGCCTTTGCACGTTCATACTCCGACCGGGCCTTTTGGTAGGCGATACGGGCGCGTTCGGCCGGGTCTCCATCCTGAATCTTGTCGGCAGAGAGGAAAAACAGCGATGTGTCTCGTCCCACCTGCATGCCGTCGGTCAGTGTGCGTGCAAATTTTACGATACCGTTCATGCCGGCCGTCACAACAGCCTCGTCACCCTGTGCCGGAAGTATCTGTCCACCGGTTTTTATCACCTGTCGGAACGTTCCCGGCCGTAGGGTATCCGTCGCTACTCCGGCGGCTTTTGCCCGGTTTTCAGAAAAAATGATTTCGCCGTCATGGGCTTCATGTTCTTTTTTGTTTTCAGCCGTTTCATGTTCATGGTCATGTCCGGCATTATGGTGTTGACAGGCACCCGACAAAAACAAGCACAGAATGCCCATCAAGAAATATGTTTTCTTCATAGGATATTGATATATAATGTATAAGAAATAAATGTGTCCGTTCGCTCAGCTAAAGGATGGGCAAGGGGGCGCCCTTAATCCGGTTCCGCCGGAAGGGTGGGACTCATAAAAGGAAGGTGTATGGAAAAACGTATGGCCGACATAGGTTTCCGGTTCGGGAAACAGGAGTTCGCCACACAAGAAAAATATCCGGTCGGTGTCTGTCTTATGGCTTGTCTTGTCATGCGGGATGAGGCGTTCCGACGGCATGTTCAGGTTGAAATGGGTGATACATCCGGATGAGCATCCTTTGGGAGAGGAAGCCTGATGCGAAGTCTCCGCATCATGGTGCAGACAAAGCATTTCCGCATGGTGATGATGGGGGATGACCGGAACGACCTGCATAAGAATGCAGCTCCATAAAAGCAATATGATTTGCAGTCTTCTCTTCATCACGCTGTTTCTGTATAAACCCGGAAACAAAGATATAAGAATTTCAGGAAGCGTACAACAAATCCGCACGCAACTTGGTTGCAAACCGTGCGGATTATGGTTCATTTTATACCCACAGGAGTTTTTTGAAAAAGGTATTCATGGATTCAGACTTGTTGATTAACAAGTGTTTGTCTCGTGTGTATCCTTCAGTCTTGTTTCATGAGATTGAGTGGGTTTTCCTAAATATACATTACAGAAATGGTTTTTGAGTAATCTTTTATTGTTTATCCTCTTGTTTCTCTTGGTCAGACAAGTTTTAAGATAATATATAAAGAAAGTGACTATTATATCAATACAGTGGTTAACGGTCATGATAGCGTGTGGATATTTGTCGAATCTGGAATTCCAGGACTGCTCCTCAAAGTATAAAATAATTATACGCCAAATTTCCAATCAAAACAAAGCCAAATTTCCAAATGATTTCGCGTCAAATTTCCAAGTGTATTTTTGAAATTGATTTGGAATACAAAGAAATAAGCTATCTTTGCAGAAAAATA
>URKA01000035.1 GCA_900548345.1 uncultured Paraprevotella sp. | reverse complement strand
TCACAGGTGAAGAATCGATTCTTCACCTGTGAGCGTTTTGTTCTTCACCTGTGAGCATTTTAAGGGTCTAATTACCGTCAGGTTTCTGCAACTCCACAAAGGGACTTGCATCCCATCCGAACGTGCCGGCATCATCGGGAGATGCCGGACAGAAGGGCGTATGGTCTTCCCTAAGATACGCCGTGAAGGGCATTTGCAGGCGTTTGAACTCTTCGATGACACACCGGGCGATTTCGTATGCACCGTATGGATTGAAATGCGTGTTGTCGGCAAATGGTTTCGTCTGGTTGGGGAATGTTCCGGCCGGATAATGTACGAATGCTTTCTTGCTGCCTTCTTCTCCTAACGTTTCGAACAGAAGCCGCGTCTGCTCCTGAAGGTCGACCACCGGAACCTGTTCGCGTCCGGCCAGCCATACAATGGCTTCGGGATAATCGGCATGCGTGTTCACCATCTTTCCGCTACGGTCGAAAGCACGCCGGCGGGTAGGAGTGACCAGCACCGGTATACCGCCACGCATGCGCACCTCGTCGATGAAAGTTTTCAGCGAGGTGGCGAACGAATAGTAAGCCCCTTTTCCCGGACCTTTCTGTTTCTGGTCATTGTGCCCGAACTCCATCAGCAGGTAATCGCCGGGTTTCATCTGCGACAAGGCTTTCTGCAAGCGTCCGGCCAGAATGAATGTATTGGCCGATTCGCCGCTCTCGGCATAGTTGGCAAAACAGACGCGTTCATCGAAGAAACGGGGAATCATTTGTCCCCAACTGGCCCAAGGTTCCTCGTCCTGGTCTACAACGGTTGAGTTTCCGGTAAGGAATATGGTGGGCACACGGTCGTCGCGTTCAATGCAAATGGCCGCACAGGCCGGCCGTGCGCCGTTGAACTCCAAGGTCAGTTTGTCGTCCCAATTCAGTTTGGAACGTTCACGCGGCTTGATGCGCACCTCTTCCGTATCCGAAATCTTCGTATTCCTTTTGTTGACGGTAAATGTCAGGGTCTTGAACTCGCCTTTACGCGTAGTGATGCGGTCAAGGAACAGGCGGCGCGATTCGGCACGTACCGTGGTTACCGCATCTTTTTTACGGTCGCCAAGCGTCACCGTCACACGGTAGTTTCCGTCGGGCACCCTTACGGATACGAAAAACGGCGCGTGGCCTTTCCCGTCGGGAGAGGGGAGAAGGTCATACCCATATATGCCGTTCGTGTCGAAACGCGTGTCGGGCGTAAACTGTATGCAGTCGGGCTGTCCGGCCGTTTCTTGTGATGCTTCTCCGGGGTGCCATTCCGTAACGGTGCGTTTGTCCTGCGTCAGCCGGAAATGGTAGCGCTCTCCGGTGGCATGCGCCACGGTGGAAACCGTGAGACATGCCATACCGATGGCGGCAAAGATATGATGTTTCATGATTACTTCTGGTTAAGTTTGGGCTTCAGTTCATCGGGAGAATCGTTAGTGTACATGTTCACCTTCGGTGCTTCTTTCGTGAACAGGTCTTTTATCTGTTGCAGTCCGACCGTAAATTCCGGGCGGAAATCGTCCGATGCCATGTAGTCCATGATGGCTTTGCGCATCTGGCACACCACAGGGTATTTATCGCTGACATCCATGGGCATGGTGGTCATCATAAGCCGTCCGTTTCCAACCGTCGCCTCGAAAAGCATACCTATCTTGCGGCTCAGGAACCAGGTGTCGATACTCTGCACGATGGGTTGGAAGTCTTCGGGAAATTCCGTGAATTGCATCACCTGCTTCCGGTTGACAAGTTCCCACCATTGCAAGTCGCTGTGGTAACCGGTCGGGAAGTTCCTGAAGAGCGGATGGTAATTCTCTATATACAGTCCGGTAGTATGCGGCGGACGCATCTTGAACCAGCTCGTGTTCCAGAACACAGGCGTGAACTGTTGCACGATGTCTTTTCCGTAAGTGACTTTGCCGGCTGCCGTAACCAGCACTTTTCCGCCATCGTTCAGCACCTGCTCGGCCTTGGCGTCCAGCGAGTCGGTGACGTATATGTCGGAAGGCGTGTCTTCACGGAGCGCATGCAAGGTCGACTTGGGATAAATCCAGAAATCCCAGTGATTCGTGCTGCAAACCTCTTCCGACTTTCCTTCGGTTTCATACATACCCTTCAACGTCACTTCAAGCACATATTTGTGTGCATCCCGTTCCGATGTTCGGAATGCCGGTATCTGTCCCAACCGGATGTTGTGTCCGATGGGAATATCCTTCCGGCAGATTACACCATGCGCATAAGGTTTGTCATACTCGTCCTTGATGGTATATGTGATTTCCGCCTGATGTACGGGAGCCTTCCCGAAGTGCGCCACTTCCAGTTCTGCCGTAAAATCCTCATCGTCCCAATAGGTGAATTTGGGGATACGCGCCAGCAATACCGTGGGCGAACAGAACTCACGGAACTCTTCGGCCGTGCAATAACCTTTGTCATCGAAGAACACATCGGTCACTCCAACCAATGCCGTGCCCTGGCCGGAGTAATCATTGAGCGCAAGCAGCTGGAAACCGGCATAATCCGGCGTGCGGAAGGTGCGTTCCAGTTCATGTTTGTAGCACAGGGCCTGCAGTTTTCCGGAAGCCATCATAAACTTGTGGGCCATCTTGCCCATGTGATTATCCTCCAATATGTCGCGGAAGATTTCAAAATTCTTTGCCTTGTTGACCCCGGTGTACTTCTCTATCTCATCGAAATTTGGGAAAACACACCACTGTCCCGTCTCGTGAGACACGAAAGGCTGGCTTACGGTGTCGATTTTCGCGCGGAAGTCGAATGTGCTTTCCGGTGCTTTGCGACGCCATTCGTCCAAACCGCGCACGCCGGCCTTGACATGGTACATGCTGCGGGGTTGCCAGGCCCATCCGCCGCCAACCGATGCTCCGGTATAGACGTGACGGCTGTCGGTCTTCTTCCATTCATCCACGAATCTGCTTACCCATTCCACCCAGTTTCCGGCGGGTTCATTGCCACAGGCCATCATGCAGAAGGAGGCGTGGTTGCCGTATGCCTTGTTCATCCGTTGGGTTTCCCGCATCAGGTACTCGTCGATATACATGCCGTTACCTAATTTTACGCCGTGGTTAGGCCAGCTCGGCCCTTCCGGTTGCAGATAGAAACCCACCTTATCTGCCGCTGCGAACGCGGATTCGGGCGGACAGAAGGAGTGGAAACGCATGTGGTTCAGCCCGTAACGGCGGCAGATGCGGAATACCCGTTCCCATTCCGCCTCGTTCATCGGTGCATAACCAGTCAGAGGGAAGTCGCAGTTCTCCACAGTACCCCTCAACATGGTCTTCCGCCCGTTGACGTAGAATGCCTTTCCTTCTATCTTGAATTCACGCATACCGAACGTACGGGTCTGTGTATCGGTTCCTTCTTTGGAGGTGACAACGGCTGTAAGTTCGTAAAGTGCGGGATTGAACTCGTCCCATAACTGCATCCCGTCACCCATCGGCAGTGCAAGTGTCACCTCTGTATATTCTCCGTTCAAGGCGATTTCCTTCTCCGTGCCTGCCACTTCGTGTGTTTGGCCTGAATTGAAGCTTTTGGCCGACAATGCGATTTTCGCGGTGGTGCCGCCCTTGACTTTCTGCTTTCTCAGCATGAGTCTGACGGTGGCCTGTCTGTTGTGAATGTCCGGATAGACCTGTATGTCTTCGGCATAGATGCGCGGGCGTGCCTGAAGTTCTATTCTTCCCACGATGCCGTTCCAGTTTCCCTGTGTCTGGTCGGTCACGCTGTGGGAGTCTGCACCTACGCATACCTCCTCTATATGATTGTCTATGCGGAGGGCAATCGTATTGTCGCCCGGTCTGACGTAATCAGTCAGGTCATAACAATGGGGCACACACAGGCTGTTGTCTTCACCCACCTTCTTGCCGTTCACCCACAGAGAGGTCTTGATGTGCGCACGTTCCAGAAACAGCATGATGCTTTTGTTTTTCCAGTCTTTCGGTATGTTTACCGTTTTTTTATACCATGCCGCACCGATATAATGCCGGTCGGGGGTGAGGAAAAACGGCAGTTTGAAGTTTTCCGTCCGGCGGTATTTTTCCATGTAGGGATTATAATAGTACGAGCTGTCGTAGAGCGAGCCCGTCCATTTCGTATCAACCGTCGGAAGGTCGCCTTTAAGTCTTTGCGGCATGCTTCCGGGCAGCTGGATTCGGTCATCCAATGCCTTACCGTACCACTTTTCTTCTACTCCCTTATCCTGCCTGTCGACTTGGAATCCCCAAGTGCCGGATAAGTTGATTACTTCCTGTGAAAACAGGTTCCCGTTCCACATCAAGGCTGTCAATGCAAACGAGGAAAACAGCAGATTGTGCTTTTTCATATAAATCAGGTTAATGTTGTATATTGAATAAATTGATTGTCGATGTTAATGTGGTTCTTATTTGGGTAGCAGTCTGAACATTTCAGAACCGGCCAACAGGAAACATCCGGTAACAAAATCTTCTCCTTCGGTCCGGAATGCGTGGCGCACGGGTTGGCTGTCCTTCGGTTCTTGTCCTTCGCCCTGCACATAGCCGAGTGTACCTTCGGGGTGTACGGCTTTTTCGGTCATTCCTCTCCAGCCTTTCAGAACGGCAGGAAGAAAGATGTCGGGTGATAGCAGATGCTTGCGGATGCCCCATGCCATACCATATATAAATAAGGAAGTGGAGGAACTTTCGGGACCTCCGTAATGCAGAGAGTCGGCAAGACTGCAATTCCAGAAGCCGTCTTCACGTTGCCGGTTTTTCACAGCCATGGCTGTGGACACGAAGTCCATGGCAAGAGCGTGACGTATGTCTTTCAGCTTTTGAAGTTCTTCGTCTGTAAAATCCGGTATGGCACTGTCGATTTCTTCAAGCGTACGGGCCAGTCCGGCCAATGCCCAACCGTTTCCACGACTCCAATAGCAGTTTGCTCCGTTCGGTTCTTTATAGGGGGGCATGTATGCCGCACTTTGCCACCATAAACCGTCTATAGGATTGTACAGTCCTATCGTATTACGCAGATGATGGTATAGTTCCATCATTCTTTCCACATAACGCATATCTTTTTTCAGGGCACACATTTTGGCATATACGGGCATGGCTGTTTGCAGGGCGCTGACTTCTTTCCAGTCATTTTGTGTCGTGTTGTTTACCACGTTGTTGACCATTCTTTCCACATGGTTTAAAGCCTGTGGATTACCGTACATGCGGTACAAGTCGATATAGGTCTGTGCGCAACATTGGTTGTCCGAATCAAGTGTTTGGGGAATGCCTTTGAAGTTCCAACGGTTGGTTTCGGCCCATATCAAGGCATATTCCGTATATTTTGATTGCGGAGACACCCTGTTGAGTGCCATCAGTCCTTCAAAATACACACTTGTTGTCCATGCATTGGACAGATGCACGGTATTGGAGCCGACGGTCTCTCCATTCGGCCGATGTCGTTTCATGAAATTATCGTTGACGCTCTCCATGCAGGCCACGATGTTTTTCTTTTCCGGCATCTTTTGTGCTCCGGCCTTTCCTATGCCGAAGATTAACAGTATAGTCAGAAGGATTCTTCTCATATCATATACATATCAACAGGTAAACAAAGGTAGTTTTTTTTCAGGTCTTACACAAAAAAACTTGTTTTTATTTTCGGATTTCAAAAATAAGTCTTACCTTTGCACCCGAAATCAAAAGCCGACATGGCTCAGTTGGTAGAGCATTTCATTCGTAATGAAAGGGTCCGGGGTTCGAGTCCCCGTGTCGGCTCAAACGGGTGCTGCGATTGCAGTGCCCGTTATTTTTTATCAGCCTTCATTTCCTCTTAAAAAAAACGGACCTGTCGGCAATCAAACGTTGACAGGTCCGTTTTTTCGGGTTCATTTTTTATTTGGTGTCCGAATACCCTTCTTGTCTCAGCAGGGAAACCAGACGGTCTCTCCATTCGCCTTGTATGAGTATCTCGCCCTCTTTAACGGCACCGCCCACTCCACACTTGGTCTTCAACAGCTTGCCCAAATCTTTCAGGTCGGTTTCCGTTCCGACGAAACCTTTTACCACGGTCACGGTCTTTCCGCCTCGGTTCTTTTTTTCAACCGCTACGCGCAATCTCTGACGTTCTTTGGGTAATGTCTCCTCTTCCTGTTCTTCTTCCGTCTCATAGGCAAAGTCGGGATTGGTGGAATATACCATGCCTAAACGTGATTTCCAATCGTTGTCTTTTTGTTTCATAGCGTATTTCTGTGTATGATTCGGGCGGACATCGGAAGGATGCCCGCCCGAAAGAGTGGTGTTAGTCTTCCATCAGTTTACGGTAACGGATGCGTTTCGGCTCTTCCAGTCCGAGACGTTTCATCTTGTTGCTTTCGTAATCCGAGTAGCCTCCTTCGAAGAAGAACACATTGCCGTCGCCTTCGAAGGCAAGGATATGCGTGCAGATGCGGTCGAGGAACCAGCGGTCGTGACTGATGACCACGGCACAACCTGCAAATGCTTCAAGGCCTTCTTCCAGTGCACGAAGCGTGTTCACGTCGATGTCGTTCGTCGGTTCGTCAAGCAGCAATACATTTCCTTCTTCTTTCAGGGCCATGGCCAGATGCAGACGGTTCCGCTCTCCTCCTGAAAGCACGCCGCATTTCTTTTCCTGGTCCGCACCGGAAAAGTTGAAACGGCTCAGATAGGCACGTACATTGATATCACGGCTTCCCATGCGCATCAGTTCGTTGCCTCCGCTCATGACTTCATATACGCTCTTTTCCGGAGAGATGTCTTTGTGGTTTTGGTCTACATAGGCAAGTTTCACAGTCTCGCCCACCTGGAAACTTCCGGCATCGGGTGTATCAAGTTCCATAATCAGTCGGAACAGCGTGGTCTTGCCGGCTCCGTTAGGACCGATTACACCGACAATACCGTTGGGCGGCAACATGAAATTCAAGTCTTCAAACAAGACTTTATCACCGTATGCTTTTTTCACGTGCAGTGCTTCAATGACATTGTTGCCCAAACGCGGGCCGTTGGGGATATAGATTTCCAGTTTTTCTTCTTTTTCCTTCTGGTCCTCATTCAACAGTTTGTCGTATGAATTCAAACGGGCTTTACCTTTGGCCTGACGTGCCTTCGGCGCCATACGCACCCATTCCAGTTCGCGCTCCAATGTTTTCCGGCGCTTGCTGGCAGTCTTTTCTTCCTGCTCCATGCGCTTGGTCTTTTGGTCGAGCCATGATGAATAGTTGCCTTTCCAAGGAATTCCCTCACCACGGTCGAGTTCCAATATCCATCCGGCCACATCGTCAAGGAAGTAACGGTCGTGGGTTACGGCGATGACCGTACCTTCGTATTGGTTCAGATGTTGTTCCAGCCAGTCGATGCTTTCTGCGTCAAGGTGGTTGGTCGGCTCGTCAAGCAACAACACATCGGGTTTCTGTAACAGGAGGCGACAAAGTGCCACACGTCGTCTTTCTCCTCCGGAAAGGTTTTCTACCGGCTGGTCGGCCGGCGGGCAACGTAAGGCATCCATGGCACGTTCCAGTTTCGTATCGAGATTCCAGGCATCGGTTGCGTCGATGATATCCTGCAGTTCGCCTTGACGTGCAAAGAGTTCATTCATCTTATCCTCATTCTCGTAGTACTCAGGCATACCGAACTTTTGGTTGATGTCTTCATACTCGGCCAATGCGTCTACAATCGGCTGCACGCCCTCCATCACCACTTCCTTGACCGTCTTGGTGGGATCGAGTTGCGGCTCCTGAGGCAAATAGCCCACGCTATATCCCGGAGAGAACACCACTTCGCCCTGAATATCCTTGTCCAGACCGGCAATGATTTTCATCAAAGTGGATTTTCCCGAACCGTTCAGACCGATGATGCCTATTTTTGCTCCGTAGAAAAAGCTCAGATAGATGTTTTTCAATACTTGCTTGTTGGTCTGGCGTATGGTTTTGCTTACACCGACCATTGAGAAAATGATTTTTTTATCGTCTACTGTTGCCATAATTGGTTTTATGAATTGATTAGGGGATAAGTGAGCAATCCAATTGTGAGCAGTGCGCCGAATATGAATATATTGCGTGCTGTCATGCCCAAAACGGTATTCAGTCCGCGTCCGCGCCCGATTTCTTTCATGCGTTTCCATGCGTTGAAATGGGGGAAAAGGTAAAGTGCAACGGGGAGCACTGTCCATCCGTTTCCGTCGTACCATTTGGTCTGACACAGGATTACGGCCGCAATACCACTCCAAAGATAGAGATTTTCTGCGGCTTTTCCGCCGATTCTTACAACTAAAGTTATTTTTCCGCTGTTTTTATCTGTAAACCGGTCCCGGTAGTTGTTTACAATCAGCAGACAGTCTATGACCAGTCCGCAGGCTATCGAAAGCAAGACGACAATGGGGGAGAGTGTACCCGTCTGTATATAATAGGTGACACATACGGGTATCAGTCCGAAGAACACCCACACCAGCAAATCGCCTAACCCCATTCCGGCCAATACCGTCGTATAAAGAAAGCAGAACACCACACAGGCTACTCCGACAAGGAGCATTTCCCAACCGCCGTATGCCATCAGCGGAAGTCCCGTCAGGCAAGATAGAAGGGTGGTGAAGATTATGCCGCGGCGCATGGCACTCATCGTAATCCATCCTTCCGCACAGGCGCGTTTGGGACCGAGCCGTTTTTCATCGTCTATCCCTTTCTTGAAGTCATAGTAGTCATTGACAAAATTGGCGTCTATCTGCATCAGGAAGGCAAAGAGCAGACACAATACAGCAGGCATCAGATGAAAACTACCGTCTGCATAAGCCATGGCGATGCCTGTCATTACCGGAACTGCAGCTCCTGTCAAAGTTTTAGGGCGTGCGGCTAACATCCAGGCTGATATAGAATTGGTTTTTACTGAAGATGAAAACATGCAAAATCTGTTTTTAGGAGTAATTTGTTATCCTTATTATATATTATATATGTGGTTATATTCTATTCAGTTCAATGACAGGCGTAAATAGCTCCGGTCATCGTAAGACACATTTCCTTTTATGCATCCTTTTGTACTTTTGAACTTATGGTAACAGAGAGGGTCGCTATACAAAAGGGCGGAAAGGCGGCGTTCTGTGTCCTCCAATGAATCTTCCAGACAAGGGTAGCCGTCGGATGCAAGTATCAATTCTGTCGTTTCGTCAGGAACAGGAAGGATTCTTATCATGTCCGGAAATACGGTGAAACCGTCCAAAACAGCGTAGGAATAAAGTCCAGCATCCCTTGTGTTCTGGAATGCACATTGGTCTTTTAGGTAAGGCAAAATCCATTCCCTTGCCAAGTCTCTTGTCTGCAAGTTCTCGATGGAATGCCCTTTTCTTATGAGGTAGGAAAGAATATCCGCACGTATTTCCGATAACACCCTATCCGTATGTTTGGGATGAGTATAGGTTTTCCCGTTGAAACGGCACAAACAATCTCCGAACATCCAAATCTCCTTCCTGAAATGCGAGTATATCACGCAACTGGCAGTCAGTCTGTTTTCGGGATTCCACTTTACCTCCTCACATAGTCCATGCTGCACATAAAAACGGCGGATACGTTCCGTAAGCACTTCCAAAGCGGTGAATGCCGTACTTCTTTCCGGAAGACTTGCGATGGAATCGGTCAATAATTCCATGGCCATCCTTCCCGTTGTCTTCCCGCTCCATTGCATGTTGCCTTTTGACGTAGAGCCATCGATTACAGCGGCAAAGTCGTCAGTCGTTACGATTCCGTCTTCGTTTGTGTCTGTTGTAGTTTTCCCTCTTTGGAATTTCTCTATGATTTTCATCGCGTCCTGTAGCTTTTCTTTTCCATTCCATCGTTTGGATGGCCGTGCCGAACAGTTTGCCCGTAAGGTCGGAACGGTTGATTTTGCGTAGTTCTGCTCTGATTTTCTGTTGTTCCTCAGGTTTGTACCAGAAGAAGAACATGCGTTGGGCCAGTTTGTCCTTTTGCGACTTGGCACTGAATACTTTCTCCAGTGTGTAAGGATGGTATCCTGTAGCCCATGTCTCCGTGCTGACAGTCATCGGAGTAGGAGTGAAGTCTTGTATCTGCTCCAGATGAAAGTCCATTTCTTTGGTCTGTACCGCCAGTTCCGCCATGTCTTCTTCCGTACATCCGGGATGGCTGCTGATGAAATACGGTATAATCTGTTGGTTCAGTCCGGCCTCTCTATTGATACGTTCGAACAGCGTCTTAAATTGCCGGAACAGGGTGAAGGACGGTTTTCGCATCAGATACAGCACCTTGTCGCTCGTGTGCTCAGGAGCTACCTTGAGACGTCCGCTTACATGACGGCATATCAGTTCACGCGTGTATTCTGCGTTTGTCCTGTTGACACGTTCGTCTTTCGTATCATACAGTAAAAGGTCATAGCGTATGCCGCTACCGATGTAGCTTCGTTTTACTCCGGGTACGGCATCGACCGCACGGTAGATGTCCAAGAGTGCACTATGGTCTGTGTTCAGGTTCGGACATATTCCCGGATGAATACATGAAGGGCGTTTACATTTTCTGCAAGCCTTCAAATTCTTTCCTTGCATGCCGTACATATTGGCGGACGGACCTCCCAGATCAGACAGGTTTCCTTTGAAACCCGGCATTTCCGTGATTTGCCTTACTTCCTTCAGTATACTCTCCTTGCTGCGGTTGACGATGAATTTGCCCTGATGCATGGAAATCGTGCAGAAGGCGCATCCGCCGAAACATCCGCGGTGCATATTGACCGAGAACTTTATCATTTCGTAGGCCGGTATGCGCTTGCCTTTGTATTTGGGATGGGGCAGACGGGTATAGGGAAGATCAAAAGAGTGGTCCATATCCTCCTGAGACATCGGTGGATAGGGCGGATTTACTACTACGAACCTGTTTCCCGTCTGTTGGATAATGCGCTGCGCCTGATATTTGTTACTTTCTTCCTCAATATGGCGTAAATTGTCAGCCTGGGCCTTCATATCTTGCAGACATTCCTCATGACTATGCAAAAGGATGTCATCTTGGGTGACTCCATCGGGAATTTCGTCTTTTCCATATAACGACACCGTTTGGGGAATTGCCCCTCCGAGTTGCAGTATTCTTCTGAAAGCCCTTCGTCCGATTCTTGCGTTTCCCTCTTCGTCATAATCCAGTTCTTCATGACCGGAGTCAATCGCGGCAAGGAGCCGTTGTGTCAGCTCCACTACCGGTTTTTCTCCCATGCCATATATAATCATGTCGGCTCCGCTATCACACAGGATGCTTGGACGGAACTTTTCCTGCCAGTAATCATAATGGGTCAGTCTGCGCAGGGAGGCCTCAATGCCACCGAGCACCACCGGTACATCTGGATACAATTGTTTCAGTATCCGGGTGTATACGACTGTCGGATATTCGGGACGCAAGTCGTGCCGTCCCTCCGGAGAATAGGCGTCTTCGTTGCGTAACCGCCGGTTGGCTGTATACTTGTTCACCATGGAATCCATACATCCCGGTGCCACTCCGAACCACAAGCGGGGACGCCCCAACTTTTTGAAGTCGCGGAAATCACCGTGCCAATCAGGTTGGGGCACGATAGCCACCTTCACCCCTTCCGCTTCGAGTATGCGTCCGATGACCGCGGCTCCGAACGAGGGGTGGTCTACGTAAGCGTCTGCACTGAAAAGGATGATGTCGGGTGTGTCCCATCCACGCAATTCCATTTCTTTTTTCGTGGTAGGCAACCAGTCGGTCAAACGATAGTCCTTCATCGGTCAGCCCAGTATATTATTCTTCCGAAGGCTGTTCTGCCGTCTGGCGTGTTGTGCTCCATTCGTTATACAATGCCATCAGACGATTCAGGCCGAACGGTTTCATGTTATCGTGATAAAGCACTTCCTTGCAGAAGTTGAGCAGGTCGCCATTATCGGGATGTGCCTCGATAAGGGAACGCACATTCATACAAAGTTTTTCCAGAACCAGTTCGTCCACCACGCCCGTGCTGCTTACCAGGCCGTGGAAAAGCGTATATTTTTCAATAGTCTCAAGATGTTCGTCACTGACAGTCAGATGTCGCGAACCTTTTGCATTTGCTTGAATCTCGTACATATCGTTTTTGAGTTGATGTTTGCTACAAATATACGTATTTTTTTCGACAGGACTACCGTGCGAGTAGAAAATTCAGGAATGCCGCCATAATCTTGTCGCGGTCGGCGGCATACCGGATACATTCAAACGGGAATCCCATCGTGATGCAACGGTAGTCACGGCCCTGATAGGCTATGGCTGCCGAATTCTGCGCCGGAGCGTACAATAAGGTGGTGAATGCCGAAGCCTCTGGTATCAGGCAGTCGGCATGTGTCGCTGCGTAATGTTTGTCGTTCAGTTCCGTATAAAGCCGCAGTGAGGTATTCATGCCTTCTGCTGTGGTTATTCCATCCAAGGCAAGAGGCGCGTAAGCATCCACCTTCAGTGTGTTGCGCAGAAAGTCGGCTTCGTCCTGTCCTTTGGGGTCACTTGCCACGTATGCACCGCTCACCAGAAGATTGCCATGCATACGAACAAACTCACGAAGTGCGTTGCAGAGTACGGGGGTCAGCGTGGGATAACGGCGCAGACTGTATCCGTCGTTTCTCTGCAATCCCAGTATAAGGTCAATCACATCGTATGCGCGCATGTCCACAGTCTGGCTTTCTACGGCCGAACGAGAGGCCGATGCAAAAGAATAACCGCCAGCTGTGGCGATGGCATCTCCGTGTGTATAGCAGTGATTGAACGCGTTGCCGGCCATCATACGACCTTCGAGTTCATTCCCGCTGTATCCCCAGTCGGCAGAGGGGTGGTTTTGCGTGTCGAAGATGAGCTGGCGGCCGCTGAATCCGGGCGATTGTATGTAGGGAACTCCTGGGTCCGCGTTCATGTCGAAGCCCTGTGTGGAGTCTGTTTTCACCACTTGCGGAGCCGCCACGCGCTGGAACCCGTCGATAATCAGTACGCAGGCACGGGCATTCTTGGCTACCATGGCCGACAGTTCTTCCGAAGGGAAACTTTCGCCTCCTTCGTTTACTGCCGTCACCTTGAAGGAGTAGAGTGTGTTCTCCTCGGCATTTATCGTACAAGATGACTCTCTGATGAAAGTTCCGTTGTCATAACCTCCATCTCCTTTCCGGGTATATACGACATATCCGGTGGGTCGGGCGGACGGTTCGTTGCTGTCTTGCCGTGGGAGCCACGACAGACGGATTTCTTTCCGTTCAGGATTGATACTCGTTTGGAAACAATGTACGGGAAGCGGCTGCACCGTATAGTTCGTTTCATGCTGGCTGGCGGAGTATTTCAATATACCTTTATATATGGCGCGTGCCAGATGAAACTTGAAGACGGGGTCATGCCCCATGGCCATGTCCTTGAAGTTTTGGTGGGAGAGTGTTTCCAATATCATGGAAGGCACTTGAGGCTCGCGGGTCTCGCTGTAGTTGCGGTCGAACATCTGCCGGCGTTTCCAGTTGCCGCAGACGCGCGACAAGTCTTCTTCCACCTGCGTCATGACAATGTCGCACAAGTCGCGGGATGTCAGTCGGGAAAGGCCGGCTGCCAGCATGCCCTCGTTGTAATCGGTGGTATAGATGCCCAATGTGCCCACAAAACCGTTGTCGGATGCGATTCCTGCGTCGCTATGTACCGCTACGGAAAGCTCTATCGGTACGTGCAGTCCGCTGTCCTGCGGACAATATGTGCTTCCGCCGGCCACATAGTTTGTCATGTGCGGGCGTACGTTGATGTCATCTCCGTAATCGTTCGTTCCGTTCTTGCTGCTATACACACCGTAGGGCATGCCGCTCCATTGTGCCGTGTAGCGTGCTCCCTCCAGATAACGTGGAAGTCCGCTTACGAAGGCCTGCAGCGAATCGCCGCGCGCGATATTGCCCATACCTCCTCCGAAGCGTACGGCGTCGGCCGTCACTATGCCGCGATGATTGCTCAGGTTACTCAGGGCTACATGGTTGGCCTGGGGATTATCCTTGTCGAAATCGAATGTTCCTAAGTAGACCCACGTGCCGCCTCCCATCTGCTGGTTGACTTTGAATATGGTGGACACTCCCTTATGGCGTACCGTATATTGTGCATCCGGCACCGAAGTCGGGGCGGTGGGATAGGAGACATATACGGCATACCGTCCGGCTTCGGGAATGTCGGGTGTCCATTTGATGCCGGAAGCCATATTCTTGCGGTTTACCGTATAGGCAAAACGTGAAGTCCCGTCAAGAAACGGGTTTTCGCCGTCGGTATATACAGTTTTGAGATGTGCGAATCCCGTGCCGTATGTTTCCCAGGCATGCTTCTCATTATATTCCTTGTATGTGCCATCCTTGTCCGGCGTGTCGTTGTCAACAACCGCTTCGTGCGGTTGCCAGTCTCTTTCGCGCGTGGTGAATACGTAGGCTCCGGCTTTCTCCAACATGGGAATCAGGAAAGGCACCACGATGGTCTGTGTGAACAGGTCTTCCGTAGTGCAGTACAGATAAGGGCGTTGCCACGTCCAGGTGTTCTTGTCGTTCTTGTAATAGCGTCCGTGACTTGCCCATACGGCCAGATGCCGGTCTTGCAGTCCTTGTGTGATGTCGTAAGGCAATTGTGCACGTTTCACCCATGGGATGCCACGGTAGAGGCGTGCGCCCCATTTCTTGTTCCGGGTGGAATCTCCGTGCTGTATGTCCGTCACCAGTTCCTCAACCGGTATTTTCTTTCCGTATATGATGATGCGGTAGGTATTGTAGGGCGTTGGCAACAGACGTTTGACATTACGGTAAACATCCTGCACTTTGTCGCGGCTGAAGGATTGTCCGGCAAAGACTTCGTTCATGAATATTTCCACTGTACGGCCTTTTTCGTCCACCTTGACATTCTCAATACGGCACCGGTCGGCAGGAGTGGTATAAGTGGTCTGGTAGGAAGCAAAGTAATCTGCCAACCGCTGTGTGATTTGCTTCCCGCTGTTTTGTGCATATACAGAAATTCCCAGCAGAAAGAGTCCTGCCAGGCTTGTCAAACATCGTTTCATCCTTTATTCAATTGCCCCAGTAGTGAATTTTTCGGGATATTTTCCCTGAAAGTCCTTGAAATAGGTCTTGATTTCCTTCATCTGTCCTTCTATGTCGCCGTTGGGAATGATGGTTTTCGTACAGCGTATGGTTTTGGTGGAATAGTCCACACCGTAGAGCATGACAGGCAGTTCCGCCTTCATGGCAATATAATAGAAGCCCTTTTTCCATTCTTCGGTGCGCGAGCGTGTACCCTCCGGCGTAATGCAAAGGTGGAATTCGTTCCGTTTGCGGGCTATTGCCGCCAACTGGTCGGTCATGCTCATTTTCTTGCTTCTGTACACCGGTATGCCGCCAAGTCTGCGCATCAACATGCCCAAAGGCCAGAAGAACCATTCTTTCTTCATTAAAAAATCGCACCGGAATCCCATGGCGCGACTGTAGAGTATGCCCAAAATGAAATCAAAATTACTCGTATGCGGCGCCAAAGCTATGATATACTTATCGGGCATCGGCACCGTAATCTCCGCTTTCCATCCCATCACCCTGAACAGGAGGAAACTGCAAATCCTTCCCTGCATTTAATTAAGCTGACTGATAATCGTGACAAGGTCTTCAACCTGCGCGTTGAAATCATCGCGCAATTTCTTGTAATATGCGGCGGCCTCTCCAGGCTGCGTATGACTGATACGGTTGATGAACTCGTCTTGCATCAGCAAGATGCGCGTCATGACATTGTCCACATCCTCCTGCTTCACTCCATTCTTGTAATGGATAAGCGCTACACACTCCGCGAACAGTTCGCTGCAGATGTAGTTGATATTCTTCTTTAAGTCCTTTCTTTTTGCCATAGCCTTATAGTTTAACGGTTATTCGAGACAAATATACTAAAATATCATGTAAAACACGAATAAGAATTAAATAATAACAAAATTTAAAGAGTTTAAAGAGGATTTTGACGGGCATCCGAACACGCTAATAATCAGGCATAAAAAAGGGCCGAAACGCACACCTGTGAAGAACGAGACGCTCACCTGTGTGCATTTCGTTCTTCACAGGTGTGCGTTTCGGCGGACACTTGACATGGCGGAAAAACGTCGGTCAGGAGGCCAAACTTTTGCCACGGTTCTTTTCGATAATTCAACAAAAAGCATTAACTTTGCACCCCGAATGAAATTTCATAACTATTAATTCGCATATAAAGATGGAAAAAAGTGCATTGCAAATTGCAAGAGCTGCTTATCAGCCCAAGTTGCCGAAAGGCCTGCAGGGCAGCGTGTCGGTAAAAGAAGGAGCCGCCACGCAGTCGGTAGCCGACCAGGAAGAAATCAAGAAATTGTTCCCCAACACTTACGGAATGCCCCTCGTGGAATTTGTTCCGGGCGAAGAGAAAGAATATGCCCCGATTAACGTCGGCGTAATCCTCTCCGGCGGACAGGCACCCGGCGGACACAACGTGATTTGCGGTCTGTTCGACGGACTGAAACGTCTGAATCCGGCAAGCAGACTCTACGGCTTCATCCTCGGCCCCGGTGGTCTGGTAGACCATGATTATATGGAATTGACAGCAGACATCATCGACAACTACCGCAATACGGGAGGTTTCGACATGATTGGTTCCGGACGTACCAAACTGGAGAAAGAAGAACAGTTCGAGAAAGGACTCGAAATCATCCGTGAACTGAACATCAAAGCCATCGTCATCATCGGCGGCGACGATTCCAACACAAACGCATGCGTGCTTGCGGAATATTATGCAGCCAAGAAATACGGCGTACAGGTTATCGGCTGTCCGAAAACCATCGACGGTGACTTGAAGAACGAACAGATTGAGACTTCTTTCGGTTTCGATACGGCCTGCAAGACGTATGCGGAAGTAATCGGAAACATCCAGCGCGATGCCAACTCCGCACGCAAGTACTGGCACTTCATCAAACTGATGGGACGTTCCGCTTCGCACATCGCATTGGAATGCGCATTGCAGTGCCAGCCCAACATTTGTATCGTTTCGGAAGAAGTGGAAGCCAAGAACCAGACTTTGGACGACGTGGTGACTTATATCGCACAGGCCGTAGTGAACCGTGCAAACGACGGCAACAACTTCGGTACGGTGCTGATACCTGAAGGACTTATCGAGTTTATCCCGGCTGTGAAGAAACTGATTGCCGAACTGAACGACCTGTTGGCTACGCCCGAAGGTGCTGCATTGGCCAAGGACGAACAGCGTGAATGGATCTTAGGCAAACTTTCGGCCGAGAACAAAGCCGTGTACGAATCACTTCCCGTAGGCGTGGCCGCACAGCTGACCATGGAGCGCGACCCGCACGGAAACGTACAGGTATCTCTCATCGAAACGGAAAAACTGTTGTCGGAGATGGTAGCCAACAAATTGGAAGCATGGAAGAAAGAAGGCAAATTCAACGGCAAGTTCGCTGCATTGCACCATTTCTTCGGTTATGAAGGACGTTGTGCCGCTCCGTCCAACTACGATTCGGACTATTGCTATGCTTTGGGAACGAGCGCAGCCATGCTGATGGCCAACGGAAAGACCGGCTATATGGCTATCGTGAAGAATACCACGGCTCCTGCCGAAGAATGGGTGGCCGGCGGTGTGCCCATCACTATGATGATGAATATGGAGAAGCGTAACGGCGAGATGAAACCTGTGATTAAGAAAGCACTGGTGCGTCTGGACGGTGCTCCGTTCAAGGAATTCGTGGCCAACCGTGAGAAGTGGGCCCGCGAGACCTGCTTCATCTATCCGGGTCCCATCCAGTATTTCGGTCCGTCTGAAGTATGCGACCAGCCTACCAAGACGTTGCAACTGGAACAAGCAAAATAAATCCATATAAGATGATTACAGTCCCTCTGTCACCGGTTGGCAGGGGGACTGTACATATATAAACTCAAGTATAGGCTATCGTTTATGTGCGCATATCGCAAGACAGTCATCAAAGACAAAAAGACTTCCGAGGCAACCGGCACGCCGCGCAAACGTGCCGTATCGGGTGCGCCCAAACGAAAAACGACTTCGCGTGCTGGGAAAAAGAATACCAACAAATGGCTGTTCTTCAAACGCATCCCTTCGCGTTATGTGTGGATAGGTGCCATATCGCTCTGCGTGCTCTATGGCTTTTTCTTTTACTACTTCTTTGTAAATCCGTATTCCTTCCGTTGGAAAGCCATGTATGGGGAGCCTGTTTATCCCGAAGGATTCGATGTGCACGGCATAGACGTATCTCACTATCAGGAGAACATCGATTGGGAAATGCTGCGTAATGCCAGTCTCAACACCTCGCCGGTGAGCTTTGTGTTCATCAAGGCCACAGAGGGCGTCTCTTTAATGGACGACAACTTCAACCTAAACTTCTATGAAGCGCGTAAAAACGACTTTGTAAGAGGAGCTTACCACTTCTTTGTGCCGGAGATGGATGCAGCCAGCCAAGCCCGTTTCTTCCTGAAACAGGTGCATCTGGAACCCGGTGACCTTCCGCCCGTACTGGATGTGGAGAAAGCGGGTAGCCTGACAGACGGACAGCTGAAAAAGGCGGTCAAGACATGGCTGGACATTGTGGAAGCCAAATACAAGGTGAAACCGATTATCTATACCGGATACAAATTCAAGTTACGTTACCTGAACGACAAAATCTTCGACGAATACCCTTACTGGATAGCCCACTATTACGTGGAAAAATTAGAATATAAAGGAAAATGGCATTTCTGGCAGCATACCGACTGCGGCAAGGTGAAAGGTATCCGGGGAAACGTGGATTGCAACATCTTCAACGGTTCATACAAAGAAATGATGGAACTGACCATCAAGGACACTGATGAGCCGGCAGGGGAGGCCACACCGGATTAATTCTGAAACAACAGAGTGGCCCAGCCTTCCTTTTCCGTACAGTCCACATACGTCAGACCGAGCGTATGCGCCTTCTCGCGCAGCATAGGGATGTCTTCCGTATAGAATCCGCTCAGCACAAGTCGTGCGCCCTTCCTCATCACCTTTGCGAATGCAGGCATGTCGGCCAGCAGGATGTTTCGGTTGATATTGGCCAGCACAAGGTCGAACGCCTCTTCCTTACCTTCGAGTACCGACGCATCACCTTCCACCACCTGCAACCCGCCTGCATGGTTCAGCTGTATATTGTCTTTCGTATTGCTTACGCTCCAAGGGTCGATATCGTAGGCAAACACATTGGCCGCACCTTTCATCGCGCAGAATATGCCTAATATACCGGTTCCGCACCCCGCATCGAGCACGCTCAGGCCACAAACGTCCATTCCGAGCAAACGTTCGATAATCTGGCCCGTCGTCTGATGGCTTCCTGTACCGAAGGCTTGGCGCGGGTCTATCAATATGTGATATTCGGCTTGCGGAAAGCCGGTATGTCCGGTGTCGTGAATCGATACGCGACCTGCCACCAGCACCGGATTGAAGCCTGTCCGTTCCCATTCCTCATTCCAGTTGCGGTCTTCAATCATTTGCCGCGTGAACGTCACGGTCACACCCATATTGTCGAACAACGACAGGCTCTCTTTCAGTTTCTGTTCGTCGAGCTTGCCTTCTCCTGCATATCCTTTTACGCCTTCGGGCATTGCGGTAAAACTTTCCAATCCCGCTTCGGCGGTTACGGCTGCCAGCACATCCGCCATATCTTCGCTGTAAGGTGTTATCTTGAACGACAACTCAATGTATTTCATGTAGCTTTCTGCGATAGTTTTACGATTGAACTGCAAAAATACACAAAAAAGAGTTATATCCCAGCCTTTATTTCAAGGAAAATCTTGCTCTTCACCATGGAAAAAAGTATATTTGCATATATGTATATATAAGGTAACAGGAGGTTTGGATATGAAACACAGAATAATACAGTTGATTACGATGGCCGTTGTCCCGTTGCTCGGACATGCCCAGGTTGATGACATGTACTTTATCCCCAAGAAAGAGACGAAGGACGTACAGCGTCAACATACCGTGCCGGCACAAACACAGGTGCGGGAATCTGCCGAAACATACACCTTGCCGGACACATATACTCCGGCGAACGGTAATACGAGAGACGTGGACGAATACAACCGTCGCCATCGCTTTGGCGAAACCCAGCCGGAAGACACGGTCGATACGACCGTAGAGGAAGAAGGCGAGTGGGTGAACGGTTTCCAAGGCTCCGATGCAGACTACGCCTATACCAAACGCATCTTGCGTTTCTACACACCGTCGGTGGGAATCCCCGTGAGCAGTCCGCTGTATTGGGATTTGTGCTACGGTCCCAATTCCATATACTGGAACGTTTACGATGACGGCATTTACGCATACGCTTTTCCGAGCAGTTGGAACAGCCTGTATTACGGACCGTATTTTTCTTTCTCATGGGGATGGCGTCCATACCATTCCTATTGGGGCTGGAATTACCCGTGGTACGGCGGATGGTACGGACCATGGTATGGACACCATTGGCATCATCATCCGATATGGGGCGGACCTCACTATCCGGGCGGAACGGTTGGAGGAAACTATCGTCCCGTGTCGCGTCCGAGTGTAAGATACCGTGAAAACAGCGCGCTTGCGCGCGGCGGCGCATCAAGGAGCACGACAGGCCGTCGAACGCTAAACAGCACTTCACGTGCCACGCGCGAAAGCAATGCAACGACAAGACGGAACAACACAACGGCTCCGGTACGTTCGTCAAGCCAGACTGCACCGGTTCGCAGCAGGTCGGCAGGCAGTGTCACACGTTCGTCCGGTCAGCCTTCCCGCAGTACATTCTCAGGGGGTGGCAGAATGCCGATGCGTTCAGGTGGCGGCTTCTCACCGTCCCGAAGCGGTTCGGTGTCCCGCGGACGACGATAAAATTTCAAATCACATTAAAATAAGACGACAATGAAAAAAAGAAATATATTGTTCACCGCAGCGATATGTTCCTGCCTGGCCAATATGGCGCAAACGCCGTATATGAACGAGAATTACATGCCGACCGATTTGATTGGAAGCGCAAGATATGTGGGTATGGGAGGTGCATTGGGCGCATTGGGTGCTGACATGTCGGCCATTTCCTCCAATCCCGCCGCCATCGGTCTGTTCCGGAAAAGCGATGTGTCGACCACATTGAGTGTGCTGACACAAGGAAACAAACCGGATTTGGATGCAGACATGACGCATTTGTCCTTCGACCAACTTGGTTTTGTTTTCAGCACGCCGGTTCGGGGTGAGACCTTGAAGTACTTTAATATCGGCATCAATTACCAGAAGAAAGCCAACTTCAACCATTCATTCATCGCCGACAACCATCACACGAACGGTTTGTCACAGTCCATGCAAATGGCGGACTTGTTGAACAACACCCAATATTCCACACCTTTGGCCGACCTGATGTACAATGCCTGCCTCGTCAACCCCTACCTTTACGCAGTGGACAACGACAACAACATCTTGTTGGATAAAGACGGCAATCCCATCGTGGAGGAATACGATGCCTTCAATGCCAATGCCAATCAATATGACCGCACGGTGGAAGGCAGTGTCTGGAGCTACGATTTCAACCTTTCTGTCAATCTGAAAGACAGGATCTATTTAGGACTTACATTCGGCGTGGACAATGTGGATTACTATGATTACAGCACATACAGCGAGTATTTCACGGGAGCTGACGGCTTGCGCGAATTGTATTCCTTATATAATACGCGTAAAGTGGACGGGTACGGCCTGAACGTGAAACTGGGAGCCATCGTACGCCCGATAGAGAACTCACCTTTCAGGATAGGCCTGGCCATAGAGTCGCCCACGGTATATCGTCTGGATTACTCCTCAACCTATAGCGTAGATTCTCCCATGAGCGAAGATGAAAATGGAGATATCTTATATGGTGACTTCGTGAACCACCGGCCGGAGTACGACTTGTCCACGCTTTCCATGAAAATAACCACTCCGTGGAAGGTGCGTGTGTCTTTGGGGCATACCATAGACAAATATCTGGCACTCGGCGCGGAATATGAATATGCGAACTATTCGAAGACCAAACAGGGCTATCTGGACTGGAGTTATGATGATTGGTATGGCGAATGGTATACGGGAAATACCACACGTGACCCCTCCATGAACAAGATGCACCGTTCAACACTGAAAGGCGTGCATTCCTTCAAATTCGGAATGGAACTGAATGTGACCGACAATGTGGCCGTGAGGGCCGGTTACAATTACTTCTCAAGCATGTTCAACAAGGGAGCCGTGCTTGACCAGACCGATGATTCTCCGGCTTTCGGCTATCAGACGACTACAGACTATATGAATAAGGGGGACGTGAACCTCTTTACCGTAGGACTGGGATACAGGGGCAAGCATTTTTACGCCGACCTTGCCTATAAATACCGCATGCAGTCGGGCGATTTCTATGCCTTTGACGATACGTATATCGCCACGAGTGAAAGTGGCCGTCTGACTCCTGTCAATGTGGATATGAACACGCATCAGGTATTCTGCACCTTGGGATACAAGTTCTGAAGAAACACATTCTGTCATAAGATAGCGAAAAAATCCGGAGATTTCTTTTGTGATACGGATTTTTTCGCTATCTTTGCATCCGTCTAAAGGGGTATTAGCTCATCTGGCTAGAGCGTTTGACTGGCAGTCAAGAGGTGGCAGGTTCGAGTCCTGTATACTCCACAAATTCGGGAATATAAAAAAACCGTGATTAAGTCGATTAATCACGGTTTTTTTGTTTCAGGTCTGCCCGCCCGTTATTTGGTCAGTTCAAAGCCGATTTTGACACCATCGTATGAACTTAACAACGACGTCAGCGTGCCGATGGTTGAACTTCCGGTCAAAGAGGAGAGGGTAGTGACCATGCTGAGCAACTTGTCTGCATCGTAAAGCAAACTGATGTTGGTGCTGCTACTGTGGGTCAAAGTTGCTTCACTCTTGGTCAGCCCTAACAATCCTACCATAGACAACTTGCCTGTGGCCTCGTCAAAAGTATAAGTGCCTTGCAATGTCCGGCCACCAAAACTGGCAGCATAACTTCCGTCCTCATTGAATGTAAAGCTGCAAGAACCTTCTTTGATGCCGATTTTAGCGAATATCCCGTCCAATTTGTTTTCCAATGTAGAAGCTGCAATCTCACCGCCGGCCTGCTTCAGGAAATTCTCCGACTCAAACTTACAGTCGGAACCTTTATAATTCCATGTTCCCACCAGATTGGCCTGGGTGAATGAAGTGGTCTTGTTTACGAGATTGCCAAGCACGTAGTTCAGCAACGTTGAACCGGTCTGTGCTCCGGCTGCAACGGTGTTGTTGTTTCCTGTTGCATTGCCGATTACCGGACTTCCGCAGCTGTTCATACACAATGCAGCGCATACAACGGCTGCTGACATAAAGAATCTTTTCATGATTATGTGATTAAATAATAGTGTCTTGTAGACTTTTGTTCTCTTCTTCTCTCAAGAATAGTCTTTCAAACAGAGTGGGGAACGGAGTTTCAAATTCCATTCTTTCACCCGTTATCGGATGGTAGAAATCCAGACGGTAAGCATGCAACCCCAATCGTCCGATGGGATTATAGCCATTCCCGTATTTGGAGTCACCTACCACCGGATGCCCTATATCTTGCATGTGCACACGAATCTGATTTTTTCTGCCGGTTTCCAATTTCAACTCTACAAGAGAATGTCGTTCACGGGTATCCAATGTGTGATAGTGTGTTACGGCATACTTGCCTCCATTGTCTGTCGGGCTTGAATAAGTCACATACGCCTTGTTGTCTTTCAGCCACGAGGCTATCGTTCCGCCTTCCTTTTCCATCCTGCCGCATACCACGGCTACATAACGGCGGTCGGTAACTATTTCTTGCCAGTGTTCCTCAAGAATCCGTTGAACTTCCATATTCTTTGCATACATCATCAGTCCGGAAGTGTCTCTGTCCAAACGATGTACAACGTGTGCCGTACACTTGAAATGCCTGCGTTGGAAATATTCGTCCAATATGGTCTTGACAGAGAATTGTTGGGCTGCAGCTGCCATGGAAAGTATCCCGACACTTTTTTCTATGACAATAAGGTCCTTATCTTCGTAGATAATCTTTACGTATTTGCTTTTAAGGTCTGTACTCTTTTTGTGTTTGCTGATGCGCACGACCATGCCGGGATGCAATTCAAAATCATGTCGTGTCACATTCTTCTTGTCTACGGCGATACCATGTCCGCTTAAAATATCCTTAGCCTTGTTCCGACTGATACCATTCATGGCCTTCATGATAAAGTCCAGCAACTGAATATGCTCATGAACGGTATATTCCATATATTTGGACGCTGCATACTGCGCTCCGGTTTTGTTTCTCATATTCTATTCTGTATTTTTTGCAAAGTTACGTATTTTTTTCTTTCCAGACAGATATGTATGTCTGAAATCTTATGAGCATCTTCCAAGATGCTCTTGTTTTGATATAATATGTATTATGTTTAATAGTTAATACCGTTATAATAAAATAAGGCAGTCTTCGTTAGTTATATGAATACATTAACAATCAACTTAATTATGACACGATTATTAGCTTTAAAGAAGCTGCTTATTGCTTTTTGCATTCATGGAATATGTGTTTCGGTGCAGTTTCTTTGGCGGACGGGGAAAGCATGACGGTACAGATACAGAAATAAAGGAATATAAAAGAAAAGAATAAAGCAGAAGGTTTTCATTGGAAATCTTCTGCTTTATTCTTTTCTTTGTACTGTCGGACTACAGCAAATCCAACTGCTTGAATACTTTAGTCAATTTGTCAATTGCTTCATCAACCTGAGCATGTGTGTGATTCGCCATCAAGGCAAAACGAACCAATGTATCTTGCGGTGCACATGCAGGCGGGATGACTGGGTTGATGAATACACCCTCATCGAAAGCCAATTTCGTCACCATAAATGTCTTCTCCGTATCGCGAACATATAACGGTATAATCGGAGATTCTGTTGCCCCAATTTCAAATCCGCTCTCGCGGAAGCGTTTTAATGCGTAGTTGGTTACATCCCAAAGGTTTGCCAAACGCTCCGGTTCATTTTGGATAATGTGCAAAGCCTCCAATGCTGAAGCTGTAGCGGCAGGAGTAGCTGATGCACTGAATATATAGGTACGGGTATTATGCTTCAGCCAATTGATAATGGTCTTGTCTGCAGCGATGAAACCACCAATAGAAGCTAATGATTTGCTGAACGTACCCATAATCAGGTCAACTTCGTCTGTCAATCCGAAATGGTCACAAACTCCTCTACCCTGTTTGCCGAATACTCCCAGACCATGCGCTTCATCTACCATAATGGAAGCGTTGTATTTGTGCTTCAAGCGGACGATTTCCGGAAGGTTTGCCAAATCGCCTTCCATGGAGAATACACCATCTACAACGATTAGTTTGACAGAATCGGGATTACATTTCTGTAACTGCTTCTCCAAATCTGCCATGTCGTTATGTTTGAACTTCAGGTTTTGAGAAAAGGACAAACGACGTCCGTCTACAATAGAGGCATGGTCACGGTCATCGCAGATGATATAATCGTTACGGTCCGTAAGGCAAGCGATTACCCCTGAATTTACGGTGAATCCGGTTGAAAAGCAAAGCGCTTCTTCCTTGCCTACAAATGCGGCCAGTTCTTTTTCCAATTGTACATGCAAATCCAATGTACCGTTCAGAAAACGTGAACCGGCACATCCGGAACCATATTTACGCATAGCTGCCACACCGGCTTCAATCACTTTTTCATTACCTGTAAGTCCCGTATAGGCATTAGAACCGAACATTAGGATACGGTGTCCGTCCATGAGTACTTCTGTGCCTTGTTTTCCTTCTATTTCCCGAAAATAGGGATATACGCCTTCTGCCATGTATTTTTGAGGCAGGTTATATTTGGCTAATTTGTCTTGTAATAAACCCATTTTTAATGTCTGATAAGTCAAAAAACTCAGCAAAGATAATGAAATAATCTTGTAATAGCGTCTTCATCGTAAAAAAAAGTAATTAAAACGTTCTTTGTGTTGACAGAAAAGGCGTATTTTGAAAAAAAGAATTATTTTTGTCGATGATTTGACAAAAAGAATGGTGGCAAAGAGAAAAATTGTATTTATTGTGAATCCCATCTCCGGAACACAAGGCAAAACAGGGGTTGTAGATTTAATCAAACAAAAGTTGGACTGTGAGAAATTCGAATATAGTATCGTACAGACTGAGTATGCCGGTCACGCTACTGTATTGGCCCGTAAATTCTCCGAAGAAGAAAAGTTTGATGTGGTTGTAGCTGTTGGCGGCGACGGAACGGTAAATGAAATTGCCCGCGCCATTGTCGGCACCTCTGTCATATTTGGCGTGATACCCTGTGGGTCGGGCAATGGATTGGCCCGCCATCTGCATATCCCGATGGACCCTTCCGGTGCCATTCGGGTTATCAATAGTTTTAATGTAGAGCTTCTGGATTATGGAACTATTAATGATGTACCTTTCTTCTGTACATGCGGTGTAGGCTTCGATGCTTTTGTCAGTTCAAAATTTGCGGCATCGGAGAAGAGAGGTATGTTGACTTATCTGGAGAATACGTTGCGCGAAGGAGTGAAATACCGTTCAGACACATACGAGATTGAAATTGAAGGTGAGACGTCTAAGTACAAAGCATTTCTGATAGCCTGTGCCAATGCCTCCCAGTATGGAAATAATGCCTATATAGCTCCTCATGCATCCATGTCGGATGGCCTGATGGATGTTACAATAATGGAGCCTTTTACGATGCTTGAAGCGCCTCAGATTGCCATACAACTTTTTAACAGGACATTAAACCAAAACAGCCGAATCAAAACTTTCCGTTGTAAGAATATACATATTCATCGTGAACATCCAGGAGTTATACATTTCGATGGTGACCCGATGATGGCCGGTACCGAAATTGAAGTGCAGTTAAAAGAAAAAGGTCTGAACATGATTGTCAACAACCGTCAGGAAGATAATGTTCAATTAGTACGCCGTGTTTCGTTGCTATGGGAAGAACTCGTCGAGCGCAGTATAGATTTTGGCAACAAGAATCTGAGGCGGATTGATAATTTCAATAAGGAAATGATAAAACGATTGAAACTATAATATGGTCAGAAATGAATATAATAATCTTCCGTCAATTTCCTGTATTCATCCGTATAATCATTATTTGCCTTATATATATAAATAGGTGTAGTCTGCGGATAAGCTGACATTCCTTTTTTCAGGCTCAATAAGGTTCGCTTGGGAATTGCGGCAGGCTTTGTATATACCATGCTTTTCCTATATAGATTCAACCCCCTTTCCCACGCCTTGTGTATGAAATCATCTGCAGTCCGTACCGGAAGCACAACGTTGAACAGGCCACCTTCTTCAAGTAGCGTATATGCTTTTTCGATGAGCATGTCAAAAGGCAAGTTTCCGCTGTGTCGTGCCGTCGTCCGCTTTTTATCCGGACACAACAAAGCATTTTCAAAGAACGGAGGATTGCTGACAATCAAATTAAAGCCTGTTGGCGGACAATAATCTAATATATCTGTCTGTAAAAAGTGCAGACGCTCTCCCCACGGCGAGTTGGCTCCATTTTCTTGGGCTTGTGTTATAGCTTCACCATCGATGTCCACTCCAATGATTTCGGCATTGCATTTCTGTGCCAACATAATAGCAATAAGTCCGGAGCCAGTCCCTATGTCCAGAATTCGCCTTGTATCTGGTTCTGTTTCTGTCCATGCTCCGAGTAGCACGCCATCGGTTCCTACTTTCATGGCGCATTTGTCGTGACATATAGTGAATTGTTTGAATTCGAATTGACCTTTCTTCATGGGTTTACTTTTCGATTTACAAAAATAGCCAAGTATTTCAAAAGTTTCAAATAGACTTGCCTGGTTTCCATTCATCTTAAAGTCTTTTAAGCCATTTCTTCCGTTTTATTCGTTTATTCCAGAGTTTTTTTGTACCTTTGCTGCGTTTTGTGAAAAAGTTTTGTTCACTAAAATCATTTAAGTTTTTTAGTATGCACATTGACGATAATCAAAACCCATTTTCATTAGTCGCAGACTTGGAAGGCGACGAGTCGAGCGTCTTTGAAACGGAAATGGGCGATACATTGCCGATTTTGCCTTTGCGCAACATGGTTTTGTTTCCGGGCGTAGTCATGCCTGTAGCCATAGGCAGAAAATCATCCCTACGTCTGGTCCGTACGGCTGAAAAGAAAAATATGAATATAGGCGTTATATGCCAGTTGAATCCTGAAACGGAGAACCCGTCCTTTGTCGACCTATATCATGTGGGCACTATGGCGAAAATTATCCGAATATTGGAATTGCCCGACCAATCAACCACAATCATCCTTCAAGGGATGAGCCGCTTTGAACTGAAGGATATGCCAGAAAGCAAGCCTTATCTTATCGGAGAGGTCGCAAAACTTACGGATATTCTTCCATCAAAAAAAGACAAGTCTTTCGATATACTGCTGGAAACATGTCGTGAACGTACAATACAGTTTATCCAATCCAGCGAACAGATGCCTAAAGAATCCATGTTTGCAGTAAAGAATGTCAGCAACCGGATGTTTTTGGTCAATTTCATTTGTGCCAATTTTCCGTTCTCCATTCCGCGCAAAATGGATTTCCTTAGCGAGGCTTCACTCGAACAGCGCACATTGCTATTGGTAAAACTGCTGAATAAAGAGATACAATATTCCGAGTTGCGTGCTGAAATCCAACGCAAGACACGCGAAGATTTAGACATGCAGCAACGCGAATATTTCCTTCAGCAACAAATCAAGAACATTCAGGATGAACTCGGCGGTACTCCGCAGGAGCATGATTTGAACGATCTTCGCACAGAAGCCGAGAAAAAGAACTGGCCTAAGGACGTGGCAAAGATATTTGCCAAAGAAGTGGAAAAACTCGAACGGCTCAATCCGCAAACACCGGACTACAACGTACAGCTCAATTATCTTCAAACCATGCTTAGCTTGCCTTGGGCTACTTATACGGAAGACAATCTGAGTCTGAAAAATGCGGAACGCGTGCTGAACAAAGACCATTACGGATTGGAAAAGGTGAAAGAACGTATATTGGAACATCTGGCAGTACTCCGTCTACGTGGAGATTTGAAATCACCAATCATCTGCCTGTACGGTCCTCCGGGAGTAGGAAAAACGTCTTTGGGTAAGAGCATCGCATCGGCTTTGAAACGTAAATATATCCGTATGTCTTTGGGAGGGTTGCACGATGAAGCCGAAATTCGGGGACACCGCAGGACATATATCGGAGCCATGCCCGGACGCATCATCAAAAGCATGATTAAGGCTGGTTCTTCTAATCCAGTGTTCATTTTGGACGAGATTGACAAGATAAGCCAGAATACTGTGAACGGTGACCCTTCTTCCGCACTGCTTGAAGTGCTCGACCCGGAACAGAACGGTACATTCCATGACAATTTCTTGGATGTGGACTACGACTTGTCGAAAGTCATGTTCATAGCTACAGCCAATAACATAGGCACGATACCCCGCCCTTTGCTTGACCGCATGGAACTTATCGAAGTGAGCGGCTACATTACGGAGGAAAAAATAGAGATAGCCAAAAGGCATTTGGTGCCGAAAGAAAAAGAGAACAACGGATTAACGGAACATCCTGAAATCAAAATATCCAAGGCGGCATTGGAGTATCTTGTCGAGAACTATACACGTGAGTCTGGTGTACGCGGGCTGGAAAAGCAAATCAACAAGATTTTCCGTAAGATGGCCTTGGAATATGCCCGTAACGACAGTTTCTCATGCCTGGAAATCAAAGTCGCAGATGTAGAACGTCTGTTAGGAAAACCGGAATATACCCGCGACAAATATCAAGGCAACGGTTATGCTGGTGTAGTGACCGGATTGGCGTGGACGTCGGTAGGCGGTGAGATTCTTTTCATAGAAACCAGCCTGAGCAAAGGAAAAGGAAGCAAACTTACGCTGACCGGAAATCTGGGCGATGTGATGAAAGAGTCTGCCGTTCTGGCTTTGGAGTATATCAAGGCTCATGCCGATAGCCTGGGCATAGACGTACGTATCTTCGAACAATGGAATATCCATGTTCATGTACCGGAAGGTGCGGTTCCTAAAGACGGACCGTCGGCCGGTATTACCATGGCAACATCTTTGGCTTCTGCCCTGACACAACGCAAAGTCCGTCCAAATTTGGCCATGACGGGAGAAATCACTCTGCGAGGCAAAGTACTTCCGGTGGGAGGCGTCAAGGAGAAAATACTGGCAGCCAAGCGTGCCGGAATCAAGGATATTGTCATGTGTGCGGAGAACCGGAAAAGTATAGAGAAAATTCCGGAAATGTATCTGAAAGGACTTTCATTCCATTATGTGGAAAATGTGTCGGAGGTACTTGATTTCGCATTGCTTGACGAAAAAGTAGACCATGCCATTGAATTTGTATTTGAGGAAGAAAACAACGGAAAGAAATGACATTTGAACTTCAACATACCGACCCGATGACACAGGCCCGTGCCGGTTTGATTACGACGGACCACGGCAAGATAGAAACTCCTATCTTCATGCCTGTCGGCACGTTAGGTTCGGTCAAGGGCGTGCATCAGCGGGAACTGAAAGAGGACATCCGTGCGCAAATTATCCTGGGAAATACCTATCATTTATACCTGCGTCCGGGAACAGACGTACTGGAGAAAGCCGGCGGACTGCACAAGTTCAATGGTTTCGACCGCCCTATGCTGACAGACAGCGGAGGCTTTCAGGTTTTCTCGCTTACAGGTATACGCAAGTTGCGTGAGGAAGGATGCGAATTTCGCTCCCACATTGATGGTTCAAAACATATTTTCACGCCAGAAAAAGTGATGGACATCGAGCGTTCCATCGGTGCAGACATCATGATGGCATTCGATGAATGTCCGCCCGGCACGTCGGACTACGAATATGCAAAGAAGAGTTTGGGACTGACCCATCGCTGGCTCGACCGTTGTATCCGGCGTTTCAATGAAACTGAACCTAAATACGGTTACAACCAGTCACTCTTCCCTATCGTACAGGGATGCACTTACAGAGATTTACGTATACAGTCGGCAGAATACATTGCATCGAAAGAAGCCGATGGAAATGCCATTGGCGGCCTGGCTGTAGGTGAGCCGGCTGAAGTCATGTACGAAATGATTGAAACGGTCAACGCTATCCTTCCGAAAGACAAGCCTCGTTATTTGATGGGGGTTGGCACTCCGGCCAACCTACTGGAAGGTATCGAACGCGGTGTGGATATGTTCGATTGTGTCATGCCCACCCGTAACGGACGGAACGGTATGCTGTTTACGCAATACGGGACCTTAAATATGCGTAACAAGAAATGGGAGGACGACTTCAGTCTGATAGACCCCGAAGGGGCTTCATACGTAGATACGGCATACAGCAAGGCTTATCTTCATCATCTGTTCAAGGCCCAGGAACTGCTTGCCATGCAGATTGCATCCATCCACAACCTGGCATTTTACCTGTGGCTTGTGCGCGAAGCCCGGAAACATATCATTGCGGGAGACTTCGCGCAATGGAAGTCTATCATGGTAAAACGGGTTTCCACCCGTCTATGACCGAAAAACGAAACAGACTATGAAGTGGTATAGCATGCTCGTCACACGTTTGGATACATATCTCATCAAGAAATTTCTGGGAACTTATTTCTTTTCCATTGCGCTGATTATATCCATCGCCGTGGTATTCGACTATAATGAGAATATAGACAAGTTTACCACGAACCATGCCCCGATGAAGGGTATCATCTTTGACTACTATATCAACTTCATCCCCTACTTCTCCAATCTGTTCAGCCCTTTGTTTGTTTTCATATCTGTTATATTCTTCACATCCAAACTGGCCGAGAATTCAGAGATTATCGCAATGATGTCTACAGGTATGAGCTTTAAACGGTTGATGCGTCCTTATATGATTTCAGCCGCGCTGATTGCCATACTGACCTTCTGTCTGGGAGGATACGTCATTCCTAAAGGAAGTGTCACACGAGTGAACTTCGAGAATACGTATAAAAGGAGACAGCGCCCGGAAGTGGCACAGAATGTGCAGTTGCAAGTAGATACCGGAGTCATAGCCTTTATCGAACATTTCGATGGTAGGACCAAGACCGGCTATCATTTCTCACTCGACAAGTTTGTGAATAAGAAATTGGTATCTCATCTCACAGCCACATCAATTTCATACGACACCCTGTCCGATGTGCGTTATCGCTGGCGCATCCGCAATTATACGCTTCGCGAACTGAAAGGTATGCGCGAATACATCACTCATGGTGCGGAAACCGACTCCATCATCCCGATGGAACCGTCCGACTTCATGCTGACACGCAACCAGCAGGAAACGCTTACCAATCCGGAGTTGCAGGATTATATCGTGAAGCAGCGTGCACGAGGTTCCGGTAACGTAAAACCTTTTGAGGTAGAATACCAAAAAAGGTTAGCCACACCTTTCGCGTCCTTTATCCTGACCATTATTGGCCTTTCTCTGTCTGCACGCAAGCGTAAGGGCGGAATGGGATTGTATCTGGGTATCGGACTGGCACTCAGTGCATCTTATATTCTTTTGCAGACAGTGTCGGCCACATTCGCCCTCAATGCAGACTGGCCTCCTGTAGTAGCGGCATGGTTTCCAAACATCCTGTTTGCATTCATCGCGTTTTTCCTGTATAAGAAAGCGCCTCAATAAACCTTGTTATAAACGAAACACAAATACAACACCGTGGATTTTTACGATTTAGACCTGAACGACCAGGCACTCGATGCCTTGGATGATATGAACTTTACAGAGTGTACTCCGATACAGGAACATGCCATTCCGGTAATCCTTGAAGGGCGCGATCTGATTGGAGTGGCACAGACCGGAACCGGAAAGACTGCTGCATACCTACTCCCCATTTTGAGTAAACTTAGCGACGGAGGCTATCCAGAAAATGCCATCAACTGCATCATCATGTCGCCCACCCGCGAGTTGGCGCAGCAGATTGACCAGGCCATGGAAGGATTTTCCTACTATATGCCGGTGTCGAGTGTAGCCGTCTATGGAGGAAACGATGGTATCCGTTATGAACAAGAGAAAAAGGGACTTGCCATGGGTGCAGACGTGATTATTGCCACACCGGGACGTCTCATCAGCCATCTGAGCTTGGGAAATGTGGACCTCTCCAAAGTATCCTTTTTCGTACTTGACGAGGCAGATCGCATGTTGGATATGGGCTTCAGCGACGACATTATGCAAATTGTCAAGCATCTGCCCAAGGAACGACAGACCATCATGTTTTCCGCGACAATGCCTCATAAGATACAAGAACTGGCACGCGGCATCCTTCATGACCCTGTGGAGGTGAAATTAGCCGTATCGCGACCGGCCGACAAAATCGTGCAGTCGGCATATGTATGCTACGAAGCGCAGAAAATCGCACTTGTCAAGCATCTGTTCAAGCAGCAGCCTCCGCATCAGGTCATTATCTTCGCTTCTTCCAAACTAAAGGTCAAGGACATGGCCATCGTACTGAAAAGAGCCGGTTTCAACGTAGGTGCAATGCACTCCGACCTTGAACAGGCGGAACGTGACGAAGTAATGTACAAATTCAAGACCCAACAGGTAGACGTGCTGGTGGCTACGGATATTGTGGCACGCGGCATTGACATCGATGACATACGTCTGGTCATCAACTTCGATGTACCTCATGATGCGGAAGATTATGTCCATCGTGTAGGACGTACGGCCCGCGCCAACAACGATGGTGAGGCCATCACTTTCATTAGCGAGAAAGACCAGCGGAAATTCGCAGCCATAGAACGTTTCCTGAAAATGGAAATAGAAAAACGTCCCCTTCCCACTGAGTTAGGAGAAGCTCCAATATATGCCCCGAATGAGAAAAATGGCGGAAGAAACGGACGTCCCGACCACAAGAAAGGCAAGAAACGGACGGGTAAAGACAGACGGCAGTTCACAACTCCAAAACCTTCCGCCCCATCCGGAATAGAGGCAAAGGAAAACATGCCTGCCGTTCAGGCTGAGACAACCGGGAATTCGGAGCAGAACAATGACGAGAAAAAACAAAAGAAAAAATCCCACCGCCGTTACTACCGTAAACCCAAAGCGAAAGAGGAATCGTAAATAATCCCCCCCTTTCGCCTACGGGCATGCAAAGCCGAATGGAATAAAAAGGCGGAAACGTCTCCAACCCTCGGAGCAGTTTCCGCCTTTTCTTATATAATGGTTGATTGTTACTTTCAGTTTCCGATTCTGACAAGTACCTTACGAACCGTTCCATCGCTCATCCGGATGATGTTGATTCCACAGCCTAAACGTTCTCTTCTACGTCCGCTCTCATTATAGATGTCAGTAATCACCACATTAGCAGAACGACAGTCAACAACTTTTGTATCCTCTCCGTCTATGGGTACAATGCAGCCAAACTGCGACCACGGTGCTGTATTCTTATATTTTTCGGCGGGTTGGACATTTTGCATGGTGAGACCTATTATAATAGATTGATTTGCATAT
>URKA01000034.1 GCA_900548345.1 uncultured Paraprevotella sp. | reverse complement strand
TCCTCTTCAGAATCGCAAACTTATACGCTTATCCCCACTAAATATCTACTGACCCAAGAAAATACAAAACGGCGCACGGATAATGCCACTTATGGCAGTGATGAAGATAAAAGAAGAAGAGGATGTATCCAATCTTCTGATTTTGATACATCCACCTGAGGCCCGGATTTTGCAAGATAAACAAAGAGGGCTGGAATTTAAGTTCCAGCCCTCTTTTAGAGTTATTAATACTCTGTTAAGCCTCAGCCTTTGGCTCAACAGAAACAACGCTTCTGTCTTGACGTCCTCTGTAGTTGCCTTTTCTGAAAGTCACTACGCCGTCTACCAATGCGTAAAGAGTATGGTCTTTACCCATGCCTACGTTGGTTCCCGGATAATGTACGGTACCACGCTGACGAACGATTATGTTACCGGCGATACACTTCTGACCGCCGAAAATCTTTACGCCTAATCTTTGAGCTGCTGACTCACGGCCGTTCTTAGAACTACCCACACCTTTTTTATGTGCCATTTTCTTCTAACTTTTAAAGGATTAAGCAATAACTTGTTTGATGGTTAACTCTGTAAACTGCTGACGGTGACCGTTCAGTTTGCGATAACCTTTTCTTCTCTTCTTGTGGAATACCAGAACTTTCTCACCCTTTACCAGCGGGGAAACTACTTCGCATACCACTTTGGCACCTTCTACTGTAGGCGCACCTACTGTGATGTTGCCATTGTTGTCTACCAACAACACTTTCTCAAACTCAACAGCTTGATTGGCTTCGGCATTCTGGATGTGATGCACAAACAGCTTCTTGCCTTCTTCTGCCTTGAACTGTTGACCGTTAATTTCTACAATTGCGTACATTTTATTTGATTAAACGGTTTCACCATGGGGCGGAAGTCTTCGTGACCTCGCTTTTTGAGCCTCTATGGTCTAAATCGGGTGCAAAGTTAGTAATAAAGTTGCACCCGACAAAACTTTTCCTTCTTTTTTAGGAAAATTATCCGTAGATTATTCCTTTTCTCTCAAGGAACTTTCTCTAAAGTTTGTTTTCGTTCAAATAACGTTCTGCCTCAATGGCGGCCTTGCAGCCGCTTGCAGCCGCTGTAATGGCCTGGCGATAGTGTGGGTCGGCAACGTCGCCGGCAGCAAATACGCCGGGGATTCCGGTGCGTGGCGTACTGCCTTCTGTCATGATATAGCCGACTTCATCGGTTTTGATCCACGGTTTGAAGATGTCAGAATTGGGCTTGTGGCCGATGGCGAGGAAAAATCCGTCGATGGCGATGTCATAGTGCTGCTCGTCGGCTTCTCCTTTACGTTTGACGACATGTGCGCCTTCCACACCGTTTTCTCCGAAGAGACCCTCTGTATTATGTTCGAACAACACTTCTATCTTCGGGTTTTCAAGTACGCGTTCCTGCATGATTTGTGATGCACGAAGGAAAGGTTTGCGTACGATGAGGTATACTTTAGCTGCCAGGCCGGACAGGTAAATCGCTTCTTCACATGCCGTATCTCCGCCGCCTACAACGGCAACAGTTTTCTTGCGGTAGAAGAAACCGTCACAGGTGGCGCATGCGCTAACTCCCATGCCGGCGTATTTCTTTTCATCGTCCAAGCCTAAGTATTTGGCTGTGGCACCGGTGGCAATAATTATGGTATCGGCCTCCACTGTTGTGTCGTTGTCGAACGTAATTTTATAGGGACGTTCGCTCAAGTCGGTCTTTACAGCGATGGCACTGCGGAATTCCGTTCCGAAGCGTTCGGCTTGTTTGCGCAAATCCTCCATCAGGTCGGGACCTTCAATGCCTTCCGGATAGCCGGGGAAGTTTTCCACTTCTGTGGTGGTTGTAAGCTGTCCGCCGGGTTGTATACCTTCGTACAAGACGGGACTGAGGTTGGCACGCCCTGCATAAATAGCTGCGGTGTATCCGGCTGGTCCGGAACCGATGATTAAGCAACGAATATGTTCCATAGTTGTTTCGTATTTATAGTGATTGTTTTATTGAATTCTTTTTATCTCAGGTCGATGATTTCGGTTTTCGGGTAGTCTTTGGGGGTGAACTCAAAGTCCGATGCACTGAAGTTCATTCCTTTTTGCAGTTGGTGTACGGAGATGCGCGTACAATCCTTTCCGTTTTTGGGAAACATGCGCACGCACATCAGGTCGTAATTACTTTTGTCTATGTTCAGGATGATGGTTCTCAGATTCTTGTCCTTGTTTTTCTTTTGTGCGCTCAATGTGATTTCATAGCATGTTTTACCGCGCAACGATGTTTCCTTCATCTTGTAATCGTATCCGCTCTTGTAGAGTTGTACGAAGGTGGAAGGGTTGATGTTCTGCAGTTCCTCGTCGGTAGGCGTGCTGATGTTCACTTCTTCATTGTCTTTGGAATAGCTCCATTGTGTCGTGCCGTTGAACCACGTAATCATGGATGGGGTTGTCATTTGGAACTTGTTGCCTTGTATGCACATTGTGCCCGATACGCTGCCTTTCAGCTCTCCTTTTACGAAACTGTCCGCCTTGAACTGGGCCTTTACTCCTTTCTTTCCTGAAAAGACTGAGGCTGTGGCGTCAAGAACCTGCCGCGGTGTCTGTGCCGAGGCAAGTGTCAGTCCGGTGCAGAGTGCAAGCATGCACATCATTCTGGTTATCATCCGTTTCATTTTATGTCAGTTTATCTTAGGTTATTCAATTTCATTTCCAGGTCATTGTCGCTGATGCACAATACTTCGCGCGGCTTACTGCCTTGTGTGGCGCCTACGATGCCAGCCTTTTCCAACTGGTCCATCAGTCGTCCGGCACGGTTGTATCCGATGGCGAACTTGCGTTGAATCATGGAGGTGGAGCCTTGTTGCGTGGCGACAATCAGGCGTGCGGCTTCCTCGAAAAGCGGGTCGAGATGGGTCAGGTCTACTGCACCGGAACCGCCGCCTTCTTCTCCGTCCATTTCGACTTTCGGCAGCTCGAACGGGCCGAGATAGCTTTGCTGTCGGGAAATGTATGCTGCGATGCGTTCCACTTCGGGAGTGTCTACGAAGGCACATTGTACGCGTATCGGTTCGCTTCCGCTCAGGAAGAGCATGTCGCCTCGTCCAATCAGCTGGTTTGCGCCCGGACGGTCGAGAATCGTGCGGGAGTCTATCATAGAGCTTACCTTGAAGGCCATGCGTGCCGGGAAGTTCGCCTTGATGGTACCCGTAATGATGTTGGTCGTAGGGCGCTGTGTGGCGATAATCATGTGTATGCCTACGGCACGTGCCAATTGTGCGATACGTGCGATGGGCAGTTCGATTTCTTTTCCGGCTGTCATGATCAAGTCGCCGAACTCATCTATAATCACCACGATATAAGGCATGAAGCGATGCCCGTTTTCGGGGTTGAGTTGTCGGTTCTTGAACTTGGTGTTGTATTCCTTGACATTTCGTGCGCGCGCTTTCTTCAGCAGGTCATAGCGTGTGTCCATTTCCTGGCACAGGCTTTTCAGAGTGGCCACTACTTTCTGTACATCTGTGATGATTGGTTCGTCCTCCTCTTCCGCGATTCTTGCAAGGAAGTGGTTCTCAATGGGCGAATAGACACTGAACTCAACCTTCTTGGGGTCCACCATGACAAATTTCAGTTCCGCGGGATGTTTCTTATATAATAAGGAGGTGATGATGGCGTTCAATCCTACAGATTTTCCTTGTCCTGTGGCACCGGCTACAAGCAGGTGAGGCATCTTGGCCAGGTCTACCATGAACACCTCGTTCGTGATGGTCTTGCCCAATGCGATGGGCAATTCAAATTCCGATTCGCTGAATTTACGGCTGTTCAGGATACTCTCCATCGATACCATGCGGGGATGTGCGTTCGGTACTTCGATACCGATGGTGCCTTTGCCCGGTATCGGGGCGATGATTCGTATGCCCAGCGCGCTGAGGCTCAGTGCAATGTCGTCTTCCAGGTTCTTGATGCGCGAGATGCGTACACCTTTGGCTGGAGTGATTTCATACAATGTGATGGTGGGGCCCACAGTGGCTTTGATGGATGATATGCCCACACCGAAGTTCAGGAGCACTTCGATAATCTGGTTCTTGTTCTTTTCCTGCTCTTCCATGTCGATGGGCATTTCGTTGCTGATTCGCTTGTCGAGCAGTTCAAGTGTCGGGTATTTGTAGTTCTCCAAATCCAGTTTAGGGTCGTATGGCTCCAAGGCGCCGGTTCCGTTTTCCAAGGCGCGCTCTTCTTCTTCCGTCTGTACGAAGTCCATTTCTATATTGTTGTGGGCTTCGCTGTCTTGGTTCCCTTCTACGGCAAAACTTTCTTCCTCGTCAGCCTCTTCAGGCTGGTCGTTGCGGTGTTCTTGTTTGCATTGTTCGGGCAACGGGAGTTCTATCGTCTGTGCGGTTTCGTCTTCTTCACGTTCTTCCGCAGGCGTTGTTTCTACCGTGTTGTCTTCATTTGCCTGTTCGCGGGCCGCATCAGTGTCGTCCTCTTCCTTTTTCTCTTTACTCATCTTCTCTTTGATGAAATCCACGGGATTCAGCAAACGGCGCAGGAAACGTATGGTCTCATTGCTGACATATACTAAGTAACCCAGTGCGATGAGCAACAGTATCATGAACGTGCCTATGGCTCCGGTGCCTTTCGTCAGTAGGCCTGAGATAAACAAGCCGTGGTCTCCTCCCGGGTTGATAAAGTTCCATCCTTTGATGTTCTCGAAGATATGCTGGAAGAAGAATGAGCCGGCTACGGAGAACCAAAACGTGAGAATGGTGCAGTTCAGGAACCATTTCCATAATCTCACCTTGTAGGCGCGCATCAGTTTCATGGATGCGATGAGCAGGAACAGGGGTACGAAAAACGCGGCAAAGCCGAAACAACGGTTAATCCAATAGTTGGCACAATAGGCACCGAGTGCTCCGGCATAATTCATGAAGCCCTCCCCGGCTCCCTGTTCGATGAGAGTCTGGTCTTCCGCCCCTGTGAAGATGTACGAGGTGAAGGACAGGAACATGATGAGGGAGGTAATCAGCAAGGCCAGTCCTATGATGAAGCGTACGGTTTCTTTGTGTCCGACGGCCTCTTCTCCGGTGTTCGTCACCGGCTTCTCTTCCGGTGTTTGCTCCTTGTCTCCTTTCTTCTTTCTGGGTTTAGGCACTTTATTGCCTAATTTTGTGGTTTCTATATCGGGTTTCTTTTTGGTCATTTTACTGTGTGGCTGTGAAAACATCTACAAATGTATATGAAAATCATCAATTTTTCTACTTTTTTCATTTTATTTTTTGTAGCTTTGCGCTTTTTAGAAACGAAGGGAATTGAAATGATGATGGAAGACAGCAGGCAAATCATATATTCGCGCAATACATTGGAATTTGTTACGGTGGCCGTGGAGTTCTGCGGCTATCTGGAACAGTCCGAAGGTAGGAAGCGTGTGGAGTTTGTGGATACGATGTTGAAACTTATGCCCCTTCTCTATCTGAAAGCCTCTCTTGTGGAGAAGGCGGAAGGCAGCGAGGATTTTTATCCAGAGGAGTTCGTGACCGAACAAGACTATGAGTTTGTACGCACGGTGCTGGCCGGAGTGATGGGAGAAGACGATGACTATCTAGATTTCTATAATGAAGACGCGCGTTTCAGCGATGAACCGGTGGCAAAGGCCATATCGGAAGACCTTGCCGACCTTTATCAGGCCGTGAAGAACTTTACCGAGGCTTATAAGTCGGGATTGGATGAAAATATGCTGGAAGCCGTGGCGGCCGTCAAGGACGGATTTGAACTTTATTGGGGACAGACGCTGACCAATGCCATGCGCGCCCTGCACCGTGCCAGATATACTTTAAAGGATGAAGACGATGACTGCGGGTGTGACGATGAGGATTGCGGTTGCCATCATCATGAACACTGTGATTGATACGAAATGAAGATACTGTATAACAAGTTTGACAAGAAGCGGATAGCCGACCTTCCGCGTGTGCTGTTCGAGGGGCGCATATTCGTCATTCAGACGGAAGCCGAGGCCGACAAGGCTGTGGACTATCTGGCTGCGGCTCCGTTGTTGGGCTTTGACACCGAAACACGGCCGTCTTTCAAGAAGGGGATGATGAATAAAGTGTCGTTGTTGCAGATTTCCACCGAAGACACATGCTTTCTTTTCCGGCTTACCCACATGGGAATTCCCTCTTCGGTGGTGGCCTTGTTGCAGGACGAAAGAGTGCCTAAGGTGGGGCTTTCGTTGCACGATGATTTCGTGTCGCTCCACCGGCGGACCGAGTTCAAGCCGGGAGGTTTTCTGGAATTGCAGGAGTATGTGAAGGAATTCGGTATTGCAGACCTGAGCCTTCAAAAGATTTATGCCAATATCTTCGGGCAGAAAATCGCGAAAGGGCAGAGGCTTACGAACTGGGATGCCGATGTGCTGACCGAAGGGCAAAAACTATATGCCGCCACCGATGCATGGGCGTGCATACGTATCTATCGTGAGTTGGAAGAACTGCGACGCACCGGTGCTTACGAGTTGCTGACAGTGCCCGAACTTCCGACTGAGACAAATGATATTGAACAAGTCGAAAAACAGAACCATATATAAATATGTATAAGGATTTATATCTTAAGAGAGGTAAAGAGGAAAGTCTGAAACGTTTTCACCCTTGGATTTTTTCGGGAGCCGTGCAGCAGATTGACGGAGAGCCTGAAGAGGGAGAGGTGGTGCGCATCATGACGGCAAGCAACCAATTCATTGCGGTGGGACACTGGCAGATTGGTTCGATTGTGGTCAGAGTGCTGAGTTTCGAGGACGAGGTGATTGATGAAGCGTTCTGGCAACGCCGGCTGAAAGTGGCTTTCGACCTGCGCCGCAGTATAGGGGTGGCCGGAGATGCAGAGCGCAACAATACCTACCGTCTGGTTCATGGCGAGGGAGACTGTCTGCCCGGACTTGTGGTGGACGTGTACGGAAACACCGCGGTCATGCAGGCGCACAGCGTGGGTATGCACGTGTCCCGTCACGAAATAGCCCGTGCCATCGTGGCTGTGACGGAAGGGGAGGTGAAGAATGTCTATTATAAAAGTGAAACCACGTTGCCTTATAAGGCGGAGTTGGGACAGGAAAACGGCTTTCTGATTGGTGGCAGTGATGAAAACGTCGCAGTGGAGAACGGACTGAAATTCTATATCGACTGGTTGAAGGGACAGAAAACAGGTTTCTTTGTGGACCAGCGGGAAAACCGTTGTCTGCTGGAGCGGTATGCCCGCGGGCGTTCCGTGCTGAACATGTTCTGCTATACCGGAGGTTTCAGTGTGTATGCCATGCGAGGTGGTGCGCAGCTGGTGCATTCCGTGGACAGTTCCTCAAAGGCAATCGACCTGACGAATAACAATATGGATCTGAACTTTCCCGGTGACGAACGCCATAAAGCCTATGCGGAAGATGCCTTTAAGTACTTGGATGCGATGGGCAACCGCTATGACCTGATTATTCTCGACCCGCCCGCTTTTGCCAAGCATAAGGATGCGTTGCGGCAGGCACTCAAGGGATATACGCGTCTTAATGCCAAGGCTTTTGATAAAATTAAGCCGGGCGGCATACTGTTTACGTTCAGCTGCTCGCAGGTAGTCACGAAGGAACATTTCCGCATGGCGGTGTTTACCGCTGCCGCGCAAAGCGGCCGCAGGGTGCGCATCCTGCATCAGTTGCACCAGCCTGCCGACCATCCGGTCAACATCTACCATCCAGAAGGGGAGTATCTCAAAGGGTTAGTGCTCTATGTGGAGTAGGAAAACAAAATAAACACGACAAGAAATGTTAAATCATACATTTTTCCATGCAAAACATGATGCGGATATAAATAAAATATGTACCTTTGCATCGTGTTTTTCATGGTATTAGATTTAAGGTTAATGAAAGATTGGTTGTCGAGATGACAACCTTCTTTTTTTTATACCCAAATCTACTTGAAAAACAACGGAAGTTACAGCAGGTTATATGGCACAGGGGAGAGCGCGTGAAAATGGACAGGCTGATGTTTCATTGCGTACAGGTCGGCATTTTGTTGCATATAGGTTCGTTTTTTTTGTGCCCAGCCAGTCTGTTTTTGAGGGATGTCTTTTTTTGCGGAAAAGGTGTATAGAAACACGGCGGAATCAGAAAAGTTTTTTAAATTTGCAAAGATAAAGAAACAAGTCGAATCTTAAAAAACGAATGTATATGAACCTGAAAGTGCGCTTGACGATTATGAACTTCCTTGAATACGCAGTATGGGGAGCTTATCTGACCTCTATGGGAAGTTACCTGGTGAATATTGGTCTGGCCGGGAATATCGGCTGGTTTTATTCCGTGCAGGGTGTCGTGTCGCTGTTCATGCCGGCATTGGTGGGCATCGTGGCCGACCGCTGGATGCAGGGGCAGAAAGTGCTCAGTCTTTGTCATCTGCTGGCAGGTGCCTTTATGTTGGCGGCAGCGTATTATGGTTTCCGTGCGGGAGACGGCGCGGAATTTTCCGTCCTGTTCTCACTCTACACGATGAGTGTGGCCTTCTACATGCCCACCATCGCGCTCGCCAACTCCGTGGCCTATTCGGCGCTCGACGGAGCCGGACTGGATACGGTGAAGGATTTTCCGCCCATCCGCGTGTTCGGCACAATAGGTTTCATCTGTTCCATGTGGGCGGTTGACCTTGGCGGTATGCAAAGCACGGCCGGACAATTTGCCGTATCGGGTGCGTTGAGCTTTGCGTTGGCCTTCTACTCCCTGACTTTGCCGGCCTGTCCGGTGAACCGTAGTGATGAGCGTAAAAGTCTGTCCGAAGCCTTGGGCTTGCGTGCTTTCTCGCTGTTCAGGCAAAAAAAGATGGCCCTCTTTTTTATCTTTTCCATGTGTCTGGGCATCTGTCTGCAGATTACCAATGGGTTTGCCAACCCCTTCATCTCCGCTTTCGGCGAAATACCTGAGTATGCCGACACCTTCGGCGTGCAGCACGCCAATATCCTGATTTCCATCTCGCAAATCAGCGAGACATGTTGCATCCTGCTGATACCGTTCTTCCTGAGCCGTTTCGGCATCAAACGTGTCATGCTCATCGCGATGCTGGCATGGGTGTTCCGTTTCGGGCTGTTTGCCGTCGGTAATCCGGGGGCGGGCGTATGGCTTTTCGTCCTCTCCATGATTGTATACGGTGTGGCGTTCGACTTTTTCAATATATCAGGCTCCCTGTTCGTTGACAAGGAGACTGATGTAAGTATACGCAGCAGTGCGCAGGGACTGTTCATGATGATGACGAATGGTTTGGGAGCCACGATAGGAACCCTTGCGGCACAGGCTGTCATCAACCATTATGTGAACAGTCTGCCGGCTACGGCCACCGGTGCGGAAATCATTGCCGGATGGAGCACAAGTTGGTATGTGTTTGCTGCATACGCTTTGATAGTGTCGGTGTTGTTCGCGGTATTCTTCAGATACAAACACATTCCCCAGCAGGAAAAATAAGATGATAAACGAATCGGTTAAAGAGTTGAAAGTACTTTCAGTGTCGCGATGCACGCAAGACGGCGGTGCATATATGGCCATACTGAAAGAACGGAGGGGAGAGCGCATCATGCCGGTTCTGATGGAACGGAGCGATGCTTTCCAGTTGTTGATGAAGATGAAAGGAGTGAAACCCACCTCGTTGCCTTCGTCCATGAGCGACATCATGAAGAGTGTCTTCATGCAGTCGGGGATGAATATAGAAGAGGTGCGCATATCGGCCGTTCAGGCCGGTGTGACCTATTGTCACATTCTTTATCGTGAAGGGGCGGTGCTCCGTATGATTCGATACTGTAAGGCCGCCGACGGACTGATTCTGGCTTATACGTTCGACTGCCCTGTCACCATACAGGAGGCACTGCTGGAACAGCAATACATGAGGGAAACAGGTGACGGAACATATTCCATACCCGTCAACTCTGTCAATATAGAGGCACTCAAAGAGGCTTTGAAACGTGCCGTGGAAGACGAGAACTATGAACTGGCATCGCAACTGCGCGATGAAATAGAAAGGCGCAAATGAAGGAAATCCGCTATTTTTATGCTCCCGATGCGTCGCGGAACGGTGAACTGCCCGAAGAAGAGGCTACACACTGCATCCGTGTGCTGCGTCTGCAATCGGGCGATGAGATTCATCTGACTGACGGTTGCGGTGGATTTTACCGCGCGGAAATCACAACCGTGACCAACAAACGCTGCTGTTTCAGGGTGCTGGACGTACAGACGCCCGGAAAGGAGTGGCAGGGGCATCTGCACCTGGCGGTGGCTCCCACAAAGAACAACGACCGGATTGAATGGCTGGCCGAGAAGGCCACGGAGATAGGTTTTGACGAATTAAGCTTTCTCAACTGCCGTTTCTCGGAGCGCAAGGCCGTGAAAACGGAACGTATAGACAAGATTCTTGTGTCGGCCATGAAACAAAGCCACAAAGTGTTCAAGCCTGTGGTCCATGATATGGAGGCATTCCGGAGTTTCGTGACCCGCGACTTTTCCGGACAGAAGTTCATTGCGCATTGTTACGAAGAAAGCGATGTGGAGGACGGGGAGGTGCCGGAAGGCGGAAAACCCTTTTTGTTGGATGTGCTGGAGGCAGGTCAGGATGCTTTGGTGCTGGTGGGGCCGGAAGGCGATTTCAGCGTGGATGAGGTGAAACTCGCCTTGGCGCATGGCTTTCGTTCCGTCAGTCTGGGGCGCAGTCGCCTGCGCACGGAAACGGCGGCACTTGTCGCGGTTCATCTGATGCACATACGGCATGCCCGATAAAAGAACATATATATAATAGGTATAAAGCAATGAAAAGTAAAAGAACATGGTTATGGTGCAGCCTGTCCGTGGTGTTGGCGGCGGTTCTCTTCGGTGTGTATCGCAAATGCACGGCTGAAGATTATCTGCGCATATTGCCTTCACGCCCGAAGGCACTGGTCTCGATAGACCTGGTACGGCTTTCGGAAGAGTCGAGCATGAATGCCGAGGCCTTGAAAAGTTTCTTCCCCGATGAATGGAACCGTACGAAGACCGGTATATGCTGGACCAGGAAAATATACGCTTTTGTCTCGTCCAAGGATGCGGTAGGCGTGCTTGCTGCCGTGGAAGACGCGGACGAGCTGGAAGACTTCCTGCAGGAGATGTCGCGGAAAGGCCGGTGCCGTCCGGTGGAAAAACGGCAGGGCTACCGGTGGACGGTGCTGAACGAACGTTGGATGATGGGTTTTGACGACCGTGCCTTGCTGGTAATGGGGTCAGGCTTCGGCGGCGATGTGGATGTGTTCCGACAGGAGATACTGAAATGCTTCCGGCAAGAAACGGAAGAGAGTGGCACATCCTCATCTGTTTATAAGGACTTGAGTGCCAAGGAGGCGGCTTTCGCCTTTGCCACCCGGATGGATGTGTTGCCGGCTTCCTACAGCGAGGCATTTCTGGACGGACTGCCCGAACATGCCAATCTGAACGACATAAACCTCATTGCTGCCATACACTTTACCGGGAAAGGCGTGGAGATAGATGCCGAAGCGCACTCTGCCAATTCAGGTATAAACAAGTATTACGAGCAACTCACACATGTGGGCGGGAAGATAAACGGGGAATTTGTCGATGATGTGCCGGCCGATGCTTTGGCATGGGCATGTGTCAATCTCGACGGGAGTGCCTTGTTGGAACAGCTCCGTGCCGTGCCCAGCCTGCGCACGTTCCTGCTCGGACTGAATATGAACGTGGATGCCGACCGGATGTTGGGCAGCATCAAAGGCGATGTGGCCCTTACGGTCCGTGCGTCGGGAGGACTTTCTCATTCGGATTATCTTGTGACGGCACAACTCACCGATAAGGATTTCCTGAAAGAGGCCGACTATTGGAAACAAAGTGCGGAACAAAGCGGGCAGATGACCTTCCGTGACATGGGGAATCACCATTATTATATGTCCTGGCAAGATTTGCAGGCGTTTTTCGGCGTAGAAGGTGAAAATCTCTATGTGACCTCTGCAGAACGGATGGTTCCGTCTGCCGGCATGGCAAAAGCCGGAACGCTTTCCGAATGGAAAGATGACGTTACCTCCGGACGTTTCTTCGTTTGGGTAAATCTGGAACAACTCAGACAACAGCCGGAAGTGAGCGGGCTGATATTCATGCTGAACGGCTCTTCATGGAAAGAAACCGTGGAATTGTTCAGCAGTCTGACGCTGTATTCTTCCGACGCCCGACATCTGACCTTGAAATTCAACACAAAAGACAACAAGCACGCACTGAAGGAATTATTGGAACAATGGATAAGATAGAATTGAAGAACGTCCTGCCCGAAGTCTTTTCCCAACGTGATGACATCCATAGTGAGGTGTGGCATCAGCATGTAACCTTCGAGAAAGGACAGCTTTATCTGATAGAAGCCCATTCGGGGACGGGGAAGTCATCCTTATGCAGCTACCTCATAGGATACCGGAACGATTACCAGGGAATCATCTGTTTCGACGGTAAAAACATACGCAACCTCAAGGTGGGCGAATGGGGCGGACTGCGGCAAAATTCGTTGAGTCTGTTGTTTCAGGAGCTTCGTCTCTTTCCCGAACTGACGGCATACGAGAATGTGGCCATCAAGAACAACCTGACAAAATTCAAGAGCCGTAGGCAAATCGAGGAATGGTTCGATGCGCTGGGTATCGGCGACAAGCTTCATGCCAAGATAGGGAAAATGAGTTTCGGGCAACAGCAGCGGGTGGCCATGCTCCGTTCGCTGGTGCAGCCTTTCGATTTTCTGATGGCCGATGAGCCGGTCAGTCATCTCGATGAGGAAAACAGTCGCGTGATGGGTGAAATCATGATGACGGAGGCCAAGGCACAAGGGGCCGGAGTCATTGTCACCAGTATCGGTAAACATATATCTTTGGACTACGACAAAATATTCAGATTATGAGTTTGGTTTGGAAACTTCTGCGTCAGCATATCAGCATCCCACAGTTTGTCGGTTTCTTCTTCGCCAATCTGTTCGGCATGCTCATCGTGTTGCTGGGGATACAGTTCTACAGCGATGTGGTGCCGGTGTTTACGGAAGGCGACAGTTTTATCAAGAAAGATTATCTCATCATATCCAAGAAGATAAGCATGGTCAGTGCTTTCGGCGGAAGCGGGAACACGTTCTCGGCGGATGAAATCCGTGAGATTGAGGAGCAGGGATTCTGCAAGAGCGTGGGCGTGTTCACTTCCAGTCACTATGCCGTACAGGCCAGCCTGGGGATGAACGGTATGACAGGGATGAGCACGGAAATGTTTTTCGAGTCTGTGCCCGACCATTATGTGGATGCCGACATCCGGAACTGGACTTATCAGGATGGCGACTCGCTTATCCCGATAATCCTTCCGCGCAGCTATCTGGCCATTTACAATTTCGGGTTTGCACAAAGCCGTTCCTTGCCGAAACTGTCGGAAGGGGTGGTTGGCATGATAGACATGAACGTGCGTCTGAGGGGTGACGGCCGCGAGGATGTCATGAAGGGCAAGGTGATTGGATTCAGCAACAGGCTGAACACGATATTGGTGCCCGAAACGTTCATGAAGTGGAGCAATACACGTTACGCATCCGGTGCCGATGTGGCTCCCACGCGGTTGATTGTGGAAGTCTACAACCCGACGGACGATGCCATCGCCCATTTTCTGCAACAGAAAGATTATGATACGGAAGGCGACAAGTTGGATGCTGGAAAAACGACCTACTTCCTGAAAGTGGTGTCGGGCATCGTGATGGGAGTGGGCCTGCTTATCAGTGTGCTTTCCTTTTACATCCTGATGCTGAGCATTTATCTGCTGGTACAGAAGAACACGGCCAAACTTGAGAATCTTCTGCTGATAGGTTACAGCCCGTGGCGTGTGGGATTGCCGTATCAACTGTTGACGATAGGGATGAATGCCGTGGTCTTGTGTCTGGCACTTGTCCTGCTGTCCGTGATGAGAGGATATTATCTGGATATGATGCTGTTGCTCTTCCCCAGAATGGATGTAGGGACGATGATGCCGGCCTATGTGTCGGGGATACTTCTCTTCCTGACGGTGAGCCTGCTCAATGTCTGCGTGATAAGGAGCAAGGTGATGATGATATGGAAACACAAGGAATGACGACATGGAAGAACTGAAAAGACTATATAAGGAATGGTGTGGAGACATGCCGGAATGCGTTGAGCAATTGCCGGGAGCCGGCAGCAACCGTGTGTATTACCGTTTCTACGGAAAAGACGGAACGACTGTGGTCGGTGTGACGGGCACTTCGACGGATGAGAATGAAGCCTTCATTTATCTGGCTTCACATTTCAGCATGCACCGTTTGCCTGTGCCTCGTGTGCTGGCGGTCTCTTCGGACAGGTTGCGTTATCTTCAGACCGATTTGGGGCACAAGAGTCTGTTCGATGCCTTGAAGCGAGGGCGGGAGAGTGGAGGACAGTATTCGGCTTACGAGAAAGAACTGTTGAAACGAACCATTGCCGAGCTTCCCAACCTGCAGTTCCGCGGTGCGCGCGGGTTGGACTTCAACAAGTGCTACCCGCAACCCGAAATGGACGTGACCAATGTGTTCTTTGATCTTCACTATTTCAAATACTGTTTTCTTAAACCTACGGGGCTGGACTTTCATGAGGTGAAACTGGAAAACGACTTCCGGCTCATGGCCAAAGACCTTGTGGCAGGACATTCCGATACATTCCTTTACCGCGACTTTCAGGCGCGCAACGTGATGTTGGTTGACGGTGACCGGCCAGTCTTCATTGATTTCCAAGGAGGGCGGAAGGGACCGGTCGAGTACGATGTGGCCAGCTTCCTGTGGCAGGCATCGGCGCACTATTCTCCGGATTTGCGTAGAGAGCTGGTTGTCGTATATCTCGATGCGCTGCAACAGTATATGCACGTCAATCCGGTAGAGTTCGGCGAAAGGTTAAGGCGTTTTGTACTCTTCCGTATCCTTCAGGTGTTGGGCGCATACGGTTTTCGAGGCTACTTTGAAGGTAAGCGACATTTTCTCGATAGTATCGTGCCGGCCATACGGAACCTGAGCGGGTTACTTGCGGAGGGTGCCTGTCCGTATCCTTATCTGCATGGACTTCTGACCCGTCTGACAGAAATGCCACGCTTTGCGCCGGCCGCAGAGGCAACCTTGCCGGACAAGGACGGAAACGGTGGTTTCAAACCGCGTGCGACGGATGGACCGGCCAGCCGCTCAAAGTACGACGGGCAAGGTCCGTTGGTGGTACGCGTATTCAGTTTCTCCTACCGCAAGGGGATTCCCGCGGACGAGAGTGGAAACGGAGGCGGTTATGTGTTCGACTGCCGCAGTACCCATAACCCCGGACGTTATGAGCCTTACAAGGCATTGACAGGGCTGGACGAACCTGTCATCCGTTTCCTGGAGGATGACGGAGAGATACTCACTTTCCTGGACAGTGTATATAAGTTGGCGGATGCCCACGTGGCCCGCTACATCCGGCGCGGGTTCACCTCGCTGATGTTCTCTTTCGGATGCACGGGCGGGCAGCACCGCAGTGTATATTCCGCGCAGCATCTTGCGGAGCATATTCACAGGAAATTCGGTGTGGAAGTGCACATCTGCCATAGGGAACAGCACATAGAGCAAATACTTCCGGCAGCATCCGCTCCTGGACAAACGCCCCAAACGATATGAAAGCCATGATTTTTGCGGCGGGACTGGGTACCCGCCTGCGTCCCCTGACGGACACCATGCCGAAGGCCCTTGTGCCGGTGGGCGGGAAGCCCTTGTTGGAAATCCTGCTCCGCAAGCTGATAGCGGCCGGCATCACCGATGTAGTGATTAATGTGCACCATTTTGCCGACCAGATTATCCGTTTTGTGGAGGCCAACCGCTCTTTTGGCATACACATCGCCTTCAGCGACGAGACCGGCGCCCTGCTTGAGACCGGAGGAGGCATCAAGAAAGCCATGCCCCTGTTGTCCGAAGGTAATCCGGAAGATAAGCCTTTCCTTGTCCATAACGTAGACATATTGAGCAACGTTGATTTGTCCCGGTTCTGTAGTCCCGGACAGGACGATTCGGCGCGGTTGCTGGTCAGCACACGGAAGACGAAGCGTTATCTGCTGTTCGATGAAGAGAACCGGCTGGTGGGATGGACCAATGTGGATACGGGGGAAGTGAAGTCACCGTATCCCGGTCTTGATGTATCCCGATGCCGCAGGTACGCTTTTGCCGGCGTGCATCTTTTCTCGCCCCGTCTGTTCCGTTACTTCGACACCTGGCCCGACAAGTTTTCCGTCATAGACTTCTACCTGTCCGTATGCGACAGGGAAACCATACGTGCATATCCTTGCGAGGGGCTGAAACTGATGGATGTCGGCAAAGCCGAGACATTGGAACAGGCAGAAGAATTCTTGCACGGCTTGTATTGTTAGTATCGGATAATTGTTGTACTTTTGTACCCAAATACAGATAAACCATTTGATATGCAACAGAAAATCATCATTCTTGATTTCGGCTCGCAAACCACGCAACTGATAGGGCGACGGGTCCGCGAGTTGGATACGTTCTGTGAAATCCTTCCTTACAACAAGTTCCCTAAAGATGACCCGTCGGTCATCGGCGTCATCCTGAGCGGTTCTCCTTTCAGCGTTTACGACAAAGAGGCTTTCAGTATCGATTTGAGCGAGATACGCGGCAAATATCCCATTCTGGGAATCTGTTACGGAGCGCAGTTCATGAGCTATACGCTGGGAGGCAAGGTGGAACCTGCCGGCATGCGCGAGTACGGCCGTGCCAATCTCTCTTATTTCGACAAGGAGAATCCCCTGTTCAAGGGCTTTGAGGAAAACTCGCAGGTATGGATGAGCCACGGCGATACGATTACGGCACTGCCGGAGGGCTTCAAGGTGATAGCCTCGACCGATAAGGTGGTGAATGCCGCCTATCAGGCAGAGGGCGAACTCTTGTGGGGCGTGCAGTTCCATCCCGAAGTGTTCCATTCCGTGCAAGGCACGCAGCTGCTGAGAAATTTCGTGGTGGATATCTGCGGAAGCACACAGGGCTGGAGCGCCGTTTCGTTCGTGGATTCCACCGTGGCCGAACTGAAGGCGCAGTTGGGCAACGACCGTGTCATCTTAGGGCTCAGCGGCGGTGTGGACTCATCTGTGGCGGCCGTGTTGCTGCACAGGGCCATCGGCGACAATCTGACCTGTATATTTGTCGACCACGGCATGCTGCGCAAGAACGAGTTCAAGACTGTGCTTCACGACTATGAATGCTTGGGGTTGAACGTCATCGGTGTGGATGCCAGTGAGAAATTCTTCAAGGACCTTGAAGGCGTGACGGACCCGGAGCGCAAACGCAAGATTATCGGCCGTGATTTCGTGGAAGTGTTCGATGCCGAGGCGCACAAGATAACCGATGCGCGCTGGCTGGCGCAAGGCACCATCTATCCCGACCGCATAGAGAGCCTGAACATTACGGGCAAGACCATCAAGAGCCACCACAACGTGGGCGGACTTCCCGAAGAGATGAACCTGAAACTGTGCGAACCCTTGCAGTGGCTGTTCAAGGACGAGGTGCGTCGCGTGGGGCGTCAGCTGGGCATGCCTGAACATCTGATTACGCGCCATCCCTTCCCCGGTCCCGGACTTGCCGTGCGCATTTTGGGCGACATCACGCCGGAGAAGGTACGCATCCTGCAGGATGCCGACGACATATTCATCCAAGGGCTGCGCGACTGGGGACTGTACGACCAGGTATGGCAGGCCGGCGTCATCCTGTTGCCTGTAAGGAGTGTGGGTGTCATGGGCGATGAGCGTACTTACGAACGTGCCGTAGCCTTGCGTGCCGTGACGAGTACGGATGCCATGACCGCCGACTGGGCGCATCTGCCTTACGACTTCATGGCGAAGGTTAGTAATGACATTATCAACAAGGTGAAGGGTGTGAACAGGGTATGCTACGACATCTCCTCCAAGCCGCCTTCGACCATTGAGTGGGAATAATACTCTCGTCCGGTCTGTACCGGACGGAAAGTGTGGCCGCAGATGCGTTCCGTGAATGATGATACGGATCGTGTCTGCGGTCATTTCTTTTTACACAAAAGTAGTTGCCGGACTTGATTTTGGTGCTTTTGTAATATGTTGGTTATCAGTTGTATGTAAAGCCTGAAACGCACACCTGTGAGCGACGGGACGGACACCTGTAAGGAACTGAACGCACACCTGTGTCCATTTCTTCGTTCACCTGTGTGGACTTCCGGAAGATACTGTCTTGTATGAAAAATATTGAAGTCCGGAATTACATATCGCCCGCAGTTTCTTGCGATATTTATAGAATTAAGCTATCTTTGCCGGCCGGGGCATGAAGCGGCCGGTAGCCGTCAGGAAACTTTCCGCTTCCAGTGCTTTTTCGGATATGATATTATAAATGAAGATGACAGACAAATTAAGACCGTTCCTCTTGCTGTTGTGCGTATGCTGTTCCGCTGTGGGAGTGGCGCAGAACGACACAATACTGTCTTATCATGCGGAACTGTCCGGCACAGGTTCTGCGGGCGACTATGCCCCGTTGTGGTTTACGGCAAACCGTAACGGCCTGTCAAGCCAGGAGCCGAACAGCGGTTACCTGCGTGCCGGAGTGGCATGGAAACATGATTTCCGGCATGGTTGGCGCATCGGTGCCGGTCTGGACTTGGCCGGTGCAATCAACTCCCCGTCCGATTTTGTCGTACAGCAAGCCTATGCCGACATTTCCTGGCGGTGCCTGAATCTGAGCATAGGCAGTAAGGAGCGTGCCCCCATAGGTAAGAACCCGTTGCTGAGCAGCGGCGGGATGGTGGAAGGCAACAATGCAAGGCCCGTACCGCAAATCAGGGCCGAAATAGCTGATTATTACACGGTGCCCGGCACAAAAGGCTGGTTTGCCTTCAAGGGATACATCGCTTACGGACGTTTCGTCGACGACCGCTGGCAACGCGATTTCGCCCGTCCCTCAGGCAAGCCCTATGTGGAAGACATTTTGTACCACAGCAAGTTCCTTATGCTGAAGTTCGGCAATAAACGGGTGTTTCCGCTCGAAGCCGAGGTGGGCATGATGATGTCGGCGCAGTTCGGCGGCAAAAGGCATTCCTTCACCAAGGTGAAGAATCCCGACGGGACTGTCGGACTGAAGGAAAATGTCTATGACATGCCGCATGGCCTGAAAAACTATGCCAAGGTCTTTTTCGCCAAGGCCGGCGGGGCAGACACGCCCGGAGGCGACCAGGTGAACGTGGAGGGCAACCATGTGGGAAGCTGGCATTTCGGACTTAATTACTACCTGCACGACTGGAAGTTCAGAGTCTACTACGAGCATCTGTTCGAGGATCATTCGCAGATGTTCCTCGAATACGGCCGTTGGAAGGACGGGCACATCGGCATAGAAGTCACATTGCCCCGCAACAGGTGGGTGAGTACCTTGCTATGGGAGGGTTTGGCCACGAAAGACCAGTCGGGTCCCATCCTGTACGATGGCGACGAACGTTTCGACGGTTCCGTACTGGCTTTTGCAGGAACGCAAATCAGTGCGATGGACAACTATTACAACAACTATTATTATCATTCCTGGGCACATTACGGCATGGGAATGGGGAATCCGCTCCTGCCGGGGCCGATATACAACCGCGACGGCAACCTGTTGTACCGCAGCAACAGGGCGCGCGCCCATCATTGGGCCATTGCCGGTGCTCCTTCCGGAGAGTGGAACTACCGCATGCTGATGTCCTTTGCCCGCCATTGGGGCACTTACGAGCGTCCGCTGGACAAGATACACAAACAATTCAGCTCGTTGCTTGAGGTTACCTATTCGCCCAAGGCCTTTTCCGGCTGGCACTTCTCGGCGGCGGCAGGATTCGACCGCGGCAATTTCCCCGGCAACGCTTCGGGCGGTATGGTTACAATCAAAAAAGAAGGCGTATGGAGAAAATAAGAAAGGTCTGCGCAAGTCTGTGTCTGGTGCTTGTTTCCATGCTTTGGCCCGGATGCACGGGCAAAGCTCCCGAATATCCCGACCTGGAAGGTTTTTGGAAAACAGAACGCATCGTGGATAACGCCACAGGGGAGGATATGCCTTGCAACCGCCTTTTCTGGGCGCTGCAACTGCAGATTGTCGAACTGAGGGATTTGGGAAACAACGGTTTCGGTACATTTATCGGGCAGTACGCATACGATGAAAAAGGCCGCACCCTGCGGCTGTACAATCTGGTGAACAAGAGCAACCAAAAACAGGATGCCGAGGAAGGCAAGTTGTCCCGTTTCGGGGTGGATGGTCCGGACACTACATTTGAGGTGGTTTCCCTTGGTGACGGCCGCATGGCGCTCCGTTCGGAAAAGAATACCTTGTATTTCCGTTCATTCTGACGTTCCGTGGCAAATTGAAAGGTGTGTACGGAAACAGTCGGAGCCGTGGGTTATCCTAATGATAAAACCTGATGTCCGCCAGCCGGAACGGTGATATTTTCGTGATGTGAAAAAGTGTGTTTCCGCGATATTTTTTTCTGTCCGATTATATCATATATCAAAAGAATTTTATAATTTTGCAGTGTTTAAAAGCAGGACTCTTGCGGTCCGCTTTTCGACATGGAAACAGAAACGAGTTAAATAACTTATATTTGAACCTTTAATTTTAAATATTAAAACAAGATGATTAAAGTAGGTATCAATGGTTTCGGTCGTATCGGCCGTTTCGTATTCCGCGCAGCTCAGACTCGCGATGACATTCAAATCGTAGGTATCAACGACTTGTGCCCGGTAGATTATCTGGCATACATGTTGAAGTATGATACCATGCACGGTGCTTTCGAAGGCACAATCGAAGCTGATGTAGAAAACAGCAAGCTGATTGTAAACGGCAAGGAAATCCGTGTAACGGCTGAACGCAATCCGGCTGACTTGAAGTGGAACGAAGTTGAGGCTGAATATGTTGTTGAGTCTACCGGCTTGTTCCTGACTCAGGAGAAGGCACAGGCTCACATCGAAGCTGGTGCTAAGTACGTAGTTATGTCAGCTCCTTCAAAGGACGCTACTCCGATGTTCGTTTGCGGCGTAAACTTCGACAAGTATGTAAAGGGTACTCAGTTCGTATCTAACGCTTCTTGTACGACTAACTGCTTGGCTCCGATTGCTAAGGTGTTGAACGACAACTGGGGCATCACCGACGGTTTGATGACGACTGTACATTCAACTACTGCTACTCAGAAGACTGTTGACGGTCCTTCATTGAAAGACTGGCGCGGTGGCCGTGCTGCTTCCGGCAACATCATCCCGTCTTCTACCGGTGCTGCTAAGGCTGTAGGTAAGGTTATTCCTGAACTGAACGGTAAGTTGACAGGTATGTCAATGCGCGTTCCGACTTTGGACGTTTCTGTTGTTGACCTGACTGTAAACTTGGCTAAGCCCGCTAAGTATGATGAGATCTGCGCTGCCATGAAGGCTGCTTCTGAAGGTGAACTGAAAGGTGTGCTGGGTTACACTGAAGATGCTGTGGTTTCTTCTGACTTCCTGGGTGACACTCGTACTTCAATCTTCGATGCTAAAGCCGGTATCGCTTTGACTGATACTTTCGTTAAGGTGGTTTCTTGGTATGACAATGAAATCGGTTACTCTAACAAGGTATTGGAGCTGATTGCCCACATGAAGAAAGTTAACGGTTAATCTGCACAGAGATTTATCGTAAGACGATGGGAGCCGTCCGGAATATCTCCGGACGGCTTTCTCGTTTGTCTCGTACAATAAATGATGTAATGCCCATGTATGATTTGATAACGATAATAGGCCCTACGGCTTCAGGAAAGACCGCTTTGGCTGCCGAACTGGCGTACGAACTCGGTTCGGAAATCATTAGTGGAGACAGCCGGCAGGTGTACCGCCGCATGGATTTGGGCACAGGGAAAGACCTGGCGGACTATACGGTACATGGCGTGTCCGTGCCTTATCACTTGATAGATATTGTCGAGCCGGGAACCAAATACAATGTGTTCGAATACCAGCGGGATTTTCTCGATGTATATGAAGATGCGCGTGCGAGAGAGGTCGTACCGATATTGTGTGGCGGAACGGGAATGTATGTCGAGTCTGTGTTGCGGGGATATAAACTGATGCCGGTGCCGGAGAATCCGGAACTTCGCGACCGGCTTTCCGGCAAATCGCTTCCGGAGCTGACGGAAATCCTTAGGGGATACAAGCAACTGCATAACACTACGGATGTGGATACACCTAAACGTGCCGTCCGCGCCATTGAGATAGAAGAGTATTACCGTCAGCATCCGGTGGAGGAGCGTGCCTTTCCTTGCCTGAATGCTTTGGTGGTAGGGGTGGATATCAACCGTGAGTTGCGGCGTGAAAAGATTACGCGCCGGTTGAGGCAGAGACTGGACGACGGTATGCTTGATGAAATCAGAAGTCTGCTGAATGAAGGTATTCCGCCCGAAAACCTGATATATTATGGGCTGGAATACAAATATCTGACACAATATGTGACGGGAGAAATAACTTATGCAGACATGTTCGCTTCGCTGGAGACAGCCATTCATCAGTTTGCCAAACGCCAGATGACGTGGTTCAGGGGTATGGAACGTCGCGGTATTCCGATACATTGGCTCGATGCGATGCTTCCGATGGAGGAAAAGGTCGGAAAAATTAAAGAATGGCTGTCTGCCTGAATATTTACAGGCACGCATGAAGACCTGTTCATCGGATTTCATTATGTTTGTTTGCGCGAATATAGGATGCGGTTCGGCAAAAAACAAGTTAGAAAACTCCGTTTTCATTTGTCTCTGCGCTCACCTTTCACTATATTTGTAGTATATATAGGAGTTTGTATCTATGGAAGCATCAAGGTGGGGAATTATATATAGCCCGAAAGAGGGGGTGCGTCGCGTGCATAAGCATTGGGATGCCATACGTGCTTATCTTTCGGAAAAGGGTGTGGAATATGATTTCGTGCAGAGTGAGGGCACACCGTCCGTTGAGCGCCTGGCAGCCATGCTGGCTTCAAACGGATATGATACGATTGTCATAGTAGGCGGTGATTCGGCATTGAATCATGCGCTGAACGGTATATTATCCTTGGGCGACGAGGTGCGGAAACGGGTATCCCTCGGTGTGATTCCAAACGGATGGGGGAATGATTTTGCTCGTTTCTGGGGCTTCGATGAAGATGATTACAAGGCGACAATAGACAGCCTGGTGGCGCATCGTGTCCGCAAGGTGGATGTGGGCTATTGCGTGACGGAAAAGGATGGGGAAGGGAAGCCGCGTTATTTCCTGAATTGCGTGAACGTGGGTTTGGTGGCTAATATAATGAACATCAAGCATAAGACAAGACGATTCTGGGGAATGCTCACCTTGTCTCATTTGTCTTCCATGTTTTTGCTGATATTCCAAAGGATGGAGCATAAGATGCACATTAAGATTAATCAGGATGTGATAAACCGCAAGGTAATGACTGTATGTGTAGGCAGTGCTAAGGGGTACGGGCAGACTCCGGGCGGAGTGCCTTACAATGGTTTGCTCGATGTTTCGGTTGTGGCCCATTCTGAGGTGACCCAACTGATAGAGGCGTTATGGATGTTGTTTCAGGGACGTTTCCTGAACCATAAGGCCGTGAAAGCCTATCGGACGAAAAAGGTGGAGGTCTATGAGACAGGAAAGGCTATGATAAGTCTGGACGGTGCCGTATGGCAGGATGCTTCCATCCCTATGAAAATAGGAATCCATCAGGAATGGCTGAACTTTCTGATACCATCCTGAAAAGAACGTAGGCCTCGCGCTCTTATCTATCCTATCTTGGAAATCTTTTTCAGTTTCTCTTCGGAAATGATTTTGATTTTGCGGCCGTCGATGGCGATAATCTTTTCTGCAGCGAAATTGGACAACGTACGGATGGCGTTTGAAGTGGTCATGTTGGAGAGGTTGGCCAGATCTTCCCTTGACAGATAGATGCTCAATGTGCATCCGTCCTCTTCCAATCCGTAGCTTTCCTTGAGAAATAAGATGGATTCTGCCAGCCTTCCGCGGATATGCTTTTGTGTAAGGTTGACGGTCCTTTCGTCTGCGATGCCCAAATCAATGGATAACTCTTTGATGAAAAACCATGCAAGGTCGTTGTTCTCATGAATCAGGTTTGCAATGGTTGACATGGGAATCATTCCAATTACCGAAGTCTCGAAAGCGGCGGCGGCAGTCAGAAATTCCTGATGGGCGAAATACGCACGGTAAGCGAAATATTCAATGGGCTTGATGACACGGATGATTTGATTGCGTCCGCCGACACCGTTTTTGAATATTTTGACTTTTCCGGACAGAAGACACATGAGTTGTGTCGGAAATTCTCCCTCACAATAAATCGGCTCATTCTTTTTGAATGTGTGTATCGTTAAGTTTTCCGTCAGATAGTCGCGTTGTTTGTCGTTGAGCGGATTCCATAGGTCGGAGATTTTTTCCAATACCTCTTCTTTGCGCATTTCCTTTTTGACCATAAGTTCTTTTCGCTGCAAAATATATGTTCTACGACACAAAATTAATAAATCTTCAGGTTTCTGTAAAATTTTAGCAATACAAAAAGCTATTCTTCAACATATTTTTTTGAAAAACTAAAAATAGGTTATCGATTTATTTCCTCTTTTAATGGATTTTTCTTACTTTTGGAATGCATAAAGAAATGCGGAATATAAAATAAAACCTTAAATATATACAAAAAAACTATGAGCTATATCCAGTTTGACAAGACCTTGATGACGAACTTGGAAGAATCTTTACCTAAAGAAATCTTACGGTCGAATCGTGCGGGGGCTTACTCTTGTTCTACAATCGTTGATTGTAACACAAGAAAATACCATGGCTTGCTGGTTGTTCCCATACCTGAGTTGAGCGATGAGAATTATGTGTTACTTTCTTCGCTTGATGAAACGGTGGTGCAACATGGAGCCGAGTTTAATCTCGGATTGCACAAGTACAGAGGGGGCAATTTCAGCCCTAACGGACACAAGTATATCCGTGAGTTTAATTGCGACCAAGTGCCTACAACTATTTATCGTGTGGGTGGAGTAGTCTTGAAGAAAGAGAAAATGTTCCAGCATTATGAGAATCGTATTATTATACGTTATACGTTGTTGGATGCCCATTCCGAGACTACCTTGAAACTTCGCCCCTTCCTTGCGTTCCGTAGTGTGAGGGAATATACGCATGAGAATGCGCGGGTGAACCGTGATTATCAGGAAGTGTCCAATGGGATAAAGACGTGTATGTACGAGGGCTATCCTGAACTTTACATGCAGTTGAACAAGAAAAACAATTTTGTATTCCAGCCGGATTGGTACAGAGGTGTTGAATATCCCAAGGAGTTGGAAAGGGGATATGCTTTCAACGAGGACTTGTATGTGCCCGGTTACTTTGAGTTTAATATAAAGAAAGGGGAGAGCGTGGTGTTTTCTGCCGGATTGTCGGAAATCAAGACGAGTCAATTGAAGCAGATTGCCGATTTTGAAGTGAATATCCGTACACCGCGGGATAATTTCTATCACTGTCTGGTAAACTCCGCGCATCAGTTCTATAATCATACGGACAATGAGAACTATATTCTTGCCGGTTATCCTTGGTTCAAATGCCGGGCGCGTGACATGGCTATCGCATTGCCGGGGCTGACGTTGGCCAACGGGGAAACCGAGCAGTTTGAACTGTGCATGAAGACTCTGGAGAAAGGAATCCGTGAGTTCATGGCCGGTGAGCCTCTTACGGTGAAGATATATGAGATAGAACAGCCTGACGTGTTATTGTGGACAATGTGGTGCATACAGCAATACGGAACAATTGTGTCCATGCAAAAGTGTATGGAGAAGTACGGATTGTTGATGAGGGATATTACCCAGTATATCATGTCGAACGGACATCCCAATTTGAAGTTGAAGGAAAACGGACTGCTTTATTCTCATGGAAAAGACAAGGCGGTCACTTGGATGAACTCCACGGCTAACGGACGTCCCATCGTGCCCCGTAGCGGATACATTGTTGAGTTCAATGCACTTTGGTACAACGCATTGAAATTTGGTGAAGACATCTGCAAAATGGCGGATATAAAGAAAGATGCCGAGCGTTGCGGCAACCTTGCGGAACAAGTAGAAGTGTCGTTTAAGAAAGTGTTCTTGAACGAGCACGGTTATTTGTTTGACTATGTGGATGAACATGATGATTATCCCGATTGGAGTGTTCGTCCCAATATGATTTTCGCAGTGGCTTTTGATTATTCACCGCTTACGCTTCCGGAGAAAAAGAAAGTATTTGATATCTGTACCAAGGAACTGCTGACTCCTAAAGGCTTGCGCTCGTTGAGTCCGAAGAGCGGAGGTTACAATCCGATGTATGTAGGTCCGCAGGTGCAGCGTGATTACGCATATCATCAAGGCACGGTATGGCCATGGCTTGCCGGGTTCTATCTGGAAGCCTGTCTGCGTCTGTATAAACAGAGCAGGGTAAGTTTCATCGAGCGGCAGCTGGTGGGTTACGAGGAAGAAATGTTCTATCATGCGTTGGGAACCCTTCCGGAACTGTTCGATGGCAATCCGCCTTTCCATGGGCGCGGAGCTATATCGTTTGCCATGAATGTGGCCGAGATTCTGCGTGTGGTGAAACTGTTGGAAAAGTACATTATATAATAGGAGGAACTGGAAATGAAAGTATTAATGTTTGGATGGGAGTTTCCTCCTCATGTATTCGGAGGACTTGCAACTGCCAATTTCGGTATTACGGAAGGACTTCATGCCCAGGGCGACATGGATATTACGCTGTGCCTGCCACGTCCTTTCGGTGATGAAGACAGGAAAAGTGCGAATATATTGGCGATGAACTGTGTGCCTATCGTATGGCGGGATGTGGATTACGAATATGTAAAAGGTCGTATTGGTAATGTGATGGACCCGGAACTGTATTACAGGTTGCGCGACCATTTGTATGCCGATTTCAATTATATGCACGTCAATGACCTTGGCTGTATGGAATTTGCCGGAGGATACCCTTCAAACCTGCATGAGGAAATCAATAACTATTCTATCATTGCAGGTGTTGTGGCCCGTCAACAGGAGTTTGACATCATTCATGCACATGACTGGCTTACTTTCCCCGCCGGTATCCATGCCAAGCAGGTGAGTGGAAAACCATTGGTGATTCATGTGCATGCTACGGATTTCGACCGAAGCCGCGGCAACGTGAATCCTACGGTGTACGGCATCGAGAAAAACGGAATGGACCATGCCGATTGCATCATGTGTGTGAGTGAACTGACCCGGCAGACGGTTATCAACCATTATCATCAGGACCCGGCCAAGTGTTTTGCCATGCACAATGCCGTATATCCTCTGGCGCCTGAGTTGCAGGCTATTGTAGACCAGCGTAAACCGAGTTCCGAACGTAAGGAGAAAGTGGTGACTTTCTTGGGGCGTATTACAATGCAGAAAGGTCCAGAATACTTTATCGAGGCTGCTAAACGTGTGCTTGACCGTACACATAACGTACGTTTCTGTTTTGCCGGAAGCGGTGATATGATGAACAGCATGATTGAGATGGCTGCGGCGTATGGAATTGCCGACCGTTGCCACTTTCCAGGTTTCATGAAAGGCAAACAGGTGTTCGAGTGTTTCCGCGACAGTGATGTGTATGTGATGCCTTCCGTATCCGAACCTTTCGGTATCTCTCCCCTCGAAGCCATGCAGAGCGGTGTGCCATCCATCATCAGCAAGCAGTCCGGTTGTGCCGAGATTCTTGACAAGTGCATCAAGGTGGACTATTGGGATATCGAAGCTATGGCAGATGCCATGTACGCCCTGTGTACATATCCTTCGTTGCATGAATACCTTCAGGTGGAAGGCAAACGTGAGGTGGACGGCATTACTTGGGAGAAAGTAGGGCAGCGCATCCGCAGACTTTATGAAGAAACCATTCAAAAATGTAACTAATCTAATATTTACGATATGAAAACCATTTGTCTATATTTTGAGATTCATCAGATAATCCACCTCAAACGATACCGCTTTTTCGACATCGGCACAGACCATTATTATTATGATGACTACGAAAACGAACGTAGCATTACCGATATTGCCGAGCGTTCCTATGTTCCGGCCCTCCAGACGTTGTTGCAGATGGCCAAGGAGAATCCGAAATTCTTCAAGGTTGCCTTCTCACTTTCAGGATGCGCCGTCGAGCAGTTGGAAAACTATGCTCCCAGAGTTATCGAGTTGTTGCAGGAACTGAATGAGACGGGTTGTGTAGAGTTTCTTGCAGAACCCTATTCGCACGGTCTTTCTTCTTTGGCCAATGAGGAATCGTTCAAGGATGAAGTGATGAGAATGTCACGCAAAGTGAAGGAATTATTCGGAAAGGCTCCGAAAGTGTTCCGTAATTCATCCCTGATTTATTCGGATGATATCGGGTGCACGGTGGCCTCAATGGGTTTCAAAGGTGTGTTGACCGAAGGAGCAAAACATATTTTAGGGTGGAAGAGCCCTCATTTCGTATATCACTGCGCACAAAATCCCAACTTGAAACTATTGTTGCGCGATTATAAACTGTCAGATGACATTTCGTTGCGTTTCAATGATTCCACATGGAACGAATACCCGCTCTTCGCCGACACGTATATGGATTGGATTGCCGCCTTGCCAGAGGAAGAGAAAGTCATCAACATCTTCATGGAACTGTGTGCATTAGGTGTTTTCCAGCCGCTTTCATCTCATATATTGGATTTCATCAAGGCGTTGCCCGAATGTGCAAAACAGCGCGGTATTACCTTCTCCACACCCTCGGAAATCATTGCAGAACACAAGTCTGTGGATGCTTTGGAAGTGCCCAACCCATTGTCGTGGGTGGATGAAGAGCGTGACATCAGTTGCTGGTTGGGCAACGGTATGCAACGCGAGGCGTTCAATAAGTTGTATAGCGTGGCAGACCGCGTGCGTATCTGCACAGACCGTCGCATCAAGCAAGACTGGGACTATCTGCAGGCAAGCAACAACTTCCGTTTCATGACGACGAAGCCCAGTAGCTATACCATGTACCGTGGCATTTACGACTCTCCATACGATGCCTTTACCAACTACATGAATATTCTGGGCGACTTCATCAGCCGTGTGAACAATATGTATCCGAGTGATATCGACAACGAAGAGTTAAACTCGTTGCTGACCTTGATTAAGAACCAGGGCGAGGAACTGGAGGTGAAGGACAAGGAGATTGCACGTTTGAATACCCGTCTGAAAAAGCTGGATACGGCCACTGAAGACAAGAAGCCGGCTCGTAAGACTACAACCAGAAAGAAGAAGGCCGAATAAGCCGGATGCTTTCTGGCAGCCATCTGCGAAGGATATATCTCCCCGTTGGAAATGAGTGATTCACGTAGTTTCCAGCGGGGCTTTTTGTGGTTGTTTGCGAGGGCGTTATTGTTTCCCTGCTGCGTCGTATGAAAAAATACACCTGTCTGCATCTCAACGCAGACAGGTGCATTTTTTATGGTAGACTTGTCCGTTTTCAGACAATGTCTTATGTTTGATGTAGAGGAGTGCTTTTTCCGGTCGTTTAGCGGAAGGAGCTATATATAACCTGTATCCGGATGGGGCTGTTATCCCCGCCCACCAGCCGTGTGCTTCCCAAGCTCATGTCGTTGGTTACACTGACGATACTATTGTTTTCATCCGTATTGACCTCTACGGGTATCAGCACGACCTTGTTCCAGTCTTTATTGTTTTCATCTTTATGATTCCTGCAATAGGCGATGAGATTGCCTATGTTGGTGAATGTGTAGGTATTGCTCGAAGCGTCGAATGAAGCCACGTAGGAAGTCTTTCCGTCAGCTACCTGATGGTTCTCGAAGAAGTTGTACATGTCGTCCTTGCGTACCATCAGCAGATTCTGCGGTATGTTTGCAAACGGTGACCCTGCCATTTCATTTCCTGCGTTATACCTTTGTATGGAGAGCTGTGCCTGACTGATATTGTCGTTGTCATGCCCTTCGTAGATTTCGTCTACGGGAAGTTCCATTTCGGTGAATACGCCTGCCGGAGTTTTCAGATAGGTGCAGTCGGTATGGTTTGCTATCCAACTTTCGAGGTCGCCGTTTTCGATATACGTGTTCTGCAATACTTCGGGTGTGGCCGAAAAGCGGGCCATTCCGTCGTACACGGTATTGCTTCCGGTTTCTTTGTATTTGAAGAACAGGTTCATCGCGCCGATTTTCGTGCTGATGAGTGTACCGTTCCCGTTGCTCAACTTGAAATAGAATCCCGGACAGACGTGATGTATGAACTTATATGATGTGCTGAAGAAATCAGGGTTCTCATAATATTTGCGCAGGATGAACGTGCCGTATTCCTTGGGTAGGATGATACGTATGTGAGGCAAATAGGAGTCGCTGTTGAGCGTCTCGTCGGTCTGTGTGAAATCTTTGGCTGTGAATATCTTACGGACCAATGGTTCGGTTCTTTTCTTATTGATGTACTTGGTCAGGTCCGCATTGCTGTAATAGGTGGAGTCCTCGCGGATGACATTTGTGGTGTCCAACTCGAACACCTCCAGTTTCATCGGGTTGTTCTCCAGTCCGTATACGCCTGAATAGTAAAGCCTGATTTCAATGGAGTCGGCTTCTATTTCTCCTTGTGCGTTCTTTACAATCCTGTCGTAGGCCGGAAAGTCATAGTCTTCCAGCGTGGCGAACTGTGCCAGAAACTCAGCCTTTACGTCAAGTCCGGTTTCCGGGTCGGTGATAAGTCCCAGATACGACTGGTTGCTGTTGCTTAATACGGAATCCGCCACGATAGAGCGCGTATGAGCATTGAAAACATCAGCCGTTGCGTTGATGTTGTCGGAACTTGTATAGATGCCGATGGTGTCAGTCGTATTGTCGCATGCCGTAAGATACAGCCCCAATACGGCCATAAGGGGAGTTTTGATATTCATATCCAAGTCTTGTCGTTGTGAGTGTGTGTTTAATCCTCTTCCTTTCCGATGCTCCATATACGGTCAAAGAAGTCGGTAAGGGCATCGGCATCTTCTCCCGAAATGTTTTCCAATACGGGCACCTGCTTGCTTTTCGCATATTCAGCGATGGTTTGGTATTGGTCTCCGGCCGGCAGTGTGATTCCATCGGAATAGTTTACGGCCAGTTTGTTGAGTTCTTCAAAAGTACACTCGGCACTGAACCCTTCCAAAACCGAACTGTCTACATCTCCAAAGGCTATGCAGTTGCCGAAGTTTTCTCCCATGGATCCGGTCAGTCCTTCTGCCGGCATGGAGTATACCACTTTGCTGTCGCGGAATGAAGGTTCATCGCAATAGGCTGTCTTGATGTATAGTGGGACGAGGGCGGACATCCATCCCTGACAGTGGATTACATCCGGTGTCCATCTCAGTTTCTTTACGGTTTCCAATACGCCGCGGGCATAGAATATGGCCCGTTCTCCATTGTCTTCGTATTCTTTTCCGTTCTCGTCGGTGGCCATCATGCGTTTCATGAAGTAATCGTCGTTGTCGATAAAGTATACTTGCATGTGTGCCGCTTGTATCGAGGCTACTTTGATAATCAGCGGATGGTCAGTGTCATCGATGATTAGATTCATACCGGAAAGCCTGATTACCTCGTGCAATTGGTTGCGACGCTCGTTGATGTTTCCCCATTTGGGCATGAAAGTTCTGATTTCCCTTCCTTTTTCTTGTATGGCCTGAGGTATCTTCCTTCCCATATCCGCCTGTTCGGATTTCGGGACATACGGTAGCATTTCCTGCGTAATGAATAATATTTTTTTAGCCTTCATTATACTGTTTCTTTGTTTCTTACTATGGGACAAAGTTACGAAAAAAGTCCGGAAGAAACGAATAAAACGGAAGAAAAGGCTTTTAAAGAGGTGTAATGTTCCGCCTTGGCAGGGGTTAGGTCACCGGATTCCTTTCCAATTATTTTTTCTTTTTGTAAGGGGAATGTTTTGCTATATGGTATTTTATGTGTTATTTTGCAGTGTTTTTGGGTAAAGTAAAAGAATTTTAAAAGAGTACAAATGAAACTGATTCATACAAAGAAAGACTTGAGGCTGGTGCTTGATGAAGCTCGTGCCGAAGGTAAGAAGATTGGGCTGGTGCCCACGATGGGCGCACTGCATGCCGGACATGCCTCTTTGGTGAAACAAAGTGTATCGGAGAATGGACTGACGGTGGTCAGTGTGTTCTTGAATCCGACACAATTCAATGATAAGAAAGACCTTGAGAAGTATCCGCGGACCTTGGATGCAGACTGTGCGTTGCTTGAGAGCGTGGGTGCGGACGTAGTGTTTGCGCCGGATGTGGAAGAGATGTATCCGGAGCCGGACACCCGTAGATTTTCCTATCCTCCCATAGATACTGTCATGGAAGGTGCCTTCCGGCCGGGACATTTCAACGGTGTGTGCCAGATTGTGAGCAAGTTGTTTGCTGCCGTGGAGCCGGACCGTGCGTATTTCGGTGAGAAGGATTTTCAGCAGATTGCCGTTATCCGTGCGATGGTGAAGGATTTGAAATTCAAAGTGGAACTTGTTCCGTGTCCTGTCGTTCGTGAGGAAAGCGGACTGGCGATGAGCAGTCGCAATACACTACTGACAGTGGAGGAGAGAAAGACGGCGGCAGCCATTTCCCAGGTGCTCTTCAGAAGCCGGAATTTTGCGGCCAACCATACGTTGGAGGAGACACGGCGTTATGTGGTAGACTCCTTGAATGCGGTGGTAGGATTAGAGGTGCAGTATTTCGACATTGTGGATGGGATTTCTCTCCAAACGCTTGAGGACTGGACGGATTCCGACTATGTCGTGGGGTGCATTACCGTGTTCTGCGGTCAAATCCCCGTCCGGCTTATCGACCATATCAAGTATAAAGGATAAGTTATAATAAAAGGAAATGTTATGATGATTCAAGTGTTGAAGTCAAAGTTGCATTGCGTGCGTGTAACGGAAGCCAATCTGAATTACATGGGCAGTATAACCATTGACGAAGACCTTATGGATGCCGCTAATCTGATAGCGGGTGAGAAAGTACAGATTGTTGATAATAACAACGGTGAGCGTTTTGAGACCTACATTATCAAAGGCGAGCGCGGTTCGGGATGTATTTGTCTGAACGGTGCGGCAGCCCGTAAGGTGCAGGTGGGTGATATTTGCATCATCATCTCATACGCCCTTATGGACTTTGAGGAAGCCAAGAGGTTCGTTCCGAAAGTTGTATTCCCGGACCCTGTGACGAATAAGGTCGTGGAGTAAGCCGATTACGGATAGAAGTACAGGAAAACAGCCATCCCGCCGCCCTTCAACAAGGTACGGCGGGATGGCTGTAAATGTGTTGTCCGGAAGATTCCTTTATTCCAGAATGACCAAATCATGTCCTTCCATGACGGATTCTCCGGGAGTGACGCAGATTTCTGCAATTCTTCCGGCCCGTTCACTGGTGATGTTGTTTTCCATCTTCATGGCATCCAGAATCACTACCGTATCGCCTCTTTTGACTTCATCACCCGGTTTGACGGTTACGTCAACGATGACACCGGGAAGCGGAGCCTTGACGCTGTACTTCTTTGCCGATTCGGTTGCCGGTGCGGCTGCGGGTTTCACTACGACCGGACGCGGGGCAGGCTGTTCTTCGGCCGGCATCCTGACGGTATAGGTCTCTCCGTTGACCACTACGGTTGCGATGTTGTTTTCTATTCCTTCCACGGCCACTTCATAATCGTTGCCGTTGATGTTGTATTGATAAGTCTTCATTGCTTTTTGGTTTTAAAATTTGGTTATAGGCAGTTGGCGCTGTGTGCGCAGTTTGGAATTCCATTCGGTTTCTTCCTTGCCTAAGGTCAGCACTCCGCTCTCCGTAACGTGCATCGTATGGCCTTGATACTCGTACAGTGCCAGGGTGATGGCGGCACATATTTCTTTTTCCTGTTTCATATCCGTTTGTAGTAAAAGACGTATTATAAAGGTATATTGCCATGCTTCTTGGGAGGATTGGCCATGCTTTTGGTCTTGAGTTGTGCCAGTGCGCGGATGATGCGGAAGCGTGTGTTGCGCGGTTCGATGACATCGTCGATATACCCGTATTTGGCAGCCTGGTAAGGATTGGTGAAGAGTTTGTTGTACTCATCCTCCTTCTCTGCAAGGAATGCTTTCGGGTCTTCGGCTTCTTTTGCTCCCTTGGCATACAGTACGGCCACGGCGCCTGATGCACCCATTACGGCGATTTCAGCCGACGGCCATGCGTAGTTCAGGTCGCCGCGCAGTTGCTTGCAACTCATCACGATGTGACTTCCGCCGTAGCTCTTACGCAAGGTGACTGTCACTTTGGGCACAGTGGCTTCTCCATAAGCATACAGCAGTTTGGCTCCGTGCAGGATGACGGCATTATACTCTTGTCCCGTTCCCGGCAGGAAGCCCGGTACGTCAACCAGCGTCACCAGAGGGATGTTGAATGCGTCGCAGAAACGCACGAAACGCGCACCCTTGCGACTGGCGTTGCAATCGAGTACGCCGGCATAACAATTAGGCTGGTTGGCCACGATACCTACGCTCTGTCCGTTGAAACGGGCAAAACCCACGATGATGTTGCGCGCATAGTCTTTCTGCACCTCGAAGAATTCTCCGTTGTCCACGATGGCCCCTATTACCTCATACATATTGTATGCCTTGTTGGGGTTGTCGGGAATGATTTCGTTCAGTGCGTCTTCCATGCGGTCAATCGGGTCAGTGCAGGCTACGCGCGGGGCTTCCTCCATATTGTTCTGCGGGATGAAACTCAGCAGTGTGCGGATGGTGGCGATGCCTTCTTCCTCGGTCTGCGCGGTGAAGTGCGTCACACCGGATTTGGTGGAATGCACGCTTGCGCCGCCCAAGTCCTCCTGCGACACGTCCTCGCCCGTCACGGTCTTCACCACTTTCGGACCGGTAAGGAACATATACGAGGTGCCCTCCATCATCAGCGTGAAGTCGGTCAGTGCGGGAGAATAGACCGCGCCACCGGCACACGGGCCGAAGATTCCGGAAATCTGCGGGATGACGCCGCTTGCCATGATGTTGCGCTGGAAAATCTCAGCAAAACCGCCCAAGGCGTTGATACCTTCCTGGATACGTGCGCCACCCGAATCGTTGATGCCGATGCAGGGAGCACCCATCTTCATGGCCTGGTCCATGACCTTGCAAATCTTCTCTGCCATTGTCTCGGACAAAGAACCGCCGTTGACGGTGAAGTCCTGTGCAAACACATACACCAGACGGCCGTCGATGGTTCCGCTACCGGTCACCACGCCGTCGCCCAGATATTGTTTTTTCTCCATGCCGAAGTTGGTGCAACGGTGCAGTTTGAACATGTCCATTTCTTCGAAGCTACCTTTGTCCAACAACATGTCGATTCGCTCGCGTGCCGTATATTTGCCTTTGGCGTGTTGTTTTTCTATCGCCTTTTCTCCGCCGCCGAGGCGTGCTTTTGCACGCAGTTCGACTAACTCTTTAATCTTTTCGGTCTGAATACTCATCTTGTTTTATTTGTTTGTTTAATGTTTATATAAACGCCCCGAATAAACGAGCACGCCCTCAATGTCTTTCGTATGAAGTACACTGATAAGCCTGTTTCGTTTGTTCGGGGTGTTTTTCTTTAATATCCGACTTTCAGGAATATTTCTACCCGCTTTTGTGGGGTTAGTGTTCGCAGAGTTCCGTCAGGATTCCGCAAGTCGATTTCGGATGCAGGAAGGCAATCTGCAGTTTTTCTGCGCCCAAGCGGGGAGCCTTGTCTATCAGACGGATGCCTTGTGCGTCACACTCGGCCAAAGCGTTGGCCACTCCGTCCTCGACACAGAATGCCACATGGTGTACGCCGCGTCCGCCTTTTTCAAGGAATTTGGCGATGGCGCTGTCGGGGCTTGTCGGTTCCAGCAATTCGAGTTTCACTTCACCCACTTTCAGGAAAGCGGTTTTTACTTTCTGGTCTGCCACTTCTTCTACGGCATAACATTTCAATCCCAGTACATTCTCAAAATAGGGAAGGGCTGCTTCGATGCTTTCCACAGCAATACCCAAATGTTCGATGTGTGATATTTTCATGATTATAAATGTTTACGTCCGGCAATCTGTTTGCCGTCCTTATCCTTGCAAAATTAGGGGTTTTCTTTGTAATGGAGAAATATTTGCTTGTATTTTATGTTAAAATGCGGACTTGTGTATGACGGGAATGAAAGATGCCATGGTGTAATGTTCTGTTTGAAGCCCTCCGAATCTATAAATAAAAGTTTTATTTTTGAAACCAAAACTTTTATTTTTGAAACCAAAAGCACTGTTTTTAAAAATAAAACTTTTATTTATAGAATTGGACAGGTTGTTTCCGGTTTTATGTGATGAGGAAATAGGTCTTGGATGATGGGAAAATAAAAAAAAATCCGCGGACATCCACAGCATCTGTGTTGTCCTTTAGATTTGCACCGTTAATATAAAGTTTATAATTTTGTTATAATAGATAAA
>URKA01000033.1 GCA_900548345.1 uncultured Paraprevotella sp. | reverse complement strand
CGGCCCCGTAGGTGAGGGTGGCTAAGAAGGCCACGCACCAGTTTCCGCTGTTTCGTCCGCATACGGCAATCTTGTCTCCCTGCCGGATACCGATATGCTCGTAGACCAGATGTATTTTGGCAATCTTCCTCGCCACGTCCTTATATTGCAATGTTTCCCCGTTGAAGTCGGTGAATGCTTTTGAGTCCCAGTTTTTCCTGATGCTGTCTTCTATCAGTCCTATCAGTTTGCTTTCCATGTCGAATTGTTCTATAGAAATAATGTATTATCCGACAAAAGTAGTAAAAACCGTCCATATTTAAATATTGTCGGGATGATTTTGTGGGGGGAGCGGCTTTTATTACCTTTGCAGCCGAAAACAGATACAATTCAAAAGTGTGGATGAATATGAAAAAAACAGCAGCTTTATTCGACCTGGACGGTGTAATCTTCGATACGGAGACGCAGTATTCCGTGTTCTGGGGGGAGATAGGCCGGCGCGAGCATCCTGAAGTGGAGCATTTCGACAGGGTTATCAAAGGGCAGACGCTTGTGCAGATTTACGGGAAATGGTTTGCCGGACAGGATGATTTGCAGCAGCGTATCACGAAGGAACTCGATGAGTTCGAGAAACACATGAACTACGAGTATGTGCCCGGAGTGGAACGGTTCTTGCAGGAACTGCGGGCAAACGGCGTGCATACGGCCGTGGTCACCAGCTCGAACGATGTGAAAATGCGTAACGTTTATAAGGTGCATCCCGAATTTTCCGGATATTTCGATGAAATCCTTACTTCGGAGCGGTTCCGGCGCTCCAAGCCGGCACCTGACTGTTATCTGCTCGGTGCGGAGGTCTTCGGTGCCGACACGGCTGATTGCGTGGTGTTTGAAGATTCATTCCACGGACTTGAGGCGGGGCGCGGCGCAGGCATGAAGGTGGTGGGACTTTCCACCACGAATGCGGCGGAGCAGATTGCCCCCATGTGCGACTGTGTGATACCGGATTTTACGGCATTCGGGATAGAAAACCTGAAAGATTTGCTCGCGTAACGGATAAAATTATTAATTTTGCGCCCGTTTAAACGTAAATAAACTGAATTATGGCTGGATATTTGGTAGACGATACGCGCAAGGTGACTACGCTCCGTCTGATTGAGATGAAAAAGCAGGGGAAGAAAATCGCCATGCTGACTTCATACGACTATACGATGGCACAGATAGTGGACGGTGCCGGCGTGGATGTGATTCTGATTGGCGATTCGGCTTCCAATGTGATGGCGGGTAACACGACGACGCTCCCCATGACGCTGGAGCAGATGATATACCATGCCACCTCGGTGATGCACGGGGTAAAGCGTGCGCTGGTGGTATGCGACATGCCTTTCGGGTCTTATCAGGTAAATCCCACCGAGGGCGTGACGAATGCCATCCGCATCATGAAGGAGAGCGGATGCGATGCCCTCAAACTGGAAGGCGGGGTGGAGATAATCGACACGGTGAAGGCCATACTCGCGGCGGGTATTCCCGTAATGGGGCATTTGGGGCTGACGCCTCAGAGCATCAATAAGTTCGGTACGTATGCCGTGCGTGCCAAGGATGAGGCCGAGGCCGAGAAACTGGTGGCCGACGCACATCTGCTGGAGGAGGCGGGATGCTTCGGGCTTGTGCTCGAAAAGATTCCTGCGGCACTGACGGCCCGTGTGGCCTCGGAACTGAAAATCCCCGTCATCGGTATCGGCGCGGGAGCTGCGGCCGACGGACAGGTGCTTGTGGTCAACGACATGTTGGGCATGAACAAAGGGTTCTCTCCCAAATTTCTGCGCAAGTATGCCGACCTGCATACGGCGATTACCGATGCCGTCGGACAATATGTGACCGATGTGAAGAACCTCGGTTTCCCTAATGAGAACGAACAATATTAAGGGTGGATACGCTCCGTTCTTCATCCCATAAGCCGTTTTGGTGCGGCGGGTTTCTGAAAATCATTCTGGCCGACCTGCTGGTATGCACTTCTTTTTATATGTTCCTTCCCTTGTTTCCGGAACTCCTATGGGGAGCGGGAACACCGGAGGAACAGGCATGCCTGTATGCCGGCCTGCTTTTTTGTGCCGGTGTGCTTCTGCCTGCACCATGCTGTAACTATTGGATGGACGTATATCGCCGGAAGGGCGTTGCGTTGCGGGCGCTGGCTTGTTTCACCGTCGTGGTGGCGTTGATGCAGTTGGGCCTGCCGTTGTGGGTGAAACTGTTGTCGTGGTTCTTGGCCGGAAGCGCATGGTCTGTTATCCAGATAGCTTTGGGGAGTACATTGTTATTGGATTTGTCACAGTCGGAACAGCGCACGGAGGCAGCACACATCTATTATTGGTTCAGTCGTCTGGCGCTGGTTTTCGGAACGCTGCTGGCACAGCTCGTACCGGTTCGCGATGCCGGTTATTCCTATTTGCTGTTTTCACTGGCTTTTCTTGTGGCGGCATGGTTGCTTGTGTTTTCCTTGTCGGTGCCGTTCCGTGCGCCGCTCAATCCGTCTCTGTTTTCGCTCGACCGTTTTTGGCTGCCCAGGGGCGTACGGTTGTTCATTCCCGTTCTGCTCGTGTCCGCTTTTGCCGGTCTGTCCTTGGGATGCGTGCGCGAGGCGGAATCCGGCCTGTTCCTTGGTGCGGGTTTTCTGACGGCTTTGATCGTCCACCGGCATCTTTTCAAGGATTGCATGCAGGCGGAAGTCATATCAGGTTTTGTGCTGCTGCTTGTGTCTTGTGTGGCATTCGGTTGGTTTTCCGAATTTTATATGGGTCGTGCCGTGTCGGTGTGTGTGCTTGGGGCCGGTTTGGGCTTCACGGCAAGCCGCTTTCTGTTGGCTTTCATCCGCATCTGTGAGCATTGCGAACGGGGTACGGCACAGACATCCTGCTGGTTAGGGTGGGAAATAGGGCTTGTGTCGGGTTTCATGCTTGCGTTTGCCCTGCGGGAGAACCATCGGCATGCGCTTGTTCTCCTGTCGGTCATCTTCGTGGTGTCAGCTTTTTTCTCTTATCTCTTCGGCGTGCGGAAATGGTATGTGGCCCACCGGCGCAAGTGAGCTGTGTACCGCATCCGGCCTTTGTCTTCACAATGGACAGAACTGTTAAAAATGGTCACCTGTGAGCGTTTGATTCTTCACCTGTGACCGTCCGGTTCTTCACCTGTGAGCGTTTGGTTCTTCACCTGTGTGCATTTTTGGGTGTCTTTGTCGCACGGTTCAACCGGTAAAAAAGGTATGTTTTTCCGTACTTTGTGTAATGGTTTATCCAATGGTTCTGTATATTTTTGCCAACAGGGTCAAACTCCTGTCGTTTGATGTACGGTGAGGGCTGACTTCATGGAGAAGATGAATAAATATGTTCTATAACATAGTTTTAATATTAGTTTTAATTTTATTGTGTGTTTTTATGGAAATATTATATCTTTGAACCTTAAATAAGGACGCAAGTGTGCGTTTTAACCAAAAATATTGAATAATTAACCTAATTTAAACGAGAATAACTGTATCATGAAATGTATTTCAACACGTTTTCCGGTTTTTTTCCGTCATGGGAGAGCCTGTGAAGGTTTCTTCACAGGGCTGCGGGCTGTGGGCGTATGGCCGCGTGCAGGAGACAGAAAGTCAGGCAATAAACGCTTTCCAGTCCTGTCGGGCGTGACCTGAAAGAATGTCGGCATGCCGGAATGGAGACATGAAGGGCGTGAATGAAAGCGAAAGATTACATACAGTATATACGAAATATTAACCTAATTATAAATATGAAAAGCAGTAACATTAAACGTAACATGGGTCGTTTGACTAATTCTGCATGTGCGCTTCTGTTTGCGGGAACGGTATTCGTTTCCTGCAAGGATGAATTGCTTACCGGTATGCCCGAATGGCTCGGCAGCAGCATCTACGAGGAGTTGCAGGCACGCGGGGAGTACGGAACGACATTGAAACTAATTGATGATCCTGTGTTTGCACAAGAAGGGCTGCCCACGATGCTGAGGCAGACCGGAAGCAAGACATTGTTCGTGGCAAAGGATGATGCGTACGCGCGCTTCTTCCAGTCCAATCCGTGGGGAGTGCATAGGTATGAGGATTTGACCAATGCGCAGAAGCAACTTTTGGTAAGGACATCGATGCTGAACAATGCTTTCCTGATGGAGTTGTTGTCTACCACCGAAGCCATCGGAGGTAATACGGATCTGGGTGGCGGACAGGCCATGCGCCATCCGACATCGGTCACTTTGTACGATTCCATCCAGGTGCTCAAACCGGAGGATATGCCCAACAACAGGTTCTGGGACAAGTACCGCGACAAGAACATGCTGGTGGTAAGAGATAACACCGTGCCTTACATCTCCCATTTCTTGCCGGCGTTCATGTCCAAGAAGCAATATACCAACGAGGACATTAGTTTCCTTACCAATGGCGCGTATGCCGACATCAGTGCTTCGTACTTTGGCGGAAACAAGGTCATCGAACAGGATGTGACTTGTCAGAACGGTTACATCCAGGTGGTGGACAACGTGATACAGCCGTTGACGAGCATGGCGGAGATGATTGGGAACAATCCGAATTATTCCATCATGAAGAGTTTCCTCGACCGTTTCTCTTTTCCTGTGTACTATGAAGAAGCCACACGCGAATACAACCGCCTGCACAATAACGGTGAGGCCGTGGATTCGGTGTATGTTTGGAGATACCTGAACAACGGTTTCAATTCCCAACGTCGCAGCACTGAATATACGGGTACATATAATGCCGTCCGTACGCCGGACGGAACGGTGGCCAACAGCATGGCCTGGCCCGACATCCTGCCATACGATCCGGGATGGAACAGGTTCTATAATACGGTGTCCGGTACAATGGAGGATATGGCCGTGTTTATCGTACCTACCGACGCGGCTTTCAGGGCATACGAGCATGACGGCGGTGCCGGACAGGAATTGTTCGAGAACTACGGTTCGGACTGGAACAATGTGCCCGACAAAACCATTGCCAAGCTGTTGCAGAACCTGATGAAGAGTTCCTTGAACTCCACGCTGCCCAGCAAGTTCCATACGGTGTTGAACTCTGCCCAGCAGCCGTTTTTCAAAACCCAGGCCGACAGGGATGCCATCAAGCGGTGCCATCTCACCACCAACGGTATGATATATGAATCCGACAAAGTGTTCTCGGCGCCGGAATATGTATCCGTATCTTTCCCCGTCATGCTGGACGATGGTATGTCGGTGGTTGAAAAGGCCATTACGGACTTGCAGTTCAATAATTACTTGAACTCCATGGATTCCAAATATACATTCCTTCCGCCCACCAACAATGCGCTTGCCCGTTATATCGACCCTGTGGATATTCACAAGACGGACAACCGTCAGACTTATACAAAATTCTATATCTCGGAAAATGGAAGCCTTGCTTGCGAACGTCGTTATATAAAGACTGACAGGCTTGTGTCGAATTCATCTTTGTCGGAGAGCGAATATATCCGGAACCGAATGAGAGACATCATGAACAACTCCATCATCGTGGGTAATGTGGAGGATTCCTTGCGCATGGGGTATTATGTGTTTGCCTCCAAGGGAGGAGCGCCGGTCATCTTTGAAAAGAAAAGCGGCGGGTATCCTGCACCGGGCAATTTCCGTGCGGAAGATATTCATGTGAAAGGCCCGTGGCAGATAGAACAGGATGAAGATTATATCCAGGCAAGTGCCTATACCAATATGGATAACAGCGGCGGTAACGGTGTGACCGCCAAGTTGGATGTGTCTCCGGTCATGCCGGCATCCAAGTCGGTTGTGACCGTCTTGTCGGAATTGGCTGTGGCAGACCCTGATAGCTATGGTGAGTTCTACGAAATGTTGAGTGCCAACCCGTTGGTAGTGTCAAGTTATGATGGCGGAAAAACAATGTCTAACGGACCGACGATTGCAGCCATGAACAACTACCAGTATACCGTATATGTACCGAAAAGCTCTACCATCAAGGATTTGTATACATCCGGAGTTCTTCCTGATTTCCGTACCATCACGAAAGACAATATTCTTGAGGAATATAAGGAGGAATGGGCAGATTTGATAGACAAGGCGGAGAACGGTGCCACCGATGAGGAAAAAGAAGATGCACAGGCACAGCTGGACGAGAATGTAGAGAAGGTGATGACTGAGAAAACCGCACAAATCACCGCTTTCCTCCGTTACCATATCCAGAACTCTGCCCTGTATATAGGTTCCAATATCAGGGGCGGTAAGTATGAAACCACGTTGATGGACTCACAGAACGGACGTTTCTATTCATTGACGGTAACTCCGGGACAGCCCGGCGAAAGGTTTAAAGTAAGATGCAACGGTTATGACGGTAATGCCATCCCTGGTATTCCTGTCCGTGAAGTGCTGAATACGGAAAATCATTTTGCACGTGAATACCATTTCCGCACCGCTAACGGTTCGGCATTTAACAATCTGGACAACGCCGATGTGATTTATAACTCTTCGTATGCCGTGGTGCATTCGATAGACGGTCCTCTGTTGTACAAGGCGGACATGTTGACCGGAAACAATAAAATCAAATGATAATGACCATGAAATTCTTTAGATATTATATATTGATTTGCTGTCTGACGATTGCGTCGATGGTGAATGCCCAGGGAATTACCAGCGTAAGCGGTACTGTGTCCGATTCATGGGGACCTGTGGTCGGAGCATCTATCGTGGAGCTCGACGGTTCCAACCGTAACATCTCGGCTACGGTGACGGACATGAACGGTAACTTTACCTTGAAAATCAAGAATCCCAAGAACCGTTTGAAGATTAGCTACGTGGGCTTGAAATCCCAAACCCTTCCTATTAATAAAAGAGTATTCAATGTGACGCTCGAAGACGCCATGGTGCTGAAAACCGTGGAAGTTAAGGCCAAGAAACGTATGGAAACATCCGGTCTGGCCATTCCCGAACGGGAAGTTTCCTTTGCCGCACAGACCATCGATGCCAAGGAATTCGAGGGATTGGGCGTGACCTCGGTCGACGAAGCCCTGCAGGGACGTATCGCCGGTCTGGATATCGTGGCCAACAGCGGTAACCTCGGCTCCGGAACGAGCATGCGTTTGCGTGGTGCCTCTACCATCAGTACGGTTTGTTCCACCGAACCTTTGATTGTGGTGAACGGCGACGTGTGGAACGTAGACCAAAGCGACTTCGATGTGAATACGGCCAATGACGAAAAGTTCGCCCAGTTGCTGAACGTGAACCCTGAAGATATTAAGGAAATCAAAGTGATGAAAGATGCTGCCGCTACGGCCATCTGGGGTTCGCAGGGTGCGAACGGTGTGATTGAAATCACCACCAAGCGCGGACAGCGCGGTGCTCCCCGTGTGACTTATTCTTTGCGTCTGACCGGTACATACCAGCCTGCCGGTATCGACCTGCTGACGGGTGACCAGTATACGATGTACCTGAAAGAGGCGTATTTCAATCCCGAACAGCTCAATATTGCCGCCTACATACCAGAAATCAACTATCCGGGCAAAACATTCTCCGAATGGCAGATGTTCAACAACAATACGGATTGGGTGGACGAAGTGACGCAGTTCGGACTGAACCAGCAGCATTATATTTCAGTGACCGGAGGTGATGATAAGGCAACATTCCGTATTTCCGGCGGATACGACCATCAGACCGGTTCGGTGATTGAGCAGGTGCTCGACCGTTTCTCTACCCGTATGGCATTGGACTACTATGTGAGCGACCGTATCACCATCAAGAGTGACTTCGCATTGACCTATACCGACAACCAGCAGAACTCCGACAACCTGTTGAGCATCGCATACCGGAAAATGCCTAACCTGGCTATTTATGAAGAGGATGCGGACGGCAATTCATTGGGACGCTATTATGAGATGCTTTGGGACAAAGACACTTACCTGACTGACCAGCGTGGAATAGTGAACCCCATTGCCAGTGCGAAATATGCAGTGAACAGATACAAGACGTACGACCTCAACCCCAAGTTGGAGTTGAAGTACGATTTGTTGGGTGTGGATGACAGCAAACACCGGTTGACCTATACCGGAAAGGTGATTATGAACATCTTCAACACCACGCGTGACAAGTATTATCCCCGTGATTTGTCTACACATCAATGGAACGAAGGCGGTGTCAGCTCTGCCAGCACGGAAAGCAGCAAGAGCTTGGCTTATACCACCACGCATACCTTGACTTTCATTCCCCATTTCAAGAATGAAGACCACTACCTGATGATGATGGGACGTTTCCAGTTGGTTTCGGGAAAATCGAGCGGACAGAGCACCAGCGTGTCCGGCTTGCCGCATGGCATCGAGGCACCGAGTGCAGGTAACGTCAATCCCGGAATGAGCAGTAGCGTAGGACAATGGAGAAGCATGTATTATACTTTCTCCGCCCACTATTCTTATAAGCAGAAGTATGCTTTCGACGTGAGTGCGCGTATGGACGGAACCACGAAGTTCGGCCCGAACAAGCGTTGGGGGGTGTTCCCCGCAGTTTCCGGTCGTTGGAACATCATCGATGAACCGTGGATGGAAGCCACGAGAAAATGGTTGTCCATGTTGTCCGTCCGTCCGGGATGGGGTATGGTGGGTAACCAGCCGACAAGGGATTACCTGTTCATTAACCAGTACGGCAACGGAACCACTTATTTGGGTAATGCGAGCGTGGCACCCAACAATCTGAAGCTGACCGACCTGAAATGGGAATACAAATACTCCTGGAACGTCGGTTTCGATTTGGGATTCTTCGACAACAAGATTACAATGGATATCAACCTCTACAAGCAGACCACGAAAGACATGTTGATGGGTAACATGGGTATTCCCGGCATCAGCGGTTTCTCCACACTGGCTTATAAGAATACCGGCGACATGGAGAACAAGGGTTGGGAATTCAATATCGTAGGCAACAGGTTTGTCAAGAAAGGCAAGTTCTCGATGGATATGAACATAACGTTCGCCAACAACAAGAACGTGATTACCAAGATGGACCCGACCGTATTGGAGGGCCTGAACAACGACTGGGAGCCGAAAAACGCTTTTGTCTTGCAGCGCGTACAGATTGACAACTCGTTCGGTGCCATCTACGGTTTCCGTTACAAGGGTGTCTATACCCACAGTTATGAGACTTACAGCAACATGGCAGAGGCCAATACGGAAAAGGCGGCCGATTTCAAAAACAGGTTTGCGGCCGGCGAGTATACGGCACCTGTGGTACGGGATGCCAACGGCAATGTCGTGATTGACCGTAACGGCAAACCGCAGCGTATGTACTTCAACTATGGTAAAGGTTCGGAATACAGGTTCAAGGCCGGTGACGCCATGTACGAGGATATCAACCACGATGGTAACATCAACCAGCTCGACCTTGTGTACCTGGGCAATTCGTTGCCCAAACTGACCGGTGGTTTCGGATTCAAGTTCAACTATGACCGGTGGACCTTGAATGCACAGTTCAACTATCGTGTGGATTATGACATCGTCAATATGGCACGCCTGAACATGGAAAGCATGAGTACGAACAACAACCAGAGCCAGGCCGTGAACTACCGTTGGCGTAAGGAAGGCGACCCTGTGACATCTCTGCCGCGTGCCATGATGGTATATGCGAAGATTGACCGTTATGGAATGGCTGCCGGTCCGGCCAACTATAATACGTTGATGAGCGACAGGTTTGTGGAAGACGGAACATTCTTGCGACTGAATTATCTGCAGTTGTCTTACAGCTTCCCGGAGAAGATGATTAAGAAAATCGGTTTGAAAGACTTACGTTTCTATTTAAGTGCCAACAACTTGTTCTGTCTGACGAAGTATACGGGAGTTGACCCGGAATTGGGTTATGGAGGCTATGGCGTGACAACGGACAACGCACAGACACCGCGCGCCAAATCCTATACGTTCGGTATTACTGTAGGTTTATAAACTGATAATAGAATATGAATATGAAAAATATATGGCTCAAGTCAGCCTTGATGGCTGTCGCAGGTTTTTCTACGGTGTCATGCGCGGATTTCCTGGATTTGACTCCTGAAGACTTGATTGTGGAAGACAACTATTGGAATGAGAAAAACGATGTCGACCAGGTGCTCACGGGATGTTACACCCGTATGCAGGACCATGACTTCCTCGCCCGTGCGTTTGTGTGGGGAGAAGTGCGTGCCGATAATGTGGCCGGCGGCGATACGAGAGTGGGTGACAATGAATATGAAATCTTACAGGAGAATATTCTCTCTACGAATGCCTATACTTCGTGGACACCTTTCTATGCGGTGATTAACCGCTGTAACTTAGTGATTGACCGCGCGACGAAAGTGGCGGAGAAAGACCCGAACTTCTCGGACAGTCAGGTTCGTGCCACAATCGCCGAGGCTTCGGGTATCCGTGCATTGTGTTATTTCTATCTGGTGCGTACCTTCAAGAAAGTACCTTATTATACGTATGCCATCACGGCCGACGACCAGACCTTGACGCTGCCCGTGACAGAAGGCGAAGAGATTCTGAATTTGTTGATTGAGGATTTGGTACGTGTGCAGGGCGACGCTTCGTTAAAGGTGCTCAACGGCTCACGGGATGTCACTTGCGGACGTATGAACAGGGTGGCTATCTGGGCGTTGATTGCCGATATGTGCCTGTGGCAGCAAAAATACGATATGGCCATAGAGTATGCCGACCGTGTGATTGATTATAAGAACAGGTTCAACCCCAATAGCAGCAACTATGACCAGACTACTGCCAGTTCATCAAGTTCTTCGGTGGCTACCGGCAATGAATACCTTAGATGCTCCTATTATGTGGGGACAAATGAAAACGGAACTGAAAGGACGGATTACTTCCCGTTGCTTGAGGATGATGTGTCCGGAATTTACGACAACATTGGTAGAAACCTTTCCGGAAGGGCATTCACAAGTATTTTCGGCAATGGCTTGAGCATGGAAAGTATCTTTGAACTTTCGTTCGATGGTGAAAACGAGAGTGATAACAAGAAGAACAACGACATGATTGATGACTTCTTCAGACGTTATGTGAAACGTAATAACATCGATGCAAAGGCTATCGGACGTTTTGTGGCATCCCAACAGTTTGCCGACCAGTTCAATCTGACATCCGGTGCGGGAAATGTCTTCTTGCCGTGGAAAAAGACACCGTCTTCCGACAAAGCATTGTCTACGCCCGATGCCCGTTTCCTGGAGTCCATCTGCTTTAGCGGTGCAACCAAAGGAAATGTGTCTAACGGAGAGTTGGTGAAGTATAACTGGAAAACATACTATGCCAATCCGATGGGCGGCTCGAATGAGCATTATTATGCGATTACTCCCGGTGCAGAGTCTGCAGGACGGGCGCGTACGGAGAAAAAGAATGACGCCAACTGGATTTTCTACCGCGTCAGCGATGTCATGCTGATTAAGGCCGAAGCCATTGCCTGTTCCGATGCGTCTCGTCTGAAAGAGGCATTTAATCTGGTGCAGGCGATAAACGACCGTTCCAATACGGAAAGAGACGGAGGAACAAGTCCTGTAACGTCTTTGGATTTCGAAAACTACAACTCAAGTGATGTCCTGAACCGGTTGATTCTTGATGAGCGCAGACGTGAGTTCTTGTTTGAAGGCAAGCGTTGGTTCGACCTGGTGCGCTGGAGCCGCAGGGTGGGGAATACCGAACTGCTGAAACAGGCATGTATCTCCAAAATGCCGCAAGGCGCAACTTCCGGCAGCGGTAAGCTGACGAACATGGACGCCATCTATTTCCCGTATAACAAGACGGAATTGCAGACGAATCCTAACTTACAGCAGAATCCTGCATATCCCGAAGTTGACAACGATAGTTATGAATCTACAAATTAATAATGACTATGAAACGTTTATATAGCATACTCATGTCGGCGGGAGTCATGCTCCTGCTGACCCTGCAGATGAACATCTTTACAAGTTGTAATGATGATATGCCTGCAGAAAGTTATTATACCTTTACCGGCGAAATGCTGGATGATTATCTGAAGAACAGGGAGCAGTTCTCCATGTTCCGTCAGGTGGTGGAACGTGCAGGTTACATGAATGTCTTGCATTCCCGTGGAAAGTATGTGATGTTCCCGCCTACCAACGATGCCATGTATACGTATATGGCAGAGCATCATTATGCCTCCCTCAACGATATTCCGGATGCGGTGTGCGACACGTTGGCACGCGGTCATTTGGCCGATGCGGTAGGAAACGACTATAACACCGATCAGGTACTCCTGCAGATGGGTTCTATCGTCAACTGGCTGGATATCCATTATCTTACTTTCGAGATGTCCGGTGACAAGATGGACAAGGACAACTTGCCCTATATGATTGTCAACAGCAATTCGAACATCATCAATGCATTGAAGAATGACTCTTGTGAGAACGGTATGGTGCATCCTGTCGACCGTGTGATTCTGCCGGCAACGGACCTTGGAGGCGATTTCTTGAATTCCAAGCGGGGTGATATTTCCATCTTCTATGAGATATGCCGTCTTACGGGCATGCTGGAAGAAGACAAACTGAACAGACCCTACGAAGATGTGACCTATATGGAGAGAGTCAACAGCGATCCCAGCAAATATCCCGACCCGTGGCCGGAGAACATCCAGTCCGGTTTCGCCAATGAACATTACCGTCTGAAACGTCCCGACCGACGTCTGCAGGGCTATACGATATTTGCCGTTACCGATGAGGTGTTCAAGAAGCAGTATAGCATAGACGCAGCCGATTTGGACGCGGCAATTGACAATGTATATGACCTTGCGGTGGAATTGTATTCACCTGTGGCCGAAGATATGGGCATCACAAGTGAGGACAGGGCACAGTACTGGAAGAAAGACAAGGAAGCGTACAAGAATCCGAAGAATCCTTTGAATATGTTCATTTCGTACCATATTCTGGACAGAAGGTTCACTTCTCTTGAGAAATTCATCAACCTGTGGGGAACGAATACTTTGTATGCGGACCCGACCGAATGGGTCAATACGATGCTTGAACATTCAAGCATGAAGATTGAGCGTGTATACCAGTCGGTAGACAGATATGTGGAGCAATCCGGCGATTATTATCTGAACCATGCCGCAGAGACCGACCATAGCAGTCGCGTGAGAGGTGCCAAGGTGACGGTGCCTGCCGACAATTTGGGATTGAACTGTAGCCTGTATTATGTGGATAGAATCCTGGCGTACGATACGGAAATGCGTACCAACGTGATGAATACCAGAATCCGTACGGACTTCATGACCTTGTGGCCGGAACTGACCACTAATGATATTCGTCTGAACGGAAGTCCGTTCATGGTAGGTGCGAACACATACGATATCGACGAGACCTATCCTGCCGGCAAGAACTATTATATGCCGGTCGGTTATCTGGATAATGTAAGTATCAACGACGACGCCATCTTCTTCGTGATGCGTCCTCACAATACCTTCTATGGTTGGGGCGGTGACGAAATCAACTTCTTAGGCCCTTCTTACGACGTGACATTCCGTATACCTTCGCTTCCGAGCGGAAACTACGAAGTGCGTATCGGTATTTCCGGCGGTCATGACACGCGTGGTGTGGCCCAGATTTATTTCGACGGCCGTCCGCAGGGTATTCCTATCGACATGCGTCTGATGATTGACGACCCGTCCATCGGCGGTAAATTGCCCGGTGATTTAGGAAACGAAGACGAAGCCATTATGGAGAACAACCAGACCTTGAAGAACAACGGTTTCTATCGCGGCCCGAGAAGCATGTTCCATATTTATGGCGGTGCTGCCACGAAATATACGACTCCTCCTCCTGTCTTTATGGCCGGCGAGATGGGACAGTTCGATAACATCCGTGAGAACTACCGTATTGTCATCTGTAAGGTCGACGTTACCGGTGATGAGTACCATACCATCCGTGTACGTTCCGTATACAGTAGCGCGAACGGTGCGGCTTTCATGCTCGATTATCTGGAGTTGGTTCCGAGCACGATTTGCGGTGTAGACGGATTCGGAGAGGATTTATATTAATGTAGGACGCTTAATACAAAGTACATGAAAACAGTTAAATATTATTTGCGAGTAAGCATTGCGGCATTTGTTGCCGCAATCGCTTGCCCTTCCTGCAACGATACATGGGATGACCATTATGATGTGAACGGAGAGTTTGCCAATGGAAAGACCGGTGCTTCTTTGTGGGAGAATTTACAAACGGACAGTGAGTTGGCTCCTTTCAACCGCGTGTTGGAGGCTTGCGGCTATGCTGAGATTCTCAATTCACCCCAGATGTATACGGTATGGGCGCCCGTAATTACCGATGCGGAAGCGGACAAATGGATTGAAACCTATAACAAGGATAAGGCCGCAGGCCGTACCGGCGAGCAGAATGCAGCCATCAAGGAATTCGTCATGAACCATATTTCCTTGTCCAATTACCAGCTTAACAGCCAGAGTTCCGGAAAGATAAAGATGAGAAGCGGAAAGTATATGACGGTTAGTCCGTCTTCCGTCAACGACAACGTGTCGATATCCGATGTGCGCATGCCCTCCCGGAACGGAATGATTTATAAGATAGAGAAAGATGTGCCTTATTTCCGCAACGTATGGGAAGCCGTACAGGCAGATACCCTTGACGCTGACGGTCCTTATGCTTTGGACAGTGTGGCCAACTTCCTGTTGCAGTATGAGGAAGAGTTCCTCGACCTCAATGCCAGTGTGCCGGGCGATATTGACAGCGATGGCAACCAGCATTATGTGGATTCCGTAGTTTATCGCAGGAACACCTTCTTCGGAGATAAGTCACCCCTCAACGGTTATGAAAGAAAGGCGTATATTGATTCGGAAGATTCCGTCTATTATTTCCTTGCTCCGACCAATAAGGTATGGGAAGAAAAAGTGGAAGACTACAAGAAATACTTTATTTGTGCACACGATGCAGTAGCTCCTGCCAGACTTACTGCCTACAGAGACTCTTTAAAGAACCTGTATGCCAGAACGGCGTTGATTGAGAGCTGTTTCTTCAATGTGCGTCGTCAGAAAGACCCGACCATGAAGGATTCCATCACATCGACGATATGGGATGGAGCATACATGACCGACTATGACGGAGCATACTCGTTCATCAAGCCTTTTGAAGACGGTGGTATCCTCAATGGATTGTCGCCTGAAGAATGTAGCAACGGACTCCTGTACAAGACGGACGACTGGCGCATCCTTCCGGAGAAGACATTTATCCGTACCATCAAGGTTGAAGCTGAAAATACCCAATACCATCAAGATTTCGATGAGAAGAAGTATGTGCGTACGAGGGAAAGTCAGAACAATGATGAGTATAAGGTATCCGGTGGTAGTTACATCGTAGTGTCGGATATTAATCCGGGACTCAATTATACTCCGTCCATTACTTTCAATATCCCTAATACCTTGTCCAATTGTCCTTACGATATAAAAATCGTGTTTGCCACAAGAAAGGCTGAAACGGAAGAGGCCACGGATATATTGAACCGTGAGGTTTCCGTGGGGTTGAATTATTATAGGAATGAAAGCAACGCATGGCTTACCAAGCCGGATAATTTCGGTAACAAGAAATTCATTGTGGACGGTACGAAAATGGATACCATCTGTGTGACAGAAGGCAGGGCTGCCTTCATCCCCAGAGTGTGCAATTTCGCTTTTGAGACAGAACAGCGTGTGAGATTGACTGTCAGTGCGAAAATCTCGAAGAATAACAAGAAGTATTCTCCGAACCTCGCTATCGACTGCATTATTTTCGAGCCCCGTCTCACTACAGAAGGAAAAGAGGGGGAATAACTGAATGTCTAATATTATAGAAGAATTATAATGAAAAGATATAGATTTTATTGTTTGGCTTTGTTGATGGCCGGCTCATTAGGCGTGTATGCGCAGGATGAAGTTGCTGCGGAAGACAGCACAGTGGCTAAGGAAAGAGCGAGCCGTCCGGTCAAGGCGAACGTAAAGACAAGAACGGTATCGGGACGCGTGATGAGTGCGGCTACGAAATCACCGGTAGCCGGTGCGTTGGTTTCCGTGAGCGGATATTCCGGTTACAGTGCGCTGACGGACGAGGACGGAACGTTCAAGTTTGAGATTCCCGAATATGCGACGGCATTGAAGGTGACCGCTCCGGACTTTAATGATATACGTTGCGGAGTGAACAAATCCGGTGTTCTGCAGGACATCATGATGTATTCCACGACTATGCGTGCGAAGTACGAGAAAGACGTGAATATCCTGAACAACGCCGTGGCCGACAATTTCGATTACAGCTCGGCCATCAACATCTCTTCTGAAATCGGCGACCAGTTGGGAGCTGCCGTCCATACGGTATCCCGTAGCGGCACGCCGGGTATGGGCAGTTACATGACCATCGGCGGTATTTCCTCTTTGCACGGGAACGCACAGCCGTTGATAGTAATCGACGGAGTCATTCTCGACCAGCAATACGACCGTTCCATGTTGCACGATGGATTCTACAATGACGTGTTGACCGCATTGGATGTGAATGATATTGCCAAGGTGGAAGTCATGGCCAACGGAACGGCCATTTACGGTGCCAAAGGTGCCAACGGTGTCATTCTGATTACCACGAAGCGCTGTAGCAGTCTGGCTACCAAAATCGATGCCACCGTATCAGCCGGCATCACCTTGTTGCCCAAGTCCTATTCGGTCATGAATGCGGCCCAATTCAAGAACTACGCATCCGATATGATACCGTCGACGAAAGCGGACATCACGGACATCCGTTTCCTGAATACGGACAAGAACTATTATTGGTATAACAAATACAACAATGATACCGACTGGGACGATTACATCTACCGTGAGGCCTTCCAGCAAAACTACAAGATCACCGTACAGGGTGGAGGAGATGTAGCCAGCTACGCGCTTTCGATGGGGTATACCGGTGCACAGAGCACAATGGAAGAAAACAACATGAACCGTCTCAACATCCGTTTCAATACCGACATCAAGTTGAGCGACCATTTCAACTTCCGTTTCGACACCTCTTTCAGCAACACTACGCGAAACCTGAAAGACCAGGGCGCACCTTCCGGCTATGACGAGAAGGCCGTTACATCCCTGAACTTCTTAGGTTGGGCGAAGAGTCCTATGCTGAGTCCTTATGTCTATGCCAACGGAGCCATCAATCCGGCCCGTTTCGACCCGGACGATGAAGATTACATCAATGAGGTGGCGGCTTCTTCCGACCTTATGCGGAATGCCAACTGGAGACTGTCCAACCCGGCTGCCATCAATGAATATGGAACGGCGCGCAACAAGAACTATTTTGAGAACAGTTTCGTCAATATCGCGCTGACACCGGAGTGGAATGTCAACAAGCATCTGAATATCTCATCCCTGTTCAGCTATACGCTGACCAATACGAGCGATGTATATTATGTGCCGTTGAACGGTGTGCCCAGTTATTACGTATCTACATTAAAGGCTACCATGGACAATGAAATGCGCTCGATGTATGCCAAGTCCAATTCCATCCTGAGCGATACAAGGGTGAAATGGGGCAACCAGTACGATGCGCACACCATTGATGTCATGGGCGGTTTCCGCTACATGCACGACAGTTATGCGGTGGATACGCAGTTGGGCTACAATACCGGAAACGACAAGACTCCGGCCATTGGCGGCACCGTGAACAAGTTCTCTTCGGGTTCCGACAACAGCTGGACGTCTGTGGCATGGTATGCACAGGCCCGCTACAACTACCGTGAGCGTTACTATCTGCAGGGCGATCTGGCCATAGAGAGCTCTTCGCGCTTCGGCCGTGACGTGACCAGCGGATTCAAGATGTGCGGTGTGCCTTGGGGCGTATTCCCCAGCATTCAGGCCGCGTGGGTGGTGACCAATGAAGACTGGCTCAATATCAAGGGTGTTGACTACTTCAAGCTGACGCTCGGTTACAGCATGAGCGGTAACGACGGTATCGAAGGCGATGCGTCACGCACGTATTTCAACAGCGTGCTTTTCATGACACAGGCCAACGGTTTGACCCTCGGCAATATCGGTAACACACGCGTGCAGTGGGAAACCAACCACCGTTTCAATGTAGGCTTCGACATGAACGTGCTGAAGAACCGTTTGAACATCAGGTTCAATTACTTCAGAAGCAAGACAAACAACCTGTTGACATTGAAGGAAGTCGGATTCGTCAGCGGTATGACTTCCAACTGGAGCAACGGCGGTTCCTTGAAGAACAGAGGCTACGACATCAGTTTCAATGCACACCTGTTGGCCCGTAAGGACTGGAACTGGGAGCTCGGCGCAAGTGTAGGTCATTACAAGAACAAACTGACCGCCCTTCCCGACGGACAGGATTACATCGAAACCAACGTGTACGGGGCAACCGTGCGTTTGCAAATCGGCCAGCCCGTGAACATGTTCTACGGTTACAAGACCGGTGTGACCTCAAGCGGGACCTGCGTATATGCCACCACCGATGAAGCGGCAGCCGACGGACTCTACCTTGTAGGTATCAACGGTGAGCGTGAGGCCGATTTCGGCGCGGGCGACGTGAAGTTCGTAGACCAGAACGGTGACAAGATCATCAATGAGAAAGACATGCAGGTGATTGGCAATCCGAATCCGGATATTTACGGTAACATCTTCACCTCAGTCACCTACAAGCGTTTGCGTCTGGACATCAACTTCAACTACAGCTTAGGCAACGATGTGTTCAACTACACCCGTATGCAGCTGGAAAGCGGAAGCCGTTTCATGAACCAGACCACAGCCATGGTGAACCGCTGGAGGTATGAAGGTCAGGCTACCGACATGCCGAAAGCAGCTTACGGTGACCCGATGGGCAACAGCCGTTTCAGCGACCGTTGGATTGAAGACGGAAGCTATCTGCGCCTGAAGTCACTCACACTGAGTTACGAGTTGCCTATCAACAATACATACATTCACGGTCTGACATTCTGGGGACAGGCCAACAACTTGTTCACCCTGACACGCTACATCGGTCTGGACCCCGAATTCTCTTTGGGTAACGGAGTGCTGGAACAAGGAATCGACCGCGGTCTTCTGGCCCACAGCCGGAACTTTATGCTCGGTATTAAAATCAACCTTTAATTTATGTTACAGATATGAAATACAATTCTTATATATTTAAGGTAATCATGTTGCTGGCCGGGGTGGGGGCTTTCACATCTTCATGCGAGGATATGTTGGAAAGCGACTCCAAGTTCGTGATTTACGACGACCATCTGAAAACTCCGGCAGATACCGCCAACTCGTTGGTGGGTATCATCTACAAGCTCCAGGCCATAGCCGAGCGCACTCACCTTCTGGGTGAGGTGCGCGGCGACCTTGTATCTGTCAAGAACACGGCCGACCAGGATTTGCTCCAGATGGCGAACTTTACGATAGATGACGACAATGTATACAATAATCCCCGCGATTATTATGCAGTCATCAACAATTGCAACTATTATCTGGCACATGCCGATATGAATGCCGTCAATACTTCTGCCGAAAAGATATTCTGGCGCGAGTACGTACAGGTCAAGGCTATCCGTGCATGGACTTATCTGCAACTGGCGCTGAACTACGGTTCCGTGCAGTTCTACACCGAGCCTATCCTGACAGAGGCCGATGCCGCGAAGGACTATCCGAGAAAGAATCTGCAGGAAATCTGCGACTTCTTCATCGAAGATTTGACCTCAGACCCCAACTACAGCACAACGGAGTTCCCGATGTTGCACTCTGTGGGCAACCTGCTTATGGGCAACTGTTTCTTCCCGGTGGATGTGGTATTGGGTGACATGTATTTGTGGAGGGCGTCATTGACCGGTTCCCAAAGCGATTACCGTATGGCAGCCAAAAGATATGCTTCGTGGATTTACCGTAGGGGAGGTGTCGGCGCATATAATAAGAGCTATTACAATATCACTGCGAACGCTTATCACGCCAGTTGGAATATTTTGGAAGAAAATAAAAGAAACAATAACAATATCCAGACGTTGCGCGACGACCCGACACAGGTTAATCTTTTCTGGTCTTTCTCGTATGATAATTTGTTCTCGAATAATAGAGGAGGCAGTAACGGTGAGCTTGTCACGATGATTCCGATGGACTCCTTGGCTTATCAGGGATATTATAACAACATGCGTTATCTGTATACCAATGCAGAGGAGGACGGGGGGATCCTAAGAGAACTTCCTATTCTTACGGATTTCTGCATCTCTCCTTCTGTCCGCCTGCAAGAAATGAGCCGTGCCCAGCATTTCTGTTATGGTTGGTTGGATAGCAGTACGGGAAATCCGATGTTTATGGAAGTACCTACTTCTACACGGCCTTTGAACAACGGTGACCTCCGACTGAGTCAGGTCTGGAGGTCGCAGACACAAGACGGAGGGGCTTTGGAAGAAGCCACGACCCTACAGTTGATAAAAAAGTCTTGTTCGGAGCGTGACATCTGGATTTACCGTAAGACGGATTTGTTCCTCCGCATGGCAGAGGCATTGAACAATGGCGGATTCCCCCGTCTGGCTCATGCCGTTTTGGCAAACGGGTTAGGAGGCCTTACGGTACGGGATAGCGTGCTGGCTTATTGTAATGAAGATGAATATAATTATGTTGTGAATGAATTGTCTCCTGAGTGGGATTTCGGCAATTATTATTCTCGTCAAGGTGCGCAAGTGATACCGGACGATGTACAGAGTACCTATATGATTACCATGGGTATTCATTCCCGCGGTTGCGGTTACGCCGAATGGGATGCATCGTATGCTTATCCTGTCGTGTCGGGCGAAGGTAATGCCGACTATGATGCCATGAAAGCAAGCTATGAACAGAGCTTGACTTCATACATTGATATATGGTGGGAAACCTTTGAGGAGCACGATGCTTATGGCCGTAATGATTTCCTGATAACCATGTTCGGTACCACAGACGGATTCCAGGCTGCATATCCCGGTAAGACGAAAGAAGAACTTTTCGACAAGTTGTGGAACGAGGGCGAGTCTAAAACAGTTCTTGTCAACGGTAGTTCTACACCTTATAGCCTGACCGCATATAAAGTGCAGTTGCTGAGGGAATGGGCCCACTATGGCGACAACAAGCAACAGGAGCAACGCAAGGTAGACCAGATGATTCTGGATGAGATGGCATTGGAAACCTGTATGGAAGGCAAGCGTTTCTACGACCTGATGCGTCATGCCATCCGTTACAACGACAATACGATTGTGGCCGCTCCGGTCAGCAAACGTGAAGGTGAAAACAGCCAGAACGGTAGTCTCTACGGCCGGTTGCTCGACAGAAACAACTGGTTCATGAAGTGGCAGGGCAAGATGGGCTTCTAAGCCCTATCGCCCGCGGATGACGCGGATTAAGCGAATTGGCACGGATTTCTTTTCTTTTTAAAGAAGTGGAATCCGTGCCAATTCGCTTAATCCGTTTAATCTCCGTGCCATTCTGCTTTTGTAACCCTCCGAATCAGGCCGCCTTTTCCGTAATGTTTTTGTCACATCATTTTCGTCCCGAAAAACGGACCTGTTCCCGTCCGATTCTTCACCTGTGAGCGTTTCGTTCTTCACCTGTGAGCGTTTCATTCTTCACCTGTGAGCATTTTGCCGCTGACCTGTCCGCGATTTTTGGGGCTTGTCTACGGCTTCTCATGCTCAGATTTTGCATGAAATCTTTCCTATTCTGAAAAAGAAATCGTATTTTTGCCAAAATTTTAAAGTACAGGACAAAAAACGTATATGGCACAAAAATTTGCAGAACGTACACAACTGAACCTCTCCGATGTGAATAAAGAGGTGCTGAAGATGTGGGACGACGCCGATGTCTTCCATAAAAGTATGACAGAACGTGAAGGATGCCCTTCATTCATCTTTTTCGAAGGGCCGCCCTCGGCCAACGGACATCCCGGAATCCATCATGTACTGGCACGCTCCATCAAGGACACCTTCTGCCGTTTCAAGACCATGAAGGGCTTTTTGGTAAGGCGCAAGGCCGGATGGGACACGCACGGACTGCCTGTGGAACTGGGCGTGGAGAAGGAACTGGGTATCACCAAGGAAGATATAGGAAAGACCATCTCCATAGAAGAGTACAACCGCAAATGCCGCACGAACGTGATGATGTTCACCGAAGAATGGACCGACCTGAGCCATCGCATGGGCTATTGGGTGGACATGGAACACCCCTATATCACGTACGACAACAAATACATCGAAACCCTGTGGTGGCTCCTGAAGCAGCTCTACAACAAAGGGCTTCTTTACAAGGGCTACACCATACAGCCCTATTCTCCCGCTGCCGGCACGGGACTGAGCTCGCATGAGCTGAACCAGCCCGGATGTTACCGCGACGTGAAAGACACCACGGTGACGGCACAGTTCCGCATTCTCGACCCGCGTCCGGAAATGGAAGGGTGGGGCACACCCTGCTTCCTGGCCTGGACGACAACCCCGTGGACGTTGCCTTCCAATACGGCACTCTGTGTGGGACCGAAGATTGAATATGTGTGCATACGCACTTATAATATGTATACCGGCGCGCCCGTGACCGTGGTGATGGCCAAGGCACGCGTGGGTGCCTACCTCAACCCGCAGGGCGAGGAAGCGCCGATGGACGGCTACAAGGCCGGCGACAAGGTGGTGCCCTACCGTATCGTGGCCGAATACACCGGACGCGAGCTTGTGGGCATGCACTATGAGCAACTCTTCCCGTGGGTGAACCCCGGCGAAGGCGCTTTCCGCGTGATTCCGGGAGATTATGTGACCACGGAAGACGGTACGGGTATCGTACACATCGCACCCACGTTCGGTGCCGATGACGCATTGGTGGCCAAGGCCGCCGGCATTCCGCCCCTGCATCTGGTGAACCGTAAAGGCGAGCTTCGTCCGATGGTGGACCTCACCGGAAAGTTCTACCTGACGGAAGATCTGGACGAGGACTTCGTGAAGAACCAGGTGGACACCGCGCTTTACAAGGCATGGGAAGGCAAGTTCGTGAAGAATGCCTACGACCCCGCCAAGACAGAGAAAGACGAGACGCTCGACGTGGAAATCTGTATGGAGATGAAGCGCGACGGCAAGGCGTTCAAGATAGAGAAGCACGTGCACAACTATCCGCACTGCTGGCGCACCGACAAGCCCATCCTGTATTATCCGCTCGACAGCTGGTTTATCCGCAGCACAGCCGCAAAAGAGCGCATGATGGAACTGAACAAGACCATCAACTGGAAACCGGCCTCGACTGGCACGGGACGTTTCGGCAAGTGGCTCGAAAACCTGAACGACTGGAACCTGAGCCGCAGCCGCTATTGGGGCACTCCGTTGCCCATCTGGCGTTCCGAAGACGGCGAAGAAGTGTGCATCGGGTCGTTGGAAGAGCTGTATGCCGAAGTCGAAAAGGCCGTGGCGGCAGGAGTGATGGCCGAAAACCCGTTGAAGAAGAAAGGATTCGTTCCCGGCGACTACAGCCAGGAGAATTATGATAAAGTGGATTTGCACCGTCCTTTCGTGGACGATGTGGTGCTGGTGAGTCCCACCGGCAAGCCGATGAAGCGCGAGATGGACCTCATCGACGTATGGTTCGATTCGGGGGCCATGCCTTACGCCCAGATACATTACCCCTTCGAGAACAAGGACGCGCTGGACGGACGTTCCGTGTTCCCCGCCGATTTCATTGCCGAGGGTGTCGACCAGACACGCGGATGGTTCTACACGTTGCATGCCATCGCCACGATGGTGTTCGACAGCGTGGCCTACAAGGCGGTGATTTCCAACGGGCTTGTGCTGGACAAGAACGGCAACAAGATGTCCAAACGCCTGGGTAATGCCGTAGACCCGTTTGGCGCCATCGAGCGATACGGCTCGGATGCCGTGAGATGGTACATGCTGACCAACTCTTCGCCGTGGGACAATCTGAAGTTCGACGAGGCCGGCGTGCAGGAAGTGAGCCGCACCTTCTTCGGCAAACTCTTCCAGACCTATTCGTTCCTTACGATGTATGCCAATGTCGACGGCTGGAACTATGCCGAGGCCGAGGTGCCGATGGACGAGCGGCCGGAAATCGACCGCTGGATACTCTCGGAACTGAATACTCTGGTGAAGAACGTCGACGCATGTTATGAGGATTATGAGCCGACAAGAGCCGGCCGCCTCATACAGGATTTCGTAATCGACAATGTGAGCAACTGGTTCGTCCGCCTGAGCCGTAAGCGTTTCTGGGGAAGCGCGATGAGTACGGACAAACTTTCGGCCTACCAGACATTGTATACCTGTCTGGAGACCGTAGCCAAGCTGATGGCTCCCATCGCTCCCTACTACGCCGACCGCCTTTACCGCGACCTTACCGCAGCAACCGGACGTGCCGAGGCGGAAAGCATCCACCTTGCGCCGTTCCCCGTGTGCGACGAGACCAAAATAGACAAGGCTTTGGAATTCCGCATGGAACTGGCACAACAGATTACATCTATGGTGCTGTCTTTGCGCAAGAAAGAAAAAATCATCGTACGCCAACCCCTCCAGTGCATTTCCATTCCGGCCGTCGATGCGGCGCAACGCGAAAGCATCGAAGCCGTGAAACAACTGATTCTGGACGAGGTGAACGTGAAGGAACTGAAGTTTGCGGAAGAAGGTGGCATGCTGGTCAAGAAAGTGAAGTGTAACTTCCGCACCATGGGTAAGAAGTACGGCAAACTGATGAAGAGTGTGGCCGGAGCGGTAGACAGTCTGACTCAGGAACAGATAAGCGTATTGGAGAAAGAGGGAACGCTCGAAATCACTCCCGAAGGATGCGGACCGGTGTGTATCGAAGCCGCCGATGTGGAAATCTACAGCGAGGACATGCCCGGCTGGACGGTAGCCAACGAAGGCAGTCTGACGGTGGCGCTCGACATTACCGTGACCGACGAGCTCCGTGTGGAAGGTACCGCCCGCGAAATAGTGAAACGCATACAGAACCTGCGCAAGGAGAGCGGACTTGAGATTACCGACCGCATCTCCGTGGTGCTGACACACTCCGGACAGACAGACAAGGCAGTGGAGATGTTCGGCGACTATATCCGCGCACAGGTGCTGGCCGATTCGCTGACGCTGGCCGATTCGCTGCCGGAGGGTGTTGAATTCGATTTCGACGGATTCTCCGTGCGTGCGAGCATCGCGAAATAAGACACAAAGAACCTTTAATACAGTATATTATGACAGAAAAAACACGTTACAGCGATGAAGAATTGGCGGAGTTCAAGACGCTGATTTTGGAAAAGTTGGCACTGGCCAAGAGGGACTATACCTCGATGATGGGCTCGCTGATGAATACCGATAACAACGGAGTGGACGACACTTCGCCAACGTATAAGGCGCTTGAAGAAGGTGCCAATACACAGTCGAAAGAAGAACTGGCCATGCTTGCCGCACGCCAGCAGAAGTTTATCAAAGGGCTCGAAGCCGCATTGATACGCATTGAGAACAAAACTTACGGCATTTGTCGCGAGACGGGAAAACTGATTCCCAAGGAACGACTCCGTCTGGTTCCCCATGCCACATTGAGCATCGAAGCCAAAAACATGAAAAGATAGTCTATGAGGAAAGAAGACGGAAAATGGCTGTCGTGGCTTACCCAGGGACGTCTGTCGCTGATACTCATCTTCTTGGTGATAGCCGTAGACCAATGGATTAAGATTGCAGTCAAGACGAACATGTTCATGCACGAAAGTATCCGTGTGACAGACTGGTTCTATATCCTTTTTACGGAAAACCCAGGTATGGCGTTCGGATGGCAGTTTTTCGACAAAATCTTCCTTACCTCATTCCGTATCATTGCCGTTGCCGCCATAGCGTATTATCTTTACCGGACCATACGCCGTGGCGCGCCGACGGGATTCGTCGTATGCCTGTCCCTCGTGCTCGCAGGTGCGGCGGGCAATATCATCGACTGTGTGTTCTACGGGCTGATATTCAATGCTCCGCCGGCTCCTTTCGTGGCCCGCTTCGTACCTTTCGGTACAGGATACGGCAGTGCCTTCCTGGGCAGGGTGGTGGATATGTTCTATTTTCCCATAATCGACACATATTGGCCCGACTGGATGCCGTGGGTGGGCGGCGACCATTTTGTGTTCTTCAGTCCCATCTTTAATTTTGCCGATGCGGCCATCAGCTGCGGCATTATCGCCATGCTGATATTTTACCACAAGCGCATTGCCGGCCAATAATCCGTCTTTGGGATATGTTCAGATTGTTCCGCCATATCATCCTGTTATCATCGGTCGTGTTCCTTGCAGGAGCATGCAGGCCCGGTGTGCCTTCCGGCATGATTCAGCCCTCCGAACTCGAAGACCTGTTGTACGATTATCATCTGGCACAGGCCATGGCGGAACAGCATCGCGACAGTATGGACTATCTGCGCTATGAATATGTACGGGCTGTTTTCGACAAATATGGCGTGACGGAAGCCGAGTTCGACTCCACCATGGTTTGGTATTCCGCCCATTCCGTTTATCTGAACGATATATACAAACGCTTGAAGGAACGCTTTGAGAACGATGCGGCACTTGTGGGCGAGGCCACGGGCAGCAAAGATGCCTTTGCCGACCTGAGCGCGTCGGGCGACACGGCCAATATCTGGCATGAGCGCACATTCCGTGTGCTGAAACCCCGCTTCTCGGAGAACCGCATGCAGTTCGTCATGAACGCCGACAGTTCATTCCTGAAGGGAGATGAACTGATGTGGCGTTTTGAACCTTATCAGATTGCCAAAAAGAACAATGGCGAGGTATATGCCGGATTATATATAAGGTATGATAACGATTCCACGGCCGGTGCCGTGCAAAGAATCTACTCCAACTCAACCGTGGAGTTGCGTGTGGGTGGTGATACGGCCCGTGTCGTCAAGAGCATCGGCGGTTTTGTCTGTTACAAGACGCCCGAAGATAATGAGAATTTCAGAATGTTGATTCTCGACCGTATCATGCTTGTCCGTTTCCACAAGCATGTGGAAACGGTAGTTGCCGACTCCGCGGCACTGAAGGCTGCAGAAGATTCCGTGGCTCTTTCTGCGGTTGATACGCTCGGACAGATACAGCATGCTCCGGACAGCGGCCGGCGTCTGTCGCCTCAGGAGTTGAGAGACAGCCGTCCGACGGAACGTTCTATCCATGTGGTGAAAGAGAAACCCTATGCCATAGGCCGCAGTACGCGCGGAACGAGGCGGAGCGATACACGCAGAAGATGAGAGGAGAAGGAAGGCCATGCCGCATTTTGCCTGTCATAGACTGATTGCTCCGCTTCAGGGAGAGAAACGCATGCAGACGGTGGAGTTGGACGAGTGCGGTTTTTTCCGTACCAGTGCCCCCTTGTGTGCGGAGACGCCTCATACGGTTTGGGTAGCCGGTGTTTGCGTGTTGTTGCCGCAGGGAATGACACCGGTGTGCGGGGATACGTTGCAGGAGTTGCTGGCACGGGTGGAGCCTGTTGCCGCCTTTGGGCGGTTGTGCCTGTGGCATGTAGCCGGGATGCCGGCCGATATTCCTCTTTCCGCCCCCGTAAGTTGTTGGGAAAGGATTTGTTGAGCTAAATCAGTCGTCTTCGGAACTCTGCGCATACCACAGCTGTGGCCACGGCCACATTCAGGCTTTCCGAAGTAGGACTTCCTGCCGGATAATTGGGAATATATAGCCGTCTGTCTGTCATTTCCGCTATTTCCCTGCTTACTCCGTTTCCTTCGTTACCCATGATAATCAGTCCGTTTTCGGTCAGCGGCTGGGTGTAGATGTCTTTCCCGTCAAGGAAAGTGCCGTAGACGGGTACTTTCCCGCCGAGTTTTTCCAATAAGGCGGTCAGTGAAAGGTAATGTACGCGTACTCTTGCCATCGCGCCCATCGTGGCCTGTACTGTCTTGGGATTGTATATGTCTGCCGTATCAGTCGAACAGAAGATATGCTTGATGCCGAACCAGTCTGCAATGCGCACGATGGTGCCTAAATTACCGGGGTCCTGTATGCCGTCGAGTCCGAGACAGAGTTGCCTTGCAGGTATTTCTTCCGGCACGTCATGATTTTCGGGCTGCCTGAAGATGGCCAGCATGTCCTGAGGTGTTTTCAGCAGGCTGATTCTTTTAAGTTCTTCGGCGGAGACCTCCTCAACTTCCGTTCCCTTCCTTTTCAACATCCCGACGTGTGCCTCATGTGCGGAAAGCCATTCCTTGTCGGCTGCGAGGAATGTGCAGTCGAACACCGGGAGCAGTTCTTCTATGGTCTTATGTCCTTCGGCTACGAAAAGTCTTTCTTCGCGCCTGAATTTTTTCTGTTCCAGCGAACGGACGAGTCTGATTTTGCTTTTACCAATCATGCGTAAACCTATTTATTTTGCAAATCTACGAAGTAAAATTAAAAAAATAGTGTATTTTTGCAGGATAAATTACGGGCATGCGGAATTTTGCTTATCGGGTACTCCCTTTTCTTCTTATCGTACTGCTGGGCGGATGCTCGGCCGCAAAATTCATACCCGAAGGTGAGCACATGCTGGAGAGCGTGTCGGTAAAGACCACGGACAAGGCTCTCGACGTGGGCTTGTTGAAGGGATATATCCGTCAGCATCCCAATTCCAAATGGTTCAGTCTGCTGAAAGTGCCGATGGGTCCGTACGTGATTTCCGGTACCGATACGACGAAACGCATCAACCGTTTCCTGCAGAGAGTGGGCGAGGCTCCGGTCATCTTCGATACATTGCAGGCTTCCCGTTCGGAAGAGAACATGCTTTCGGCCGTGAATAACCTTGGTTTCCTTAATGCCACGATTACGCAGAAGAAAACTTTCAAGAAGAAGAAGGTGAAACTTGTTTTTGAGGTCAGTCCCGGTCCGCGCTATAAAGTGCGGCATATCGACTACCGTATCGAGGATTCCATCGTGCGGCGCATCGTCAATGAGAACTCATCCCTTACCTTGTTGCAGAGCGGCATACCTTTTGATTTAAATGTGCTCGATGCAGAGCGGGGCCGGATAAGCAACCGCTTGCAGAATAGCGGATATTATAAGTTCAATAAGGAATATATAAGGTATGAGGCCGATACTTGTGTGGGCAACCATGAGGTGGACCTGAAGGTGCTTATCCCGCTTTACCGGGCTTCGGCGAACGAGGCACCCGAAATGCACCGGCGTTACATGATCAACCGTGTGGCCTTTTCGGGCGGTGCGGTTTCGCTGGATTCGCATACGGATACGGCATCTTTGGACAAAACGGTGTACAAGGGGCAACCTATTTATTACAAGCGGAGGTTGTTCTTTCGCCCTTCCGTATTTACGGACAACAACCTGATTCGTGAAAACGGCCTCTACCGTGAAAGCGACGTGCAGCGCACATACGGAAACTACGGACGTCTGGGAGCGGTGATGTTCTCCAATATTAAGATAGAAGAAAATGATTCGCTGCCCAACCGTCTGGACTGTTACGTGACCTTGCACGAAAACAAAGCCCGCACGGTGGGGGCGGAGATTGAGGGGACAAATTCGGCCGGTGACTTGGGGGCTGCCTTGCTTCTTACCTACCAGAACCGTAATGTCTTTCACGGTTCGGAACTTTTCTCGCTGAAGTTGCGCGGGGCGTTCGAAGCCATTACCGGACTGGAAGGCTATAGTGACCAGAATTATATGGAAATCAGTGTGGAGGCCGGACTCTCCTTTCCCAACATGAGATTCCTTCGTCCCCGCGGGCGGCGCAACAAGGCTGTGCGCACCACTTCCGAGATTTCACTGATGTATGATTCGCAGAACCGTCCGGAGTTCCACCGTCGTGTGCTCACTTCGGCGCTTCGTTATCATTGGCGCAGTATGACCGGTGTGTTCCGGCATCGACTTGACCTGATAGACCTCAACTATGTGTTCATGCCGTGGATTTCGTCCACCTTCAAGAAGGATTATCTGGATGACGCCGGCAATCGTAACGCTATTCTCCGTTACAACTACGAGAACCTCTTTATCATGCGGCTCGGCTATAATTTTGCCTACAATTCACAAGGCAATGCCACGTCCGGTTCGGATTACGGCACTAACGCGTTGGGCATCCGTTTCAATGTGGAGTCTGCGGGCAACTTGCTGTACGGCGTTTCCAACCTGCTGCGTGCTGCCCAAAATCAGGACGGGCAGTATACCTTATTTAATATAGCGTATGCGCAATACGTAAAGGGGGATTTCGAGGTGAGCAAAAGTTTCCGGTTCGACAGCCGGAACTCTCTGGCCTTGCATTTCGGGGTAGGTGTGGCCTATCCGTATGGCAATTCAACTATACTTCCTTATGAAAAGCGCTATTTCAGCGGCGGTGCCAACAGTGTGAGAGGGTGGTCGGTAAGGGAACTCGGTCCCGGTCGTTTTACCGGGGGAGACGGCCGTATCGACTTTATCAACCAGACGGGCGACATCAGGTTAGACCTCAATGCGGAATACCGCACGTTTCTGTTCTGGAAGCTGCACGGGGCTGTGTTTGTGGATGCCGGAAACATCTGGACCATACGCGAATATGCCGAGCAGCCCGGCGGACAGTTCCACTGGCATAGTTTTTGGCGTGAAATCGCCGTGTCGTACGGTTTGGGCTTCCGCTTGAATTTCGACTATTTCATTCTCCGTCTCGACGGCGGTATGAAAGCCATTCATCCGGCATACGATGATTTCAAGAGGCATTATCCGATTGTCAATCCCGACTTCCGCCGCGACTTTACTCTGCATTTCGCAGTGGGGCTTCCATTTTAACCATCCATTGCCCGTTTCTTTTCACGAGGGGCACTGTCCAGGTCCGTCGCGTTGTCATGCGTCCTTCGCGCTGCTCCAGTGAGTCGGCGGCCACGGCATTCTCCACCGTGCACCGCACTACGGCCAAGGAGTCGCTTATGTGGCCGACATCTGTGGCCGACACGTTGCATCCGTGTGGCTGCGCATTGAATGTCCTGAGGTCGTCGGCCGTGATGTTCGAAGCCCTGAACGCAATCCACTTTTCGGATTCCGGCGTGCAGCATCCGGCCGCCTCATCGAAATTCATATTGAAATAAGCGGTGACGAACCGTGCCGCACATTCCGAAATCTTTTCTTCTTCGGGTGTATGGCATGCGTGGAGGAGGAGGGCGGCGAAACATGCACAGGCGGAAATCTTAATAGGTCTTTTCATGCGAAACTGAGTTGTAAAGAGTTGCTGATATCGGGGGTAAAGGTACAAAAAATATTTGTCTGTTTTTGCATGATTTTGTATCTTTGCCACTTAAAAAACGGATATATGCTAAAGTTTATATGTCTGGGGAGCGGGAGTAGCGGAAACAGTTATTTCCTCTTCACGGAACATTACGGAATACTGATAGATGCCGGAATCGGGATACGGACATTAAAGAAAAATTTCCAGGCAAACGGTTTGTCGCTGGCACAAATCAAGGCCGTGCTCGTCACGCACGACCATGCCGATCATATCAAGGCCGTGGGGTATCTGGCCAACGACCATCATCTTCCCGTATACGCCACGGAACTTGTCCATCAGGGTATCAACAGGAATTATTGTGTGAGTGCGAAACTGAAACCGGAGCACGTGTGTGTGGTGCGGAAAGAAGAGACGTTCCGCCTGGACGATTTCGAGGTGACTCCTTTTGATGTGCCTCATGACAGTTCCGACAATGTAGGGTACAGCATACAATATAAAGATATCAACTTTTGTCTGATTACGGATGCCGGACATGTCGGAGAGCGTTTCGGCGCATATATCGGCAAAGCGGATTATCTGGTGTTGGAAGCGAACCATGATGAGGATATGCTCATGATGGGACCGTATCCGGCTTATCTGAAAGAAAGAATCAGCGGGGAGAGGGGACATCTGAGCAACAAGTGTGCGGCACAGGCTCTGGCTGATCATATTACGGAGAGGCTTCGCCACGTGTGGCTGTGCCATGTGAGCGAGGAAAACAATCATCCCGAACTGGCACGCAAGACGGTAGATGCCCATTTGCGCACCTTCGGTATTATTGCGGGAAAGGACTTTGAATTGGATGTGCTGAAAAGGAGAATCCCGTCGGAAATATACGATTTGGATGTTTTTTCAAAAAAAGAGTGAATAAAGTTTTGTCGGTACGGCAAAAATGCCTATCTTTGCACTCGCAAAAACGAAGAAGCCGCGTCCTTAGCTCAGTTGGTAGAGCAATTGACTCTTAATCAATGGGTCCAGGGTTCGAATCCCTGAGGGCGTACGAAAGGCACCGGTTCCGGTGCCTTTTCTTATTCCTGACATTGTTTCTTCCGCTTTCGGAGGCCCCGAATTTCTTCACCTGTGAGCGATTTTATGCATTCCGGTTGTTGTTGTGTCCCTGTTGCGGGCAAGGGAGCGAAGCTGTTCTTTTGTTGCGTCATTCTTTGCATATTCTGGTGCGTCCGTGGCAGTTTTTCCGGACGTAACAGGCTATATTTGCCGGACAGATAATAAACGGAGAAACACTTATGAAAAAGACACTGTTGATTTGCGCCTCACTTTTGTGCATTCTGCAAGCACGGGCCGGTGTGGTGCTGAAACTTCCTGCCACAGGCGGGGCTGACGATACACAACGTTTGAGGGAAACCATAGAAAGGGCGGCAGGGTACAAGGGGAAACCCGTCACCATCCTTTTGGAGCAGGGCGACTATCATTTGAGTCGCGAACAGGCATCGACATGTCTCTATCACGTGTCGAATACCACATCGGAGGAAGAGAATGCCCTTCCGGTGAAACACATCGGGCTGTGGCTGAAGCATCTGAAGAACGTGACAATCGACGGCGGCGGGGCATGCCTCATCACACACGGGGAGATGACGACGTTTGTGGTAGACAGTTGCGAAAATATCGTATTGCGCAATTTTACCGTAAAGGCCAGCGACCCTTCATTGCCTGAAATCACGGTAGTGGAGACGGGGGAGGATTATATTGTGGCGCGTACGGCTTCGGATACACGCTATGCGATTCGCGACGGCCGGCTTTATTGGCGCGGAGAGGGGTGGGAGTTTACCGGCGGAATAGCCCAGGTGTTTTATCCCGCCTCCAATGTCACCGTGCGGACGTCATCGCCGATGGACGGTTTGATAAAGGCTGTGGAGCTGGAACGCGGACTGTTGAAGATGTATTACGGACACCGTCCGGCCATGCAGCCGGGCGAGGTGTATCAGATGCGGCATTCGTTCCGCACGGAAGTGTGCGGCTTCATCAACCGGAGCCGCAACGTGACCCTTCGGCATGTCAACCTTAATTTTTTAGGTAACTTCGGTGTGGTGGGACAGTATTCCGAGAACCTGACGTATGACCATCTGGTTTGCGCCCCGGCTTTGGGCGGCGACAGGACGGGAGCCGGATTTGCCGATTTTGTGCAGATGTCCGGTTGCCGTGGGAAAATCAGTATCACCGATTCGCGCTTCGAAGGGGCGCACGATGACCCCATCAATATACACGGCACGCATTTGAAGGTGGTGGAATATGTGGGAGAACGGCAGGTGAAGGTGCGCTTCATGCACGGGCAGTCCTACGGTTTCGAGGCTTTCTCGAAAGGTGACAAGGTGGAGATGGTCGATGCGCACAGTCTGCTCTGCCTGCAAGCAGCGACAGTGAAAAAGACGGAACGGGTGGATGACTACACGTTTCTGCTGACATTGGACAAATCAGTCGGCGAAAACGTGAAAGCGGCCGGTGATGTGTCGGTGGAGAATGTCACGTGGACCCCGGAAGTCTATATAGCCCGCAACTATTTTGCCCGTATTCCCACGCGGGGGATTCTCGTGACCACGCGCAGGAAGGTTGTGATAGAAGACAATGTGTTCTACCGTTTGCCGATGAGTGCCGTACTGGTATCCGATGATGCACGGAGCTGGTATGAGTCCGGTCCGGCCTACGATGTGACGATACGGCGCAATGAGTTCATAGAATGCGGTTCGCCGGTGGTGAACATCGCACCCGAAATCGGTGTGTACAAAGGTGCTGTGCACCGCAATGTACGGGTGTGCGACAACCGTTTCCGTATTCTGCAAGGGCAGGCCGTGTCGGCGCGTGCCGTCGATGGCCTGACAGTGACCGGCAATTATTTCGAGACGCAGCTCGCCCCTCAGGGACTTGTCGTGACCGACAATTGCCATAATGTGAAGGTGGAGAACAACCGGAAAGGTTGGACGATGGCATACTGACGACACGGGATGCGACGGATGACCGCAGATTTTTTTTCTTTGTTCCTTATTATATTAATGATTTCTCCGCATGGAAAAGATAAATCTGGGTTCATCTGTCGCATCTGTGTCATCTCGTGTGCGTCATGCCGTTTGCAGGATTAGTCCGGACGGCCTCCGGCGTCTGTTTTTCTATGTATTTTGTGCACTTTTTGTTTGTGCGGTTTGTTCTGAAATCGTATCTTTGCACAAATTTGTACGTAAACGGATTAAAAAAATAAGATATGCCTGAAATCTCCCATCGCGGACAGGAAATGCCGGAGTCGCCTATCCGCAAGCTGGCTCCGCTGGCTTTCGAAGCCAAAAGGAAAGGAATAAACGTATACCATCTCAATATCGGACAGCCCGATTTGCCTACACCCAAGGCGGCACTCGACGCCATACGCAACATCGACCGCAGAATATTGGAGTACAGTCCCAGTCAGGGGTTCCTGAGTTATCGCGAGAAACTTGTAGGTTACTATGCCAAGTATCACATCAATCTGACGGCCGATGACATCATCATCACCTCCGGCGGTTCGGAAGCCGTCCTGTTTGCTTTCCTGTCTTGCCTGAATCCCGGTGATGAAATCATCGTTCCGGAACCGGCATACGCGAACTACATGGCTTTTGCCATATCTGCCGGAGCCGTAATCCGCACCATATCCACGACGATAGAAGAAGGGTTCGCCCTGCCGAAAGTTGAAAAGTTCGAGGAACTGATTAACGAACGGACGCGGGCCATATTGATATGTAACCCCAACAATCCTACCGGTTATCTTTATACACGTCGCGAAATGAATCAGATACGCGACCTGGTGAAGAAGTACGACCTGTATCTGTTCTCCGACGAGGTGTACAGGGAATTTATCTATACCGGTTCGCCTTATATTTCGGCTTGTCATCTCGAAGGTGTCGAGAACAATGTGGTGCTGATTGATTCCGTATCCAAACGATACAGCGAGTGCGGCATCCGCATCGGTGCGCTGATTACCAAGAATGTCGAGGTGCGCAAGGCCGTCATGAAGTTCTGTCAGGCGCGTCTGAGTCCTCCCCTGATAGGTCAGATTGCGGCCGAGGCTTCGCTCGATGAGCCGGAAGATTACGGGCGCGAGGTATACGATGAGTATGTGGAGCGTCGTAAATGCCTGATTGACGGACTGAACCGCATTCCTGGCGTATATTCTCCCATTCCGATGGGAGCGTTCTATACCGTGGCGAAACTTCCGGTTGACGATGCCGAGAAGTTTTGCGCGTGGTGTCTGAAAGAGTTCAATTATGAGGGCGAAACGGTGATGATGGCTCCGGCCGCAGGTTTCTATACCACTCCCGGTTCGGGCCGCAACGAGGTGCGCATCGCCTATGTGCTGAAGAAAGAAGACCTTACCCGTGCACTTTTCGTGTTGCGTAAGGCCTTGGAGGCTTATCCCGGTCGTATTGCAGAGTAACGGAAAGGCATGAATCTGAACCTGTTCATAGCCCGGAGGCTTTACCGCGACAAGGGAGGGGATGTGAGGCGTGTGTCACGCCCTGCCATCCTGATAGCCACGGCCGGAGTGGCCATCGGCCTTGCCGTGATGATAATCTCCGTATGCGTGGTGTTGGGGTTCAAACAGGATATCCGCTCCAAAGTCATCGGCTTCGGTTCACATATACAGGTGCTCGATTACGGCTCCCTGTCCACAAACATGCTACGTCCCATAGCGGTTTCGCCGTCTTTTCTGGAAGATGCGAGACAGACACCGGGGGTGAGGCACGTGCAACGGTACAGCAACAAAAACGGTATACTCAAGACCGATGAGGAGTTCAAGGGCATATTGTTGCACGGGGTGGGGGAAGATTTCGATTCGTCTTTCGTGGCCGCCAATCTCATAGAAGGAAGAATACCGCAGTTCTCGGCAGAACGTGCCACCAACGAAATATTGATATCCAGTCAGATGGCACGCGAACTTCACCTGACCACCGGTTCACGTGTCTTCGCCTATTTCTTCGAAGGTTCGGTCAGGGCGCGCCGTTTCACCGTGGCCGGCATATACAGGACAAACCTTTCCGAATTTGACAAAGTATTTGTGTATACGGATTTGTATACGTGCAACCGTTTGAACAACTGGGAACAAGAGCAGTGCAGCGGGCTGGAGGTGTCTGTCGATGACTTTGATTATGTAGACAATGTGGCCGCCTCGCTGAACAGAACGATAAACCTCAAGGCGGAGAGTCAGGAAACCTCCTGCTCGGTCTTGACCATCCGCGACCTTTATCCTCAGATTTTCGCATGGCTCGATTTGCTGGACATGAACGTATGGGTCATCCTTATACTGATGGTGGCCGTGGCAGGATTTACGATGATTTCGGGCTTGCTCATCATTATTCTGGAACGCACCAATTTTATCGGTGTCATGAAGGCTTTGGGAGCTACCAACAGAAGTATGAGGCGCATATTCCTTTATTTTGCCGTCTTTGTGCTCGGAAAAGGTTTGTTGTGGGGAAATCTTTTGGGTATCGGGCTGGTGGCCCTTCAGCATTTTACGGGGATATTCCGTCTGGATGCGGAAACGTATTACGTGGATACGGTCCCCGTTTTGTTCAATCCATGGCTCGTCCTGGCTATCAACGCAGCTACCTTGCTGATATCCGTATGTGTGCTGATTGTGCCGAGTTTCCTGATTTCGAATATCCACCCCGCCAAGTCCATACGGTTCGAATAAAGTATACGGCAAATTCGTTGCAAGTACTAAAATTCGATGAAAAATGTGATGGGAATATAATTGCACCGAAAAGGAATTTATGTATCTTTGCGGTGAAATCAAATATTGATTAACTTTATGGAATTCGTTTATTTGGGAATAGTCATATTCCTTTTTGCACTTTCAACATTCGACCTTTTTGTGGGTGTCGGCAACGACGCTGTAAACTTTCTCAGTTCGGCCATAGGCTCTAAGGTGGCGCGTTTTAAGGTCATCCTTTTTGTGGCCGCATTGGGTATCTTTATCGGAGCCACGACGAGCAACGGCATGATGGACATCGCGCGTCATGGAATCTTCCGGCCGGAGTTCTTCACGTTCGAGGAACTGATGTGCATCTTTTTAGCGGTAGTCGCATCCGATGTGATACTGCTTGATATTTTCAACACATTGGGAATGC
>URKA01000032.1 GCA_900548345.1 uncultured Paraprevotella sp. | reverse complement strand
TTACTGTACACGGGTAGGCATTTTCTGAACTGAAAATGCCGTATGATACAGTGGTAGTAACGGATGATCCAGTCACGGCTTTCAACTTTCAAAATGATTCCTCATAAAAACGCAACAATAAGTAATGAATAATAAATAAATGTAACATAATTGTAACATATAAGAACCATAAGTCCATATTTTACACATTTTTCCAGATTTGTCAAGTCTTAGGGTGTGAGGTGTCACATGGGCGGTTCAAGGGTGTATTTTGCCGGAATATCTTTTCATCAAAAAAGAGAAGGTGATCAGCCGGTACTTTGGCTGATAATCCTTCTCTTTTGCAGGTGGTTTGTCTATGTTATTCTGCCAGGAATACTTCTTGTTCCTGAAGACCGTGGTTCCATGCGTCTTCATGGGTGGCGTAGAAAATATCGATCAGGTTACCGTCAACACCGCTTCCCATATCTTCAACGGTATAAACGATATCTCCAATGAATACCTTCGTTCCAAGCGGAAGCACTGTAAGATCAGCGGAAATAGTATGATCAGCCTGGGGAACAGTGCCGCTATAAGTCAGGGTATTGGTCCCGGAACAGGAGCTGCAGGCACAATAACCGCTGGTGGTGAAGATTCCAAGGGATTTTCCTTTTGTATAGGTAGTTTTGGAAAGTACAGAGTCAGATTCCTGGGTATCAGCCTTCTGTTCAAGATTTGCAAAGGCTGGTCCAAGAGATTCGGAATTGGTCTGCGCATATGCTGGAAGGGACAATGCCATTCCAAGAACTGCTGCAGATGCGATTGTAAGTAATTTTTTTGATGGATGCATAAAATACCTCATAAATATTGTAAATATTGATGCGTTGTTATGTATCGGTTACAATTATATTACAGATTTGTTAAAAGTCAAGCCGATATAGCGACCTGTCTGATATAGCGACCTGTCTGATATAGCGCATTTGACGTGCTCATTCATAGGCTGGCCCTTCGGGCCAACCTATTTTCATCACGGCTTCGAAAGCCGCATTGGCCAGCAGAAGTGCGTTCGGATTGGCCAGTCCGATATCCTCGCTTGCCGAAATGACCAATCTGCGTGCTATGAACGCCGGGTCTTCCCCTCCCTCAATCATACGGGCCAGCCAATATAGAGCCGCATCGGGGTCACTTCCGCGTATACTCTTGATAAATGCAGAAATAATGTCATAATGCAGTTCTCCCCCTTTGTCGTATGCCAAAGGGTTTTGTTGCAGACGTTTGGAGACGACCTCATCGGTAATGAACACATTATCCCCTCCTTCGGCTTCCACAACTAATTCCAGTATATTCAGAAGTTTGCGGGCATCTCCCCCGCTGTACCTCAACATGGCATCGGTTTCCTTAAATTCAATGTGTTTTGTCCGTAATATGTTGTCGCGCTCCACGGCCTTATGCAACAGTTCGAGCAAATCTTCCTTGGTCAGACTTTTCAGCACATAAAGCTGACATCGTGAAAGTAAGGGGCGGATGACCTCGAACGAAGGATTCTCCGTTGTGGCTCCAATCAATGTCACCGTTCCCTGCTCCACGGCTCCCAGCAAAGAATCCTGCTGCGACTTGCTGAAACGGTGTATCTCATCAATAAACAGAATCGGACTGTTTTGGGAGAAGAAACGGTTGTTCTTGGCTTTTTCAATCACCTCACGTACATCCTTTACTCCACTGGTCACTGCACTCAATGTATAAAAGGGTGTTTCCAACCTATGGGCGATAATCTGCGCCAGGGTTGTCTTTCCCACTCCGGGCGGTCCCCAAAGGATAAAGGATGAGATATGTCCGGAATCTATCATTTTACGCAAGACCGCGTCTTGACCGACCAAATGTTTCTGACCGATATAGTCGTCCAATGTACGCGGCCGTAATCTTTCTGCCAAAGGTGCTGCCATATTCTTGTTGTTAAAAGTCAAATTGCATTACAAAACGTACTCCGTTCTTCTTTACGTTCGGCAGGTTCAGGTAATTGAGCCTTCTGACATAGTCGATACGGATAATCTTAAGTATATTATGAATGCCCACATTCAGTTCCATATAAGGTGTGTCGCCCATGGCGAAACTGACAGGAGCACCATTCCGGTGCGGAAATTCATATAAATAGTCTGCTTCAGGATGCAGTGCCGGATTATTCTTGTCGGTAAGCGTCCCATAAAGAGCCTTGAATCCGAACACTTCCCGCCATTTGAGACGCTTGAGCAAAGGTATCCGGTTGAACAGCTTTCCGCTAAGGTCCCACTGGATATCCAGCGAAGCGAAACGGTCGTTCATGAATTCCATATTGTTCATCATGTTAAACATGTGACGGTGAATGATGTAAGAATTGTTGGCAGCCGGCATAATCAGCAACGGGAACGGCACACAGTTCCATTGCGCTCCGGCACAGGCATACACATCTATACGTCCGTAAGAGTTAAGCCAGAAACGATGGGAAACGGATAACTCCGTGTAATTGGATGCATAATCTCCTCCCAACACATTCTTGAATCCGGTTGTATGCATCAGTGTATATACCGGAACATTATGGTTTACCGGCCTACGCCGTTGTTTGGTGGTCACCAGTTTTTCGCCTGGTGCATAACGTAGTGACAGACTCGCCTCACTTTGCTTCAGTTCCGTAACGTTGCGCCCGTCCAATGTACGGTAATACAGCGATCCGGTGGGATTTTGCGTAATGTGGCGCAGCTGTGCGCTGACACTGAAATGACAGTCGAATTCATACTGATAGCGCAGGTTATAGGTTCGGTAATAGCTCATCTGGTCTACCGTCTGTGTCTTCATCGACACGAAGACATTATCCTTGTCTGTAGGCATCATGGCATCGGAAGGCGCCATAACGTCATACCGTGTAGACAGCGTGATGGAATTTTTAGGAAACTCTTCCGCCGAATATTGCTTTTTCAGAAACGAATATTCCACTTCTCCCGCGTATTTCCATTTTCTGTCACGCACGCCATACGCCGCGTATCCTTTCAGGAAAAGATGAGGATTGAAATTAGCAGTTGTCTGTGCACTTGCCCTGAGTCTCACCTTATCAATAAAGTTGGATGACACAACCGTATTGACAGGGCCGAAATCCACATAATTTTTCTTGCCGGGCGGTGAAGTCTCCACATAGTTTTCCACAAGGGCACGCACAATCCAGACTATCCATCCGAATCCGCGTTTACGGCTCATTTCCGGTACAAGATTAGCGAGTTCTTTTTCTGATGTGGTAAGCGTATCCGTACGCCGGTCGGCCCAAAACGCTTCGTCAGCCACTTCCCGACTTCCTTCACGCAATGTTTCCCGCCGTGCAAAATCCTTCTCCGGAATAGGAGAAAAGTCAAAGCCGCTGTATGCGGTTGTGCGTCTGACCATCATGTTATGGTATTTCTTCAAGGCTCCCATCTCAGCAATCATGTTGTCCCTCACCAGCACACGTTGCCCGTTGGGTAACGTGTCAAAGTCCTGTTCTATCACCAGATTGCTGATAAAATTCACGGCCGACCGCACCGGTAATGTAATCAGACACCGTTTGACGCGGAAACTTCCGTCGTCGATAATCCACAAACGTCCGGAGAAACCGAAGTCTTGCGGATTCTGCGGTACATAACTCAGTTCGATACATCTGTCCCTGTCCACCATCAGCGTATCCATGATGAAATATTGATAGAAGGAGATGGCATTGGTCGAAGACAAAGGGCTTGTGAAATAACGCTCCAGCAAACTGATGGAATTATCGTAGATATTTACATCCGTAAAGAACCGTTGGAGCATCACACTGCTGATATCACTCATGGTGAACAACTCGTTCAGGCCCTCCGAATGCGTCCCATGAATGAAATCTCTTTCAGCTTCGGGTTCTTTCCGGTAAATGTGTTCCGAGGCTGTTTCCGTATAAGTGACAGGAAGTATGCGCGTTTGGGTTTGCGGACAGAACTCCACCTGCTTGGCCATCAAAGGAAATCTGCGCAGGAAACCACTGTCGATAAATTCCTGCGTGATGTTGTTAAAGGCAAAAGTAATCCGCTGATATTTCCGGTAGCGGTAATAATCGTTTTGTTTCAGCCCGTTCTGTTCCTTGGCAGCTATGACCTTCCGCATCAGTTCCACCGCCGGATTGTCCTTACGCCGGTAGCGTTGCTTTTTGGGTTTGACCGTCAGTTCGTTGAGTTCCTTCTCCATGTCCTGAAGACGTACGTTCAGGGTACGCCTCTCCCCCTCCTTCACTATAATGGAATAGGGTTTATAGCCCACATAAGAGAAGACAACCTTACCCGACTTGCCACGTGTGCTGAGCGTATACCGCCCGTTGATGTCCGTGGATGTCCCCACAGTCTTTTGCTTCTCATAAAACACGTTCACAAAAGGTATGGGCTCGCCTGTAGACTTGTCCGTCACCCGTCCCTGAATCTGTGCGCAGAGGTTCTGTGGCCGTGCAAGGACAACCGAAAGTGCCGCAAGTACATATATATATAGGTGGAATGTCTTCATACGCGCACAAAGTTAGTGAATCCATCCGATGCTTTCGGCATTCTTTGAAGTTATTTAAAGATTTTGTCGTATCTTTACCCCCTCGAAGACGAATAATCATTATGAAAAGAACGAATATGGAAAACGGGAAAAAACAAGTCGGATTGCCCGACAATGCCTTTCGCGAGCTGAAAGACGGAGAGAAGTATGAACCTTTGATGTCTCCTGAAGGGACATATAAGGAAGTGACCTTATGGTCTGTTTTGTGGGGTGTGGGAATGGCTATATTGTTTTCGGCCGCTTCCGCATATCTGGGATTGAAGGTTGGACAAGTGTTCGAGGCTGCCATACCGATTACCATCATCGCCATAGGCGTGACGGGAGCCACCCGCCGCAAAGGCGCTTTAGGCGAGAATGTCATTATCCAGAGCATCGGGGCCTGTTCGGGTATGATTGTGGCCGGAGCCATCTTCACATTGCCAGCCTTATATATCCTGCAGGACAAATATCCCGAAATGACAGTGGATTTCCTTGAAGTGTTCATCGCATCCCTGCTGGGTGGTGTACTGGGAATCCTGTTTCTCATTCCGTTCCGCAAATACTTCGTGAAAGACATGCACGGCAAATACCCGTTTCCCGAAGCAACGGCTTCCACACAGGTTCTTGTGTCGGGCGAGAAAGGCGGCGGACAGGCCATGCCGCTGCTGGTAGCCGGCCTGGTGGGCGGTCTGTACGATTTCATCGTAGCCACAATGGGATGGTGGAATGAGAACGTCACCTCACGTTGCCTGGAATGGGGACAGACTTTGGCCGACAAGGCCAAGCTCGTGTTCAAGATGAACACCGGAGCTGCAGTTCTTGGCATGGGATACATCGTAGGATTCAAATATGCTTCCATCATCTGCTGCGGTTCGGCTGTAGTGTGGTGGGTCATCGTGCCGGCCATCGCCATTTTCTTTCCCGACCTGAACGTGGCATCCGGCGGACAGACCGTGACGGCAGCATCGGCCAGTGCGGAGCAAATCTTTCAATACGCCAAGAGCATCGGCATAGGCGGTATTGCCATGGCCGGAATCATCGGCGTAATCAAAAGCCGTAAAATCATCTTCGGAGCCGTCGGACTGGCTGCACAGGAAATGAGAGGCAAGGGCAAGCAGGAAACCGACGTACCGCGCACGCAGAAAGACATTCCGATGAAAATCATCGCTGTCGGTTCCATGCTGACATTGGCGGCCGTATTGCTGTTTTTCTATTTCGGTGTGATGGACGGCAACCTGTTGTTCAGCGTCACCGGTGTATTGCTGGTCGGTATCATCGCCTTCCTCTTCACCACCGTAGCTGCCAATGCCATTGCCATTGTGGGCAGTAACCCCGTGTCGGGCATGACGCTTATGACACTCATCCTGGCATCGGTCATCATGGTTGCCGTAGGACTGAAAGGCACTGCCGGTATGGTGGCGGCACTTATCATGGGAGGTGTGGTCTGCACGGCATTGTCCACAGCCGGCACATTCATCACCGACCTGAAAATCGGCTACTGGTTAGGCAGCACGCCCAAGAAACAGGAGACATTCAAGTTTCTCGGCACATTGGTTTCTGCCGCCACGGTAGCAGGAGTCATCATGATACTGAACGAGACCTACGGATTTACCGACGGACAGCTGGCCGCCCCTCAGGCCAATGCCATGGCAGCCGTCATCGAACCGCTGATGAGCGGGGCTGGAGCGCCGTGGATGCTATACGGCATAGGTGCGCTCATTGCCATCGTACTGACATGGTGCAACGTGCCGGCCCTGGCTTTCGCCCTCGGCATGTTCATCCCTCTGGAACTGAACCTGCCGCTATTGGCCGGAGGACTGGTGAACCGCTATGTGACCTCGCGCAGCACAGATAAAAAGGTGAACGAAGCACGCGGCGAGAAAGGCACACTTGTGGCGTCGGGTTTCATTGCCGGAGGAGCACTGATGGGAGTGGTCAGCGCGGCACTGCGTTTCGGCGGCATCTCGTTCGACTACACCGGCTGGTGGGAAAACCCCGCCAGCGAATGGCTTTCTGTCGGAATGTACATACTCCTTTTGGCCTATCTCATCAAAGCCAGCATGCGCCTGAAGAAATAACCGATAAGAATAAGAGAGAAAAAGTAGAAAAAAGCTCCGTAACCTTTGGCGAATCAAAGAAAAAGCGTAACTTTGCGCCGCCGTTACGAGTTGACGGCATATTTCAAACCTATTATCAAAACAAAAAACAATTATGGCAACAAAAATCAGATTGCAGCGTAACGGCCGTAAAGGCTATGCCTTCTACAGCATTGTTATCGCCGACGTAAGAGCACCACGTGATGGTAAGTTTACAGAAAAGATTGGTACGTACAACCCCAACACCAATCCCGCCACTGTAGATTTGAAATTCGACCGCGCCCTCTATTGGGTAGAAGTAGGTGCACAGCCTACGGATACCGTGCGCAACATCCTGTCCAAGGAAGGTGTCTACATGATGAAGCATCTTCGTGGCGGTGTGAAGAAAGGCGCTTTCGACGAAGCCGCAGCACAGGCTAAGTTCGAGGCTTGGAAGAACGACAGACAGAAAGGTCTGGACGCTTACGAAGCTAAACTGGCTGCTGACAAGAAGGCTGCTGCCGATGCACGTCTGCAGGCAGAGAAGAAAATCAACGAAGAGATCGCTAAGAAAGTAGCAGAAAAGAAAGCTGCCGAGGCTGCTGCAAAAGCAGAAGCTGAAGCTGCCGCAACTGCTGATGCTCCCGCAGAGGAAACAACCGAAACTCCGGCGGAAGCATAAACCAGACTTCTATAAAACTTCCTTTCAAACAAACAGAGGATGCCGTATCCCATTCGGGATATGGCATCTTTCTTTTATCCCTTATACTCTGCACCGTGCTCCAAAGGATATTCCGGAGCGATGTCGGTTCCGTTTGCCCAAAAGACAGTGCCGTTCTACGCCGTATCTGACAAACCGGCTCTCATAGAGAATAAGTCTATTATATACAAACTTTTCCTCAACATTACTGTGGTGGAAGGCATCCCCTACCACTAAAAACAATCCATACCGTAAGCATTCGGCCTCCTAAAAAAATGAATCATTTGCGTTCAAAAAGGACGCAAATGACGCTTTGTATAATAAAGCGATGAATTTAACATGTTTTTGTTATAAAATGACGCATTTGAAGAATATAAAATAAACATTTCGATATACTTTTATTCATCTTTAAATTCAAATCTAATACTAAATAACTAAATCTATGAACAAGAGATTGTACATTTCACCACGATGCGAGGTTGTGGAACTCGGTGCAGAAGGAGGCTATATGTTAAATGGTTCTGTCCGGGACGAAGAAGGCAACCGCCTGTTGAACAGTGGCGGTTCGGCCGAAGCAAACGAGATTGATGAAGCGGAAATTAATCGTGGAAATGATTGGGTGCTCTGGTAAAGGTAGGCTTTCACGACAGGTTTTGAATGAAAAACAAATGGAATTATGAGATATTATGTAAACAGAGAACAACTGAAACTGTCAGTTGTGTGCTTGATGCTGGTCTTGGCACCGGTATGGGCAATGGCCCAAGACGTCCTTACGGCAAGTAAGGGCAAATGGACCGTGACGTATGACAAAGGTGCGAAAGCCTTTAGTTTCCAAAAGGGGGAAAAGGTACTCATCGCAGGCTCCACCCCAACCGTGACGTATGACAACGCGGAGGGGGCGTCGCGCACCGTGACATCCTCGGACTTCGCCAACGTGGAACTGACGCAGACCAGGCTGAGCGACACTTTTGGCAACGGCGAGTGCTTCACCTTCTCCTTCAGTGGCGTCGGAAACGGCGACGCGGTGACCATGCAGCAGCATGTGTACATATACGACAGCCGGGCGGATTACGTCCTCACCGACCTGAGCATCAGTGGCGATGCGTCTATCAAGTCCAACTATTTGGCGCCCATTTCGGTCAGCTCGCCATACACGTTGTTGGATGTCAGCAGTGCAGACAACCGCATGTTGAGGGTGCCGTTCGACAACGATGACTACGATTTGCGCTACGGTATGTTCAAATTGACGCAGAGCATGAGGTCGTACGAGGTGTCGGCCATCTTCGAAGGGGCGAGCCGCCACGGCTTGGTGCTCGGTTCCGTCGACCACGACCATTGGAAGAGCGCGGTGGACGTGACCGCCACGGGCAATAACACCCTCAGTTCGCTGAAGATATTTTCCGGAGTGTCGGACAGCAACACGCGCGACCAACTTCCGCATGGGAAACTGGACGGCCCCACCATTACTTCCGCCCGTATGTTTGTGGGATGGTTCGACGATTGGCGCGATGGAATGGACGAATTTGGCCGTGCCAACACCACTATTGCCCCCAAACGCGACACGTGGAAATATGGCACGCCCTTCGGTTGGCAAAGCTGGGGAGTGATGCAGGACAAGAACTCTTACACTGCAGACACCGAAATAGCGGATTATTACCAAAATACATTGGTACCCGGTGGCTTTAGTTCACCTGCCGGTGGACCGACAATAATCAGTGTAGATGCATGGGATAATTTGAGCGAAAAAGAATGGACTGATCTTGCCGCAAGGCATAAGGGCGACCAGATTGTGGGTAATTACAACTCACCATATTCCTTGTGGTACGATGACAATACGTCGTATACAACTACGATGTGGACAGACCCACTCGGCAAGTCATACACATGGGATGACGTCTTGCTTAAGGCCAACGGCAAATATATCCAAATCAACTCAGGACAGAAATGCTATGCCAAAGACCCTACACACCCTTACACGATTCAGGAAGCAAAGAACTTTGTCAGAAACGGTGCTCGCAAAGGTATCAAATACATGAAGTGGGACTTCTTGAACAATGGTATTACGCAGGCCGACTCTTACTATAAAAAGGATATCAAGACGGCTGTGGAGGCTTACAACTACGGTATGTCGGAGGTAATGAAAGTGGCAGATGAATATGGAATCTTCATTGCATGGTCCATCGCCCCACTATTCCCTTACCGCTATGCCAATTCACGCCGTATCGCCTGCGATACATATAGCGATATCACAGCAACGGAATACAGTATGAATGCCGTAGGTGGCGGATGGTGGACTGACGAGTTGTTCCAGTTCAACGACCCGGACCATCTTGTGATGATAAACAGAGACTGGAAGAAAGTTTTGGGCGTTACATATAACGAAGATACTGAAGGCGAAAACCGTGCACGTTACACCAATGGTATTGTGACGGGCTTGATGTTGGTGGCTGACAATTTCAGCACCTCTCAAACAACGCCCGGGAACTCGTCGTTGGCACGCGAGCGCGCACAGAAAATCATGTTGAACAAGGATGTGAACGAAATTGCCAGAACAGGCAAGACCTTCCGTCCCGTGTACGGCTATAAGGGCTACAACGGCGGAGAGACGGATGCAGAGAACTTCTTCATGTACCATACGCCCGACTATCTGTATGTGGCGGTGATTAATTACAAGAACACAACTATAAATGGAACTTTGTCCGGCAACCTGCCGTTAAGCGATTTGGGCATCACGGCCGCCGAAGTAGGCAGCGTGAAGGAGTTGTGGTCGGGCAATGGCGTAAGTCTCAGCGGCGAGAACCTTCCTTATTCGGTAAGCAAGGCAGACGCCTGCATCTACCGTCTTTCCAAGACCAAGGGCCTGACTTTCAAATGCGACAAGGCTGCCGACCGCGACATGTTCTCCCGCTCGCACCGTACGGCTCCCCTTATCGCGGATTTCGACAACGACGGTTATATGGACTTCTACTATGGTGGAACATCCAATAAGAACGGCTGGCAGCCACAGGCTGTTCTTGCAAAGGGTAACGGCAACGGATTTGACTGCATCAAAGACACCGGGCTTCCGTTCAGTTCATACGGCATCGGCAGCAAGGTGCTCGACTTCAACAACGACGGTCTGGTAGACCTCCTCGTGGTGAGTGAAGGTGGAAACGATACCGGCCAGTCGGCAGCCTATGTATTGGTAAAGAACGAAGGCAACAACAAGTTTAGCGTGGTAAATGATGCGGCCTTGGCTTCCATTGCGGACATAAACTATGGCGGTGAACGCCGTTTCAATGAAATGGCTGGTTTTAAGAACGTATCCGTATGCGACTATAACAAGGACGGTTATCCCGACTTGCTTATCCAGGACTGGGCTTTTGCCTTGCCCGATGCGCAAGGAAGCGAAAGGAACTGGATGCGCGTTACCAAGTTATTGAAGAACATAGATGGAGACCATTTCGAGATTCAAGCCATCGGCCTCAGTCAGATGAGCGGAGCTTCCGTGTCGTTTGGCGACTTCAACTGCGACGGCTGGCCTGACATCTTTTCCAATGGTTACAACAACGGTTGGGAAGCACATATCTATCTGAACCAAAAGGACGGAACCTTTAAGGATGCTGACCTTGGTGACTTGAAAAACAAACTGATATTCGACCAAAAGAAGAGAGAGGCGAAGCCGTTTGTGATGGATTTCAACCAGGATGGACGTATAGACATCGTGGTGGTAGGCCGCTTCGGTACGGAGAATACAAAAAGCCGCTTCTTGCTGTTCGAGAACCAATCGGAAAACAACAGCCTTAGCTTCACCACTCGCGAGGTAGACGGCTTCTATCCGGTAGGCGATTCTGGCGAGTATAAGGATAATGGTGAAACAAAGAACCATCGTTTGTTTTTGGCAAGCCTTGCGGACTTTAACGGTGATGCCAGGCCCGACTACATAGGATACGGCTATAATTCGACTGACGCCAAGTATATATATAGTATGTCTGCAAGTTCAGAAACCGGTTACAGCTCTTGGAAGGGCGAAGACAATCCCGGTATCGCATTGGGCGAGGGATGTACATCGTATGCCGACCTGAACGGTGACGGACTGATGGATATCGTGTCCAGCAACTGGGACGACGATGCCGACCAGATTTATTATAATGTCAATACCACGCCGGCCGTACCGATAGCGATTGCCCGGCCTGCCGACCCCGTAACTTCATACAACAAGGAAACGAAGCAGTTGACCGTGACTTGGACAGCCACCGAAAACGAAAACGGCACGCACAACATGTACAATCTTTACCTGAAAGACGCAGAAAGCGGAAAGGTGATGCGGATGTTGGCTCCGGCACGCTTGGAAGACGGCAAGCTGACGGCCAACATGGAATTCTGCAACTACGTGCCGGGCAACACCTACACCTTCGAGGGCGTGGAAGAGGGACATTATATAATAGGTATACAGTCGGTGACCTGCGGATGGAACGCCTCGGACTTAGTCACGATGGAAGTGTACACGGCCACGACGTCATCCGACGGGCTTTCGTTCGCTTGCGATTCGGAGGCAGACAAGGCCACGTTCCCACGTTCATACCGCATTTGTCCGTTAGTAGCCGACTTCAATGGCGACGGCATCATGGACGTTTACTACGGCGGAACATCATGGAAGACGGGCTGGAACTGCCCTACTGATATTGTGTACGGTGGTACGGACGGATTCACAGTGGCAGAGAATGTCAGCGGCCTGCCCAAGACTTCTTACGGCCAGGGCAGCAAGGCCTTCGACTTCGACCAAGACGGACACGTGGACTTTATCTTTATGAACACCGGGGCTAACAATGGCGATAGAAGCAGAGGATATGTATTGGTGAAGAACAACGGCAACGGTACGTTCACCACCCTGAACGATGCGGCCTTGGGCAGCATTACAGTGGCTGCAACGGACGGAAGCGCAGATAACTGCAAGTTCAACGACAAGGCACAGGTGAACGCACTGTCCATCGCCGACTACAACAAGGATGGCTATCCCGACTTGCTCATACAGAACCTGACGGACGGCGGTGGCTTCACCAAGGTGTTGAAGAACATCAACGGGGAGCGCTTCGAGATTCAGGACATCGACTGCATCCATCAGGTGTACGGTGGTGCCGTGGCCTTTGCCGACCTGAACGGTGACGGCTGGGCGGACATCATCTCTCACGGTAAGAACAGCGAGGGCCTCTACGAAGTGCAGCTCTACCGCAACACGAAGGACGGCAATTTCGCATTGGCCACCCCCGACTGGCCTGACGGCGAGTCCTTGTCTTATTATATGTCTATACACAGCAATGAGGATGCGTGGATGTACACGGCCGACTACGACCAGGACGGCAAGGTGGATATCCTTATCCAGGGCGAGACCGGGGTGAGCGCGGAGAAGATGTTTACCTGCTTCCGCAACACATCGGACGGTGAGACGTTCTCCTTCGAAATCATGCCGACGGGATTCCTGCCTTTGGGCGGTACACCTTCGCGCTTGGGTGTGTTCGGCGACTTGAACGCTGACGGTTTCCTCGACTATGTGGGCTACGGTTGGGACACGAGCGATGGCGGATGGCCTGTGGCCGTGTCTACAAGCACGGGACTGATGACCTATAACTTCCAGAAGAATAATCCCGGCATCACGTTTAACGAAGGCGGAGTGGTGGCCTTTGGTGATTTGAACGGCGACGGACTCATCGACATCTTCGGTTCGGGCACCGGTAATGACTGCGACCAGATGTTCTTCAGCAAGAACACGACGGCAACCGAGCCTATCGCCATCGCCGCTCCGGAAGGAGTAGTGCTGTCCTACAACACAGCGACCAGGCAACTGAAGGCGCAGTGGAACGGGGCTGTCAATGCGAACGGCAGTAAGAACATGTATAACCTCTACCTGAAGAACGAGACAACGGGACAGACGTTCATGATTGCCCCGGCCACGGTGGAGACCGGTAAGCAACAGGCATGCACGGACTTCGGCGCATACGTCCTCGCCACGGACTATACCTTTGAGCAAGTGCCTGCCGGCATTTACACCGTGGGCGTGCAGTCTGTCAGCTACTCATGGAACGCTTCGGCATTCACCACCACAAAGATTGCCTGCTTGAGCGAGACAGAGGCGGTAGCCATCGATCAGGACTATGAAGGCGTACAGGTGGTCATGCAACGCAGCATGAAGGGCGGCAACTGGGCTACCTTCTGTGTACCGTTCGGCATGAGCGCAGAGCAGTTGACGGCCAACGGCATCACCGAGGTGCGCGAGTTTACCGACGCTACGGGCACAGGAAACTCAAGGACGATGATTTTCTCCAAAACCGACCATGTGGAAGCCGGCGTGCCTTACCTTGTGAAGGTTGACAATACCGTGACGCGCATGGCCGTAGAGCACACGAATATAAAGGCCGGTGAGCCTGTGCCTGTGACTCAGGGCTGCGTCAAGATGATTGGTAACTACGAGACGCTCATCATACAGAACAACGAGTTCTTCATCAACGGCAACAAACTCTATTATGCCGACCATCCTGTGACGGTGAAAGGTTATCGCGCCATCATTACCACAGAATTAGAGGCCGGCATCAACAGCCTGCTGTTCGATGTGGACGGTGAAGTGACGGGCATAGAGCATGTAGACGGCCTTGCAGACAACGCACCGGTGAACGTATACAGCCTGTCAGGCATCTTGCTCCGCCGCGATGTGGAACGCGCCAAGGCTTTGAAAGGACTGCCTGCCGGCATCTACATTGTCAACGGTGAAAAACTGGTGAAGCCGTAAATGTTTTGTGGTGGGGCATTCGTTTGCCCCACCACTTATATATATAATAAGGTCTGCTTATAAGACTTTAAGGCTGGAACGGTCTGGCATGATGCCATCCATGTGGGTGGCATCATGCCAGACCGTCTTTTTTGCCCATTGCCAGATTGCTGTGCATCAAGGTGAGCCACAGTTGCCAGACACCTTCCCGAAAGTTTATTCCTACCGTTTCAATTCTAAGAATAAAACTTTTATTTATAGAATTGCAGGGCATTGTGCGGACTATTCCCGCCCATATAAGGATAACTCCCGACGAAATAAGCGAAAAAAACTGTTTTATGACAAGAGTTCTCCGGATTATTCGTATATTTGCTATCACGAATACAGACAAGGGGGTGCCGTCCGGATTCGGACGGCTGAGATTATACCCTGTGAACCTGACGCAGGTAATGCTGCCGTAGGGATTGGCATCCGGTTTCATATCGCTCTCACAGGGCGTATTTTCCTCCTCCTGTCTTGTAAATTAAGAAAAGATGAAAAAATGATGAATCTGCAATTTATCACACATTTCACCGGGCACTATACCTATGCCGATTCCGCACGCATGGCGCTCGAAGGCGGATGCCGATGGATACAGCTCCGCATGAAACAGGCTTCGCAGGAAGAATGGATACGGACGGGAACCGAAGTGGGACGGCTATGCAGGCAATATGGTGCCGTATTCATACTGGACGACCATGTGGAACTGGTGAAGACATTGCATGCCGACGGTGTGCATCTGGGCAAGAAGGACATGCCCATTGATGAGGCACGCCGCATCTTAGGTCCCGACAGTCTGATTGGCGGCACGGCAAACACACTGGAAGACGTGCTGTCGCATGCACGGAAAGGAGCCGACTACATCGGTTGCGGCCCGTTCCGTTTCACCACCACCAAAGAGGGACTGTCTCCCGTGCTCGGCCTCGAAGGCTACCGGAGCATAACGGAAGGCATGCGACAGCATGGCATCAGCCTGCCCGTTGTAGCCATCGGAGGCATCACACTTGCCGACATCGGGCCACTCATGCAGACGGGCGTGACAGGCATCGCCCTGAGCGGGACCATACTGCGTGCGGACAACCCCGTAGACGAGATGAAGAAAATCGTGAGCGAAATGAACAGAAACAAACAACCATAAACAAGAACAGCAATGGAAAACAAAATCAGAATCTCCTACCCTAACTCGGAGAAAGTATATATACAGGGCAAACTGTTTCCGGACATCAAGGTGGGCATGCGGAAAATCTCACTAACCCCCACCGTGACCGTCACAAATGGCGAGAAGACCGTGAAGAAGAACGCACCGGTGTACGTATATGATACCAGCGGCGCGTACAGCGACCCGAATGTGGAAATCGACCTGAAAAAAGGACTTCCGCGCCTGCGCGAAGAATGGATACTCCGCCGGGGAGATGTGGAACAACTTCCGGAACTGTCTTCGGAATACGGACGGATGCGACAGGCCGACAAAAGCCTGGACCATCTGCGTTTCTCGCACATCCGTCTGCCTTACCGTGCCAAAGCCGGCAAGCAGGTGTCGCAAATGTACTATGCCAAACAGGGAATCGTCACACCGGAAATGGAGTATGTGGCCATCCGCGAGAATATGAACTGTGCCGAAATGGGCATCGACACACACATCACACCGGAGTTCGTGCGCGACGAGATTGCGTCCGGACGCGCCGTGCTGCCCGCCAACATCAACCATCCGGAAGCGGAGCCGATGATTATCGGGCGAAACTTCCTGGTGAAAATCAATACCAACATCGGCAACTCGGCCACCACATCCGGCATCGACGAGGAAGTGGAGAAATGCGTATGGAGCTGCAAATGGGGAGGCGACACGCTGATGGACCTTTCCACGGGAGAGAACATACATGAGACACGCGAGTGGATTGTGCGCAACTGTCCGGTTCCCGTAGGCACCGTACCCATGTATCAGGCCATGGAGAAAGTAAACGGAAAAGCGGAAAACCTCACGTGGGAACTCTTCCGCGACACGCTGATAGAGCAGTGCGAACAGGGAGTCGACTATTTCACCATCCATTGCGGCATCCGCCTGAAGAACGTGCATTATGCCAACGAACGGCTGTGCGGCATGGTCAGCCGTGGCGGAAGCATCATCTCGCAATGGTGCACCTACCATCAGAAAGAGAGTTTCCTGTATGAACACTTCGATGACATCTGCGACATCCTTGCCCGATACGATGTGGCCGTATCGTTGGGCGACGGACTGCGCCCAGGCGCCATATTCGATGCCAACGACCGTGCACAATTCGCCGAACTTGACACCATGGGCGAACTCGTGCAACGTGCATGGGCGAAAAACGTGCAGGCTTTCATCGAGGGACCGGGACACGTGCCCATGCACAAAATCCACGAGAACATGGAACGGCAGATTGACAAATGTCATGAAGCACCGTTCTATACCCTCGGCCCGTTGGTAACCGACATCGCACCGGGATACGACCACATCACAAGTGCCATCGGCGCAGCGCAGATAGGATGGTATGGCACGGCGATGCTGTGCTACGTGACACCCAAGGAACACCTCGGACTGCCCAACAAGGAAGATGTGCGCACCGGGGTGGTGACCTACAAGATAGCCGCCCACGCAGCCGACATCGCCAAAGGACATCCGGGTGCCACGGTGCGCGACAACGCACTGAGCCTCGCACGCTACGAATTCCGCTGGAAAGACCAGTTCAACCTGAGTCTCGACCCCGAACGGGCTATGGAATATTACAAGGAAGGCAACCACTTCAACGGAAAATACTGCACGATGTGCGGCCCCAACTTCTGCGCCATGCGCATCAGCCAAGGCTTGCGCAATTGTGAATACGACCCGTGTGAGGAAGCGCGCCTGCACGACGAGGCATAACACCGTTTGCCGGAAAGACAAAAGCAAGGCAAGAAACCGCAACATGACACCACTTCACGGATACGCAAATCACACCATGATTCGCTTCCGGACAGTGGGGAGATACATGTTGCGGTTTCTCCATTTCCGCCTAGACAGAAACCACCGTGCAAAATGGCAGGCTGTAACAGGCATGAAATTTAAATGAAAAATAGAAGAAATAGAAACAAAGTCTGTAGGTACAATGGTTTTTTTGCTAACTTTGCATTATAAACAAGCAACGTAATACCGATGAAATTGATATTATTGACACCTCCCGACTTTTTTGTGGAGGAAGACAAGATACTCACGGCTCTTTTCGAGGAAGGACTGGACATCCTTCATCTTCGCAAACCGGATACCGAACCGGTATACTCGGAACGGCTGCTGACCCTGTTGCCTGAAAGCCATCACGGACAAATTGTGGTGCACGACCATTTCTATCTGAAAGAGGAATTCAATCTGAAAGGCATTCATCTGAATGAAAGGAATCCAAAGGCCCCGCAAAACTATAAAGGTCATCTGAGCAAATCGTTTCATAATCTCGATGAACTGAAAGCGGAAAAGAAAAATTTCAATTACGCATTCCTCAGCCCCATCTTCGACAGCATATCCAAATCGAACTATACGGCCGCATTCGACATGAAGGTGTTGGAACAGGCCTCGGCAAAAGGTATCATCGACAAACGGGTCATGGCACTCGGTGGCATCACGTCGGAGAACATGGAAGTCATCAAAGACCTCGGATTCGGCGGCGCAGTCGTGCTCGGAGACCTTTGGAACCGCTTCAAAATCCATTCCACATTGGATTACAAAGAGCTGATTAACCACTTTAGGAAACTGCGTAAAGCCGCAGACTGACAAGCAACTACTTCTAAAATCAATACGTTAAGAAAGATGAGTGAAAAACGTTCTTTTATGGTCTTTTCCGGTACAAATTCCAAATATTTGGCCGAGAAAATCTGTGCCAGCCTGGGCTGTCCGCTCGGACAACTTGTGATTACTCATTTCGCCGACGGGGAATTTTCCGTATCGTACGAAGAGTCCATTCGCGGACGGGATGTGTTTCTGGTGCAGTCCACATTCCCCAATTCAGACAACCTGATGGAGCTGCTGCTGATGATTGATGCAGCCAAACGTGCGTCGGCAAAAAGTATTATCGCTGTAATACCCTACTTCGGCTGGGCACGTCAGGACAGGAAAGACAAACCGCGCGTATCCATCGGCGCAAAACTGGTGGCCGACATGCTGAGCGTGGCCGGTATCGACAGGCTGATTACAATGGACCTGCACGCCGACCAGGAACAGGGATTCTTCGACGTCCCGGTGGACCACCTGTACGCCTCAAGCGTCATGTTGCCTTACATCGAGTCGCTGAATCTGGATAATCTGGTCATCGCCGCACCCGATGTGGGCGGTTCCAAACGAGCAAGCACATACTCCAAGTTCCTGAACTGTCCCCTGGTATTGTGCAACAAGACCAGACGGAAGCCGAATGAAGTGGCCGGAATTCAGATAATCGGAGATGTGAAGGATGCCAACGTGATTCTGATAGACGATATGGTTGATACCGCAGGAACCATCACCAAGGCAGCCGATCTGATGAAAGAAAACGGCGCACAATCCGTACGCGCCATCGCTACCCATTGCATCATGTCGGGACCGGCATCGGAACGCGTGCAGGACTCCGCACTCGAAGAGCTTGTCTTTACCGACAGCATACCCTATTCCAACCGTTGTGCCAAAGTAAAGCAAATCAGCATCGCTGACATTCTGGCTGAAACCATACGCAGAGTGGAAAGCAACGAGTCCATCAGTTCACAGTATCTGATTTAAACAACATCACACGATTAATCACAATGAAGAACCGTTTCCGATTTGAAGGATGACATATCGGGAACGGTTCTTCTGTATATCAGAAGAATATGAAAATCAAGTATCTATTATTAAGCCTGTTTGTAACGGCTTTCGCATCGTGTACCCAACAAAAATGCGATATTGAAGGCGTAGTGCAGAATGCCATGGACGGAGATACACTGTTCATTGCAAGAATGACGGATGGCAACCTGATTCCATCAGACACAGTCATTCTGAAAGACGGTAAATTCACCTTGCATGAAACATGCGATTCCACCGTCATAGCCTGTTTCTACTATTACGACCGACAGACCAAAGAGGTTTACAGCAGTTTGTTCTTCATTGAAGACGGAAAAGTAGAGCTGCAGGTTCGTCAGGACTGTAAGATTGCGGGAACAGAAAATAACGATATCTACCAGCATTTCATGGATTCCATTTACGACATTCATGAGCAGATGAGTGAAATCTACACATCGCAAGAGATGACAGACACGACGGATATTGAGGCGGAAGACCCCGCAATCATTGGAAAAATGGCAGAACTGGACAAGAAATCCAACGATTTGGTCATGCGTACAGTCCGCACCTATATCGACAAACCTGCCGGATACGTCATCTTCCTGTCTTGTTACAATATGTTCAAGCCTCATGAGATTCTTCAGCTAATAGACAAGGTTTCTCCTCATTATAAAGGTAATGAAGTGCTGAACATGGTCAGGAAAGAAGCGGAAAACAGTCTGGCGGCATCTGGAAGAACCAGTTTTATCGATGTGACCATCCCCTCTGCCAACGGTGAGAATCTGCAACTGTCGGAAGTGGTGAAAGCTCATAAACTGACTCTGGTGGACTGTTGGGCCAGCTGGTGCGGGCCATGCCGTGCGGAAATGCCCAATGTGGTAGCCTTATACGACAAGTTCAAATCCAAAGGACTTGAGATTGTCGGTATTTCATTCGACGACAATGAAGAGGCGTGGAAGAATGCGGTACGCGACATGAACATGACCTGGCTTCAATGTTCCGAGCTTAACGGTTGGGACAATGTCATGACACAGAAGTATGGCATCAGCTCCATTCCCTATACTCTTCTGATTGACAACGAAGGAAATATCCTTGCGCAACAATTAAGGGGCAAGGAACTGGAACATTTCGTAGAGGAGTATTTCAAATAAATTCCGGATAGTCTTTTGGACGGGCTTCCGGAAACATTATCCTGACAACAAGCCAAAATATAAACACCCCCTGCAAATTCGGATGATTTTGCAGGGGGTGTTTTATCAGATGTTGATTTTCAGAAATCAATTGAACCACTTCACATAGCAGAAGTCCTGACGGTAAGGCAAGTCCTCGTTCTTCGGGTACATACGGTATGCAACCTTGAAACTGCCGGCATTGTTAATGGAATGTACCACTTCAAAGGTGTACAGATTGCCTTCTTTCTTTATTACCTTCAAAGGTTCTACAGAATAAATATGGTCTTTGCCATCCTTATCCGTATGCAAAGTAACAAGCTCTATACCGATAGCATCGTCCAGTCCTTTCTCGTCCACCACGATTCGGATGGTATAATCCTTACCGCTTTCGATGGAACCGTTAATCAGTGCGTCACACTTGTCAGCCGACACAACCTCTATCTGTTCCCACTTCTCGGCAACAGCCTCTTTCCATGCTGCAATTTCCTTCGCCTTCTTGTTATCGTTTGCAGACAACATCTTGAAACGGGCAGCTTCTTTATTGTAGAACTTGCTGTAATAGTCATCCAACTGACGCTTCATCGTATAGTGAGGCGCGATTTGGGCAATAGAGTTTTTGATGGTCTTAATCCAGCCTGTTGAATAGCCTTTGCTGTTACGTGCGTAATACAACGGCAAGATTTCGTTCTCCAGCAAACTATAGATTGTAGCTGCATCCAACTGGTCCTGATATTGTTGGTTGGCGTAAGTGCGCTTCTCGGTCAATGCCCATCCGGCTCCCTCACGATAACCTTCGAGCCACCATCCGTCAAGCACAGAAAGGTTGACAACACCGTTCATCAAGGCCTTCTCGCCGGATGTTCCGGATGCTTCGAGCGGACGGGTCGGGGTGTTCATCCAGATATCCACTCCACTGACCAGACGGCGTGCAAGTTGCATATCGTAGTTCTCCAGGAAGATAATCTTGCCCAAGAACTCAGGACGCTGGGATATCTCATAGATTTTCTTAATCAGTCCCTGGCCGGCTCCATCGGCGGGATGTGCCTTTCCGGTATAAAGGAACTGTACGGGATAGTTGGGATTATTGACAATCTTGGCCAGACGGTCAAGGTCGGTAAACAGAAGATGCGCACGTTTGTAGGTGGCAAAACGGCGTCCGAAACCTATCAGCAAGGCATTGGGATTGATTTTGTCCATCAGGGAAATGACGCGTGAAGGATCTCCCTGGTTCTTCAGCCAACTGTCGCGGAACTTCTCACGTATGTAGTCAATCAGTTTGGTCTTCAATGCCATACGTGTTTTCCATATTTCCTCGTCAGAAACATTATAGATGGCTTCCCAGATTTTCTGGTTGCTCTGGTCGTTGATGAAGTTGGCGTCGAAATGTTTCTCATAGAGCCGTCTCCATTCCGTAGCAGCCCATGTCGGGAAGTGAACACCATTGGTCACATAACCTACATGGCTTTCTTCGGGGAAGTACCCCTTCCAGATATTGGCGAACATGTCCTGTGAAACCTTTCCATGCAACCAGCTTACGCCGTTCACTTCCTGGCAGGTGTTGCATGCAAACGTAGACATACAGAAACGTTCGGAATGGTCTTCCGGATTCTGACGTCCCATGCCGATAAATTCATCCCATGTAATTCCCAATGCCGGCGCATATCCGCTCATGTACTTGCCGAAGAGACCTTCGTCGAAATAGTCATGGCCTGCAGGTACGGGGGTATGTACGGTGTAAAGCGAAGAGGCGCGCACCAGCTCCAATGCCTGGTTGAACGTCAGTCCTTCATGCACATAGTCCAAGAGGCGCTGTACGTTGCACAATGCAGCATGTCCCTCGTTGCAGTGGTATACATCCTTTTTGATGCCCAGTTTCTTCAGGGTCAGCACACCGCCGATACCCAACAGTATTTCCTGTTTCAAACGGTTTTCCCAGTCGCCGCCATATAATGCGTGAGTAATGGGACGGTCGAATTCGGAGTTCCTGTCGTTGTCGGTATCCAACAAATAAAGTTTGATACGACCTACATTCACTCTCCATACCGATGCGTATACCTTATAATCCATGTAAGGCACTTCGACCGTCAAGGGATTGCCGTCGGCATCCATCTGGCGTTCGATAGGTAGGCTGCCGAAGTTCTGCGCTTCGTAGTTGGCTATCTGCTGGCCGTCCATGGACAATGTCTGTGTAAAATAGCCGTAACGGTAAAGGAAACCTACGGCACACATGTCGACGTTGCTGTCGGATGCTTCTTTCAGGTAGTCGCCGGCCAACACGCCAAGACCACCGGAGTAAATCTTAAGCACCTGGTTCAAACCGTATTCCATACAGAAGTATGCCACTGAGGCCCGATTGCTGTCGGGCTTCACATCCATATACTCACGGAATGCGGCATATACATCATTCATTTTCTTGATTACGGTTTTACTTTTTGCAAGCTCTTCCATCTTCTCATAGCTCAGACGTTCGAGAAGCATCACCGGATTCTGACCGACCTCTTCGAACAAGTCTTCATCCAGACTGCGGAACAGTTGTCGTGCGTCGTGGTTCCATGCCCACCACATATTACGTGCCAGTTCCTCAAGTTTATCCAACTCGGCAGGAATCCTCGACTTCACATTGACAGGCTTCCAGCTTGCTCCATTAGAGCTACTTGCTTTGATTTTCATATACTCTCAATATTTAATTTGTATTTAAGTATTTATCTCTTTTCTGTTTGTTCATTGCGCTGTTTGGCTTTTCTCAGCGCAAAATCGTATGCCTCGTAGTAATCCTTGATGAAGTTTTTCCACAGGGCATGTTCCGATATGCGGGCTGCGTTGTCGCGGGCTGCTTCAGTTTCTTCCTTGCTGAATGCAGCCATCTCGGCTATGGCATCCTTTATGGCATCGGCCACTTCCGAATAGTTGTAGTCACCGCGCCGAATCACCTGTACACCGTCCTTGAGTTCTCCGTCCCTACCCAGCAGGCGGTTCACCCACACGCCGAAACCGGAAAGGTTGGTTGTGATGCACGGCACATGGAAAGCCACGCTTTCGAGCGGGGTATAACCCCAGGGTTCATAATATGAGGGATAGATACAAAGGTCGTTACCGATGAGAAGGTCATAGTAGTGCATGTTGAAGATACCGTCATTGCCGTCCAGATAACAGGGTACGAATACCACTTTTACCTTATCTTCGGGGCGGCTCCACATGTTATACCGTTTCATGTTGTCGATTACCTGGTCGTGGGTATAGTCATGCAGCCAATGTGTGAGTAGCGGCCATTGCAAGGGCGTATCGTATTTCCGGCCGGACTTCAGACGTTCCTGCAAATCCTCGCGGGGAGATGCCACCCATCCGGGCACTTGTATGAATGCCAGCACCTGCTTGCCGAGTTCCTTGTTGCGAAGGGAACGGTTCAGCGCCTCCAAGTACACGTCTATTCCCTTGTTCTTGAACTCATACCGTCCGCTTGTGGCCACAATCATCACATCGTCGTCGATTTCCATTCCCAGCAAAGCAGAGGCCACTTCGCGGAGTTTCTTCCTTGCCGCCTTGCGTTTCTGTGCGAAGCGCGACTTAGGCGGAACGAAATCTTTTTCGAATCCGTTCTTGAGAATCACATCGGCCGGTTTGTCCAGCAATTCCGCGCACTCTCTGTCGGTCACGTCGCTCACAGTGGTGAAACAATCCACATTGTGTGCCGTGGCCCTTTCGATGGAGTGTTTTGACTCCATATTCAACTCTTGCGCCATCTGATTGCCGTTGTAAGCGAACAGGTATTCATAGAGAGGCTTGTGGTTGCCGGCTATGGAGCGTCCGATACTCGTGGCGTGCGTAGTGAAAACCGTGGCGATTTCGGGCACGTGTTTCTTTATATACAATGCGCCAAGTCCGGTCATCCATTCATGAGCCTGGTAGATGACATTGTCGCACTTACCTTTCAATACATTATTATAATAGCTTTCCACCACCAGGGCAGCCGCGTACGAGAACATGGATGCTTCGTCGTAATCGCCGTAGGCGTGAAGGGAATCCACGCCGAAGTCTTGCCATGCCTGAGTGTATATATCGTTCTTGAGGGAAAAATAGGGGTTGAAATCCACCAGTACGGCTATGGGCTTTCCCGGAATATTCCAGCGCCCCACACGAATTACAAGCCCTTCTTTCGCAGCCTTTTCACGCCAGTCACTCAGTAGTTTCGAGTCTTCCTTAAACAGGGGATTTGTTTTGTCTTTCCAAAAGTCAGGACCTATGAATATAATCTTGTCTTTCAATACGTCCTGCAAAGTTTTCGCACGAGTGGATAGAACCGTATAGATTCCTCCGACTTTATTGCAAACTTCCCAACTCGACTCAAAGATAAAATCCGGAAAATATACCTTTTTATTCATTCTTAACCTTTTAAAACGCATGCAAAGGTACGAAAAAATACCGCAAAATCAAAACTGAAATGTTCAATATTCAGTACGCCAATGGCAAAAAGACTTTTTCGGAAAGAATAAATCATTACACAATAAAGTATCCATACAATAATTAAACAAAAAAATAGTTAAGATACTTCCGTATCTTGCACGGTAGTGCTATCTTTATTCGACAATAAAACTTTTGAACATGAAAAAGGCGATTTTTTCTTTTGCACTTTGTCTGTTTTCTTGCTTCCTGTGCGCGCAAAAAACTTTCAAAGGCTCACTCTTCGACAGTGAAAACCAAATCAATCTGCATATCGACTTATATGAAGAGACCGTCAACGTGCCCGGAATGGACATGTTCGGCCCTATGAACGGGTACATGAACGGTAATATTTATGGCATTTGGATGATCACGTCGGCTAAAGTTCTGGATGAGAGGACTGCGGTTATACGATTGTCGAACGACCTTGGTTCCGAAACACAGGAAGGCCGACTGACAATGAAGAATGATTCCACTTATCTGCTGGAGTTCCAAAACGGCATGGCTGTAAAGAAAGTTGTCAATAAAAAACTGGTCAAGATTCCGCAGAAACTTACCTTCGCACGCAAAAAGTAACCTGCCGGAAAGGGGGCTTGCATCTTTCAGATTATGCAAAACCAATCTTCTGTATATCACAATATTACATCTTGCACCTTTCTTCTTTCCGGCATTTCCGAAGCTGCCTGAAAGTGAAAACAGGTGTGCGATGAAATGCTCACAGGTGAAGAATCCATCGGTCACAGGTGAAGGATTCATCGGTCACAGGTGTGCGTTTTCGGGTTCTCAGCGGCAAAATTCAGCCATCTTTCGTCCGCGCATTTTTCTGTAAAGTTTTATCCATAAAAAAACGAGTGTGTCGAAACCCGTTGTCGGCGTTTCAACACACCCGCGCTTTCCATCGGCGAGGTTTTCTCCTACTGTTTCTTGAACTGGAAACCCACCTGCATGCCGTCATAATTTCCGGCCAGCGAACTGATTGTGCTCAGTGTCGTACTGGAAGAGAAACTTGAAAGTTTCGTAAAGAACTCCAGCAGTTTGTCGGCCTTGAACGTCATCTGCAGCTCTTTGCCTACCACTGCCACATTGGCCGTCACGGGGTGGCTGAGCAATCCTTCGCGCGTCAGCGTGATATTGCTGCCCTCTACGGTATAAGTTCCGTTGCTCTCCCTTGTTCCGATTTTCATGGTGTATTTGCTGTTGCCGTCGAATGTAATCTGCACTTTTCCGGGCGCGAACCCTATCTTCGTCAGGTAGGTCTGCATTTTTTTCTCTATTGTTCCCGTTATCAGTGAGCCTCCGGCTTTCTTCAGCAGATTGGAGGATTCAAACACTACGGCCGGACTTTCATACACCCATGTGCCGTTCAGCGAAGAACTGTTCACATCGGCTGTTCCTATAAGGTTCTTCAATATAGACGTGATGCCGCCGGCTGTCGTGGAGGTCTGTTCGGTCTGTGAGGAATTTCCGCCCAAGGCACCCTTCAGGAGATTTTCCAACTGTGCCTGCGAATTGACGGCAAAAAACAGTCCGGCACACATTAAAATCGCTTTCAAATTCATTTTTCTCATTTTCTTCTTATTATATATATTAATGTATAGTCACTTTCCGCACCTTGTTTCCCGTGCGCAACACGTATACGCCGGCAGGCAGGTTGTTCAGCACCTCTATTGAAGTACCCACCCGGATGCCTTGCAGATTGTATACTTCAACCGTCCCCGACTGGTTTTCCGCCCGTACTTCGCTGATGGACGTGGCGGGAAGCGTTGCAAGAAGACAGTCGGAGAATTCGGAATCCTCGTATGTATCTGCCATGGCTTTCACACGGCAGGCCACTTTCCGGCTTTCGGTCTCTCCCACTTTCACCTGACACGAGACGGTCGACAGGGAGTCGGCACTGAACAGCAGTTCCGTGGTGATTTCATCATTTTCCGATACGCCGTAAACCTCCACGGCATAACATTCCGCTTCGGGCACTTCCTGCCACACAAGCGTAAGGCTTGTCCCTTCCTGAGTTCCGGTACTGAGCGAGGAGGGAACGGACAGCGTACCTTTCGGCATAAACTTGAACACGATGTCACCGTTCTCCATTTCCCGTATCTGCCGTATGGGCTTGCCCATGAATCCGCCCGTAAAGACGGATGCGGCCGGTTCGGAATCATCGTCCAGCCACATATTGCCTGTTGCCCCCGGATAAGGTTGTCCTGACATGGCTTCCCTCAATTCAGATGCCGAGGTGGCGTTGTTGGGGCCAACATACATGTTGTTGGCCGGAATGAATGTCATTCTCTGATGCGTGGCATCCGTGTTCAGCCGGTTCGATGTCCATGCCGACTTGTTGTAATCCACGTGCACCACCATCATGCCGTGCCCCAGTCTGGCCTGCGACTGATCCCATCCCGCGGCTGCGCGGTTCTCTACGATATAGTATTCGTCGGTGTTGGCCTCATTCACAATCTTGCACGCCGTGCCGCCCGCTTCAAGCGGACGCAACCTCACCGTACAGCTTTCCGTCAGTGTCCGCACCGGACGCCAGTTCAGGAAGTCGCGCTCGTAGCCGGTCATTCCGCAGGGAGAAAACCCGTTGCCGCAATAATTGCCCGAATCCATCAACGACCAGTAAGACATGCCGATTGCCTTGTAATTGGTATCGTACTGGTCGGGCAATCCCAACGAGTGCGACACCTCATGACACATCGCTCCCACGCCCGAAGGACGGATGCCGGAGGAGAGCTTGCACAACTCGCTGCAACAGGCCATCACCGATATCATCACCCCGTCCACGCTCGTGGGGCTAATCAGCTCTTTCGGCCAGATGGCATCGGATGTCACACCTGGGTCCGATTCCGGCAGTCCGGCATAAATGAAAAAGGCCAAATCGACCGTACCGTTCCCGTCATTGTCGAATTCGGTGGCAATCTGAGGAAATTTTTCCATGGCCAGCCCCAGCGCCTCGCTGCAAAACTCCTTGAAGTTGACATCCTTCACTCCTGTGGAGGAATTTTGCCCGTAATATGCCATGGGGCGGCTCAGCGTCACCGGACCGATAATCACGAATTCCGGCTGGAATATACTGTCGCTCTGCTGCACGAAGTAATCGCGCACCGAGCCGTAGCTTCCCGCACCCTTATAGAGTTTACCGTCGCGCGTGCCGTTACAGAACAGGTCAAAGTAAGTTCCGATCTCCTCTTCGGTGTCGGCCACCGTCATCTTCTCGTCGCTGAAATTAACCAATATCACGGGGATTTTCGGACTTCCGACCGGACGGATGGGTGCCGTCTCCGGCAAACCTATACCGCCGGCACGCGCCGTGCGCAACAGAGGCAGTTCCTCCGGCCGCCTTTGCGTCTTGACATAAAATGCTCCCGAAGTGTCCGGCTCGACAATATAACCGTCTTCACTCAAATAGAAACTGCGGTTCTCATCACCGCAAAAACGGATGGTCTGGAATGTTCCGTCAGCCATCCGGGCCTTGAAAAACTGCCGGCGTGCCGGCACGGCATGAAGTTGCCAAACGGCAAAACACAACAATATCGAATATAGAAATCTCATCTCAACACAATATTTTTGACAAAAGTACAAAAAAACTCCATAATACATGGCGCTTTTCCCCTTTTTTCGTCCATCAGTCCCGATTTATGTCCGACAACGACAACTCCTCTTGCACATTTCGGCATTTATCGGTTTTTTACTAACTTTGCACGGAAACAACAACCGTACTGATGAAAAAGATACTCATAGCCGTAGCCGGCTTACTGCTCACCCTCCGGACCGGAGCACAGGAGAACAAAGGAAAATGGTGGGAAGACATCAAGCAGAATACCCGATTCGGCGGATATGTCGTGGGCAAGGCAGCCTTCAACGACCAGGATTTGGATAGTAAAAACGAATCGCATTCGTCCTTCGACCTCCGGTATGCAAGGGCATACGTAGACGGAAAAATAAGGGACTTCTCCTATAAATTACAGGTGGAACTGTGTGGAGTGGCCGGCGGAAACGACGAAAAAGGAGCACGCGTACTCGATGCATGGGCGGAATGGAAAAGATACGATTTCCTGTCGGTCAGGTTCGGACAGTTCAAACGCGGCTTTACCTTTGAAAACCCCATGAATCCGTGGGATATAGGATTCGGGGCCTATTCACAGGCTGTAAGCCGACTGGCCGGCATGTCGGACCGTGTAGGCGAACATTCAAGCAACGGACGCGACATGGGCATACAGATTCAGGGAGACCTGTTCAACTCCCGGAAAGACGGGCATAGCTTCTTGCATTATCAGGTTGGCGCGTTCAACGGACAGGGCATCAACCATGCCGACCGGAATGACACCAAGGACATCATAGGAGGACTTTGGGTGGCTCCCGTCAGAAACCTTTGTGTCGGAGCTTTCGGATGGGCAGGAAACTATAGCAAGAACATGAACGGACGGAAAATCACAGTTGACCGTAACCGTATGGCATTTGGCGTGAAATACGAATCGCGCTGGTCGGTCAGAGGCGAATACATCATGAGCCAGGGACACAAAGTGGCAGACTATGCCGTGAGCGACAATGGGGATGTTTCCGTGAAAGGCAGAGACAAGGCCGACGGATGGTATGCCATGGTAGGCGTTCCCGTGACTTCCCGCTGCAAAATCTACGGAAAATGGGACGTATACAGGGACTGCAAGAACAAGGACACCCAAAAAAGCATCTATGGAATGTCTGTCAACTATTACTTCCATAAGAACCTGAAACTACAAGGTATATACGGATTTATAGAGGATAACGGCTATACGGGAGACCGCCACTACAATACCGGAGAAGTACAGCTCTACTGGCGTTTTTAAACCGACAAGTCATACACACACAAGACACCCATGAAAATTATCGTATCCGAAGAAATCAAGGCGGCATGCCCACAGTTTGTCGGGGCTGCACTGGAGGCTGAAATCACCAACACCCCTTATTGCACAGCACTATGGGACGAGATACACGCTTTCAGTGAAAACTATTGCAGCAAGTTCACTACCGAATCCGTCAAAGAAATGCCAGCCATACAGGCCACAAGGACGGCCTATAAGAAATGCGGGAAAGACCCCAGCCGCTACCGCCCTTCCGGTGAAGCCTTGGTGCGCAGGATACTGCAAGGCAAAGACTTGTACCAAATCGATACGGTCGTAGACCTTATCAACCTTGCCTCCATTGTATACGGATATTCCATAGGGGGCTTCGATGCAGACAAGATAGAAGGCGACACACTCACCTTGGGTATAGGAAAAGCCGGAGAGCCTTATGAGGGAATCGGACGTGGCGCACTGAATATCGAAGGACTGCCTGTATATCGTGACGCCCAAGGCGGTATCGGCACACCGACAAGCGACCACGAGCGCACGAAACTGGGCTGCTCCACCACGCGACTTCTGGTCCTGGTCAACGGTTATGACGGCAACCGGGAGCAAGTGACGGCCTGTGCCACATTCATACAGCAACTGCTGAAAAAATACGCCGGTTCCAATGGCGGAACGATACATACCTTTAATTAAAACCATTTTTACATGAAGAAGATTTTTTCCTTATGGCTCGTCATGTTTGCCTGTATCCATACTTCAGCACAAATGAAACAGCCCGCCCCTACCGTATTTATTTATGTAGGAGAAACCGCATTCCCGATGCGCACAGTCACCAGTCAGACCGAAGTGAAACAGGGATGGGACATTCAAGGTATCAATGTGGGCAGGAAACCGATCCGTTACTTCTGGGGGGCACATGCCAGACAAACAACGGACGAGTGCCCCAAGTTCGCCATCTATCCACGCACACAAACGCTGAATGATTATGTCCTGCTCCGTCTGAAAGGTAAAAAAGAATACCGCCGGATGCCGAAGCCCGACGTGAAAGATTGTGATTACATGCGTGTGAACCTGGACGGATTCAAGATAGAAAACCTTCCGGATATGGGGTTTGCCATCACACCAAAAGCTCCTCTGGCACCAGGAGAATACATCCTTGTGGATACGACACAAGACAGCGTAAACTCTTACGGCGATATAAAGGCTTACGACTTCTCCGTAAAAAAGAATAAGGAAAAATAGGAAAAGCAAACGCAAAAAGCACATGAAGACTGCCGGACAAGACATGGGTTTCGTCCGGTCTACGCCCCCGTACGCCTCTCCACAGAGTAGGTCAGCACAAAATCACGTGTGGTCAGATAACTGATGTGGAACACACCGTTCCGCCCTTCATTCAGGCGGTATGACAAATCAAAGTTTCCCTGCGCATCGGGAAACTGTTCGTCGGCCGTACAGGAAAAATTCCGCACAGTCAGATGTCTGGTGAAGTCTATACCTTCTTCGTCCAGAATCTTAAAAGCTGTTTCCTTGGCCGACCAATGCAACAACAGCGCAAACATCCCTTCGGCCTCATGCTCCTCAGCGCCTGCAATATGTTTCTTTAACCGCAATACACGGGACGAACAAGCCTCTATGTCGACACCGGCACGCCCTTCCTGTGACAACAGAACGGCGACATATCCGGCTGTATGGGATATGGACAAATGACACGATGAGGCTGAAAAATAAGGGCGGCCCGAAGGATGATAAAGCACTTCCCTGTCTTCTCCTGTCAATGTAAACAGCAGGGCGCGTACGGCCGCATATTCCAGACGCCGCTTCTCAAGCCTGAAGCATTGCAGGATGTGGGTACGGTGATAGTCTTCCCTTGGCAGAAGACCGCACAATTCTTCCCACGACTCGGCAATCTTCCATATTCCCCCACGGAATCCCTCACCGGATATTTCACGAAAGAATGGCATGACGGTCAGGAGTGTGACTTATTGCCGTCGGCGGCGGATGATTTTACGGTGACCTTGATTTTCTTGATGCGGCGGTCGTTCATCTCAAGCACTTCAAACTTGTAATTCTTGTATTTGATTACCTCATTAAGCACAGGAAACTCCCCCTTGATTTCCAACAGCAAGCCGGCCAGAGTATCTGCCTCTCCTTCCACTTTTTCAAAAAAGTCATCGTCAAGTTCCATGATACGGAAGAAGTCGGTAAGCAACACCTTTCCTTCGAAGACGTATGTGTTGTTGCCGAGTTTGATATACTGTCGTTCCTCCTCATCGTATTCATCGTTGATTTCCCCTACGATTTCTTCGATAATGTCTTCCATGGTCACGATACCCGATGTTCCGCCAAACTCGTCCACCACAATGGCGATATGCACCTTGTTGGTCTGGAAATCCCGCAGAAGGTCGTCAATCATCTTTGTTTCGGGAACAAAATAAGGCGGACGTATCAACGACTGCCACCTGAAGTTGACCGGTTTGTTCAGATGAGGCAACAGGTCCTTGATGTACAGCACACCTTTTATATTGTCTTTAGAACCGGCATACACGGGGATGCGAGAATAATTGTTCTCCACAATACATTTCAACACTTCAGGATAGGGCGTGTTCATGTCGAGGTCTACCACATCCATGCGCGGAGTCATGATTTCACGCGCCATCTCACCGCCAAAACGGATAATACCCTCCAGCATATTCTGCTCTTCGGCGATGTCTTTCTTGTCAGTCAGTTCAAGCGCCTGTTCAAGCTCGTCTACAGAAATTACACGGTTTTCCGTTTGCACGACCTTGGTAGCCAGCTTCTTGGAGCTTACCAGTAACGATGCCATGGGCCAGAAGAGCTTTTCAATGACCACGAAAACAGGAGCTACCATGCGGCAGAACGAGAGTGTGTGCTGTGCCGAATATATCTTCGGCATGATTTCGCCGAACAGGAGCAACAGGAAAGTCAGGAGGACAGTCATGAAAAAGAACTCCAGGAAATCACTCCCGCCAAAGTCCAGCACTTCGGAAAAAAAGGAATTCAGCAACATGATAATGGCCACGTTGACGAAATTGTTGGAGATGAGTATCGTGGCAAGCAACCGTTCCGAATCATTCTTTAACTCGACTATCTTACTGTCTGACGAATGCTTGTTTTCCTCTATCGTACTGATATCTGTCGGCGACAAGGAAAAGAAAGCAATCTCCGATGCCGACACAAAGCCAGAACAAGCCAACAACAATACAGCCAAAACAAAAGCAATCATGGCTCCCGCATCGGGAGACATGATTGTTATATTACTGAATAAATCACTCAATTGGGATAAAAACGCGTCTGGGTCCAAAACAATTTATTTTAATTATACTTTAAAACGGCAAGTCTTCTTTATTGCCGACAGGTTGTTGCTGTTGGGCAGGCCGTGACGGAGCCTCGGCCTGTGCGGCATTTTGTGTGCTGTTGCTGCGCGGAGTGAGCATTTCCATATTGTCGGCGAAAATCTCCGTGATGTAGCGCTTCGTACCATTCTGGTCATCGTACGAACGTGACCGGATCTTACCTTCGATGAACAGTTTGTCACCCTTATGCACGTATTTTTCCACGGTCTCGGCAAGGCCTCTCCACAAAACCACGTTATGCCATTCCGTCCGTTCCGGAACTTCCGTACCGTTCTGAAGCCGGTATCCTCTTTCCGAAGTGGCCATCACCACAGACGCCACAGCCACTCCATTGTCCAAATAACGCACTTCGGGCTCTTTCCCCACGTTACCGATTAGCATTACCTTATTTAATGACATAATATCTTACTTTTAAAAATTGCCCAAAGATACGGAATAATCTCGTCTTCCACAAGTATAAACCTTATTTTTCTCTATCTTCACCGGAATCGGAAGGCATAAGCCCGCTCCGTTCGAAGAGTACGGAAACAAGACGGGGAACGGCATACCGGGATATTTCTTCCCGGCTGACCCAAAACACATCCCTGCCAAAATCCTTTGACAGTGGTTTCTTTTTCAAGTCAAGACGATAGAAGTTACAAATCAAGGTGCGGTGGGTAAGCTGATGACGCACGTTCTCCTGCAATACGCGCCATTCTGACCCTTCTTGCCTCACAAAATCCGGCAACAAGTCGCCTGTAAACAAATCTGTAGTTGTATACGGTGTACCGGTCTCTATCAGGAAGGGCTCGTAAAGCCCCTTCCATATATCCTTCCCTTCACGACGGAAAAATGCGGCTTCGCCTTCCGCCTGTATATATATATAATGTAGGTATCGCTCACTGACCTTCAATGTTCTGGACTTCACCGGCAAGTCGTGTACGCCGTTCATCCGGTATGCCATGCAACTGTCTGCAAACGGGCATTCGGCACAAAGAGGCGAACGTGGCACACATTGCAGGGCACCGAAATCCATTATGGCCTGATTGTAATCCGCCCCTTCCGCTCCTTCGGGCAACAAGCTGCGTGCAAATCCGGCAAAATATTTTTTCCCGGCCGTGGTGTCGATAGGTTCCGTTATACCGAAATAGCGTGAAAGCACACGATAGACATTGCCGTCCACCACAGCATAAGGCAGTCCGAATGCAAATGACGCGATGGCCGCCGCCGTATAATCGCCCACTCCTTTTAGCCTCCTGATATTTTCATAGTCGTCCGGAAACTTTCCGGCCGCGACAATCTGCCGTGCGGCACAATGCAGATTGCGGGCCCTTGAATAATATCCCAATCCCTGCCAGCACTTGAGTACGTCATCTTCCGTGGCCTCCGCCAGCGTTTCCACATCCGGGAAACGCTCTATGAAGCGCACGAAATAATCATACCCCTGACTGACACGGGTTTGTTGGAGGATTATCTCGGAAATCCATATCATATAAGGATTACGCGTGTCTCTCCAAGGAAAAAACCTGCGGTGTCCGGCATACCATGTTAAAAGCCGATGTGCAAAAAATCCATCCATAAACAGCTGCATCTGAATAAAACAATGCAAAAATAAGGCTTTTATGGGGCCTAAAAACAAAAAAAACGAGATTTTTTTAACGATATATTTTCTTTCCTTGTCAAAAAGCTATATATTTGCATTCCAAAAAATTAGGAATTAGACGAATACAAACCTTTATTTTTACAAAAAGATGACAAAAGCAGATATTGTAAACGAGATTTCAAAGAAGACTGGCATTGATAAAGCCACGGTACTGACCACAGTCGAAGCTTTTATGGATTCAGTTAAAGAGTCTTTGATTGCAAATGAAGAGAACGTATACCTTCGCGGTTTCGGTAGCTTCATCTTGAAGAAAAGAGCTAAGAAGACTGCACGCAACATTTCTAAGAATACAACAATTATTATTGACGAGCATAACATTCCCGCATTCAAACCTGCAAAGGTTTTTGTGGATGCCGTAAAGAAATAATATCCTCATAACCAAGACTACAAACTACATTATTAACTTATAAAAAATTAAAGCTATGCCAAGCGGAAAGAAAAAGAAAAGACACAAAATGGCTACTCACAAACGGAAGAAAAGACTGAGAAAAAACAGACATAAGAGCAAGTAGCCAACGCTTGTCTGTAAGCATGAACAAAAAACAAACTTGTGCGGGCTTTTGTATATCCGGCAAGTTTGTTTTTTGTTTGGATACGATGAGGAATTAAGATTAGAAATGTAATTTTACAAGAATGACGAGCGAAATAATCGTAGATGTCCAACCCAAGGAAATTTCCATCGCCTTATTGGAAGACAAAAGGCTTGTGGAATTTCAGAAAGAAGGCCGTACGGCCTCTTTTGCGGTGGGTAATGTGTATTTGGCCAAGGTCAGGAAACTGATGCCGGGACTGAATGCATGTTTCGTGAATGTGGGCTATGAGCGCGATGCTTTCTTGCATTACCTTGATCTTGGTCCAAAGTTCCATTCCTATGCAAAATACCTTAAACAAGTAACAAGCGACAAGAAAAAGCTGTTCCCGATATCCAAAGCCACGATGATGCCGGAACTGGAAAAGGAAGGCAGTGTGCAGAACATCCTCCAATCCGGACAAGAGATATTGGTACAGATTGTTAAAGAACCCATCTCGACAAAAGGGCCGCGACTGACATGCGAACTGTCCTTCCCCGGAAGATTCTTGGTACTGATGCCTTTCCATGACAAGGTTTCGGTCTCATCCAAAATAAAGTCTGCCGAAGAACGCGCACGTCTGAAACAACTGATTCAAAGTATCAAACCGAAAAACTTCGGTGTGATTGTCAGGACCGTGGCCGAAGGAAAACGGGTCGCTGAACTCGACTCTGAGCTCAAAGTATTGGTCAAAAGGTGCGAAGACAGTATTGCAAAGGCACAAAAGGCCGCAAAGCTGCCCACGCTGGTATTTGAAGAAACCAGCCGGATGGTAGCCATGCTGAGAGATTTGTTCAACCCGTCCTATCAGAACATCTATATCAACGATACGGAGATTTACAATGAAGTAAAGGATTATGTGACGCTGATAGCTCCCGAAAGCGCGGGCATTGTCAAGCAATACACAGGTAAACTTCCTATCTTTGACAACTTTGAGGTGACCAAACAAATCAAATCGTCGTTTGGAAAGGCTGTGTCATACAAGCACGGAGCATATTTAATCATTGAACATACCGAAGCATTGCATGTGGTGGATGTCAACAGCGGAAACCGTTCCAAGTCCAAAGACGGACAAGAAGCCAATGCTCTGGATGTCAACCTTGGTGCCGCCGACGAGCTGGCCCGACAGCTCCGCCTGCGCGACATGGGAGGTATCATTGTGGTTGACTTCATTGACATGAATGTGGCGGAAGACAGGCAAAAACTGTACGAACGCATGTGTGAAAACATGAAGAAAGACCGCGCCCGCCATAACATACTTCCTCTGAGCAAATTCGGACTTATGCAGATTACACGCCAACGCGTGCGCCCCGTAATGGATGTCACCGTAGATGAAGTATGCCCCACTTGTTTCGGTAAAGGAACGATAAAATCCAGTTTCTTATTTACGGACGTACTGGAAAACAAGGTCAGCACTCTGGTCAACAAGTTAGACATTAAGAATTTCACTCTTCACGTCCACCCCTACGTGGCCGCCTATATCAATCAGGGATTCATATCATTAAAACGTAAATGGCAGATGAAATACGGCCTGGGGGTCAAAATAGTACCCAGCCAGAAATTAGGCTTTCTGCAATATGAATTCTACAATAAGGACGGACAGGAAATAGACATGAAGGAAGAGATTGAAATCAATCATTGAAACCAAGGGGAGGCGCGAATCATAAAACCGCCTCCCCTCGTTTTTTTTCGCTGTCCGGAACAGCCTTCGCCCACAACCGGCATATTTTTGCCGTACAGCCCTTTCTTTTTTTCGATATATGCCGCAAAATCATTATTTTTGCACCGGATTAATCAGAAGACCATATTTCATGAGAATAGACATCATCACTGTTTTGCCCGAACTGCTTGAGGGCTTCGTGCGGGAAAGCATCCTGGGACGCGCACAAAAAAAAGGACTGGCGGAAATTCATCTGCATAATCTGCGCGATTACGCCACCAACAAGTACCGCCGCGTAGACGACTACCCTTTTGGCGGATTTGCAGGTATGGTCATGCAGTGCGAACCTATCGACCGATGTATCACAGCATTGAAAGCGGAAAGAAACTATGATGAAGTCATCTTCACCACTCCGGACGGTGAACAGTTCGACCAGCCGATGGCCAACACACTGTCCTTGTGCCAGAACCTGATAATCCTGTGCGGACATTATAAAGGAATAGATTACCGTATCAGGGAGCACCTGATTACCAAGGAAGTTTCCATCGGCGATTATGTACTGACCGGCGGAGAACTGGCCGCCGCCGTGATGACCGACGCCATTGTGCGTATCATCCCCGGAGTTATCGGAGACGAACAGAGCGCACTCTCCGACTCTTTTCAGGACAATCTGCTCGCAGCCCCGGTATATACACGACCGGCCGAATACAACGGATGGAAAGTTCCCGACATCCTCCTGTCCGGACATGAGGCGAAAATCAAAGAGTGGGAACTCCAGCAATCCTTTGAACGCACGAAAGCATTGCGGCCGGATTTGCTGAGAAAGAAATGAATCGTCCCGTAATCTCTGCTATATATAAGTCTTCAGGATATCCCATACGGCAAGGATGTGGCATACCGAACCGCCCAGCACGAAAACATGGAATACGGAATGCATATACCGCCTTTTGTGTAGGGTGTAAAACAACGAACCGGTGATGTAGCACACACCTTCCGCCACAATCCACCATACGGCGTCTGGACTCACCGCATCCGACAATGGTTTGAATGCGACCAGAATCACAAGCCCCATCAGGACAAAACAGGCCGTCTCCACATTGCTGTGTTCTTTCAGGTTGCGGAAACTCATCACCGTTCCCACTATCGCACACGACCATACAAAGATGAAAAGGCCCCAGCCCCAATATCCATGATTGCGCAAGGCAATCAGCGTTATCGGAGAATAACTGCCTGCTATATGCCAGTAGATGGCTGCATGGTCCCATTTGCGCAGCCTCCCGCGCCACCGGCTCCGCAAGCGACAGGCATGGTAAAGCGTAGAAGAAACGTACGAAGCCAACATTCCGGCCAGATAAAGCCAAATGCCCCATTCCATCCATGAATTGTCGTGCCGGTAGGCGTACACAAGCAAGGCACACCCCGCCACGACTCCCAGAACGATTCCCGCACCGTGGGTAATACTGTTCGTCCTTTCCTCTCCTTTTGTATATAAGATTGCCATAGGACGGCAAAGATAACTAAAAAAACAGATACAAGAAGCGCTAACCAGAGAAAACAGGGGTCAGTAGAAAATTAGTGGGGGAACTCTTTTCAGGTTCGCAAATTATCCCGT
>URKA01000031.1 GCA_900548345.1 uncultured Paraprevotella sp. | reverse complement strand
AGGCATCTGCACCATCACACTCCGATGGCTCTTCCATGCCTCAAACAAGCGGGACTTCATGTCCTGCTGGTAATCGCGGAGAGAGAAGTTATCCATAATTATACTTTTTAGTTAAAAAGCCGTAACAAGAAAAATAATCCCCTTTTCTGACTTCGTACGACATCATTTTGCCGTATATTTGCAATCAGATAGTATTATTAATGCACCAATCATTAAAAGACAAACGCTATGGCACAGACTGCAATGACCGTCCGGATGGACAACCAACAGAAAGTAATGTTCGACAAACTCTGTGAACAATTTGGCATGAGTGCCAACACTGCCATCAACATCTTTGTGCGTGCAGTCATACGCAACAGGAGTATTCCCTTCACCATTTCCGCCGAACCTGAAGATGGCGTGAGGGCAAAAGCCATTCAAGCTATCCGCAGCATCAGGGAAGATGCGCAAAACAGACCGGAAATGACCTTGGATGAGATTAATGCAGAAATCAATGCAGTAAGGGAAGCAAAACAGAAGAAAGCATGATTTACGCAGTAATTGATACTATTACTTTTCTGTTCCAATATTCCAAAGAAACAGAGCGTTGCCGATGATATAACGCCGCCACATACGGCGCGGCTCTTTCAAAAGACGGTACAGCCATTCCAAAGAATGACGCTGCCACCAGAGAGGGGCACGCCGCGACGTTCCGGCAAAAAAGTCGAACACCGCACCGATTGTACCGCAATGGCAACGGATTTCCAGTTCTTTCCAATGAGAGTAAACCCACTTCTCCTGCTTGGGAGCCGTCATGCCTATCCATAGCAAATCCGGACGACACTCGTTGATGGCATCAATGATGGCCTTGTTGTCCGCCTCGGAGAACTCCGGTTTATAAGGCGGAGAATACGTCTTCACGATGATGTTAGGATAGATGTCCGCAGCCCGCCTGCGGATAAGCGCAAGAACTTTCTCTGAACTGCCCATGAAGAAACACGTGCCGCCCGCCTTGTTCAGCCGTTCCATCTCAAACTCGAACAGGTCCCATCCGGCGATACGCTCCTTGGGTTTCGATTTTGCTTTAATCCATCGGCAGGCCTTCACGATACTGGCCCCGTCGGGAATCAGGTAATCACCGTTTTTCAAAGCCTCGGCAAACAGCGCGTCCTTCTGCGCCGTATTATAAGAATGCGCGTTGATGGTATTGATGAGCACCTTGCCTTGGGGTATATCATTCAGTGCCTCGCGGCTCTCTACAAGAGGCAAGTCTTTCAGTCGTAACATAAATTATAGCGTATGGATAAAAAAAGAATTAATATATTTTCGGAATATGCTCCTTAAATATCGTGACATTTTTGGATTTCATTCCGAGAAAATTATGATATTTTTGGAATGATAGATTTTATTTGATATATTTGCCAGAAAATATCCATAGTCAAATATGATTGCCAGAATACTTGAAAAAAATATCCAGCCATTACTTAATGGTAAAAAAGCCATTATTATCATCGGAGCACGACAAGTCGGCAAATCGACCTTACTTAATCAGATGCTTCAGAGTCGTAAAGATGTGGTATGGATGAACGGTGACGACATTGACGTACAGGAATTATTCCGCGAAATCTCATCCACAAGACTACGTGCCTTTCTTGCCGGCAAACGCCTGATTGTCATAGATGAGGCACAACGGATTCCTGAAATAGGCCTCCGTATGAAACTCATTACCGACCAGATTCCTGAAGTCCAGGTAATCGCAACAGGAAGCAGTTCTTTTGAACTGACGACAAAGGTAAATGAGCCTCTTACCGGTCGTAAACGAGAATTTCGTATGTTTCCACTGACATTCAGCGAAATGGTAGCCCATACAAATCTTCTTGAAGAGTTACGTATGATACCCCACCGTATGGTTTATGGCTATTATCCGGAAGTGGTAAGTACTCCAGGAGACGAACGTCCGACTTTAAAGGAACTGTCTGAAAGTTACTTGTATAGAGACATTCTTTCACTCGATAGCATTAGCAAACCAGACAAACTGGTACGTCTTCTCAAAGCTCTTGCCCTGCAAATAGGAAGCCAAGTATCATACAATGAACTCGGTAATCTTATCGGGCTGGACTCCAAGACTGTAGAGCGATATGTGGATGTTCTTGAAAAATCATATATTATATTCCGTTTGGGCAGTTTCTCACGTAATTTGCGTAATGAGTTGAAAGCAAGCCGAAAGATTTATTTCTGGGATCTCGGTATACGCAACGCAGTGGTTGGCAATTTGGCTCCAATAGAAAATCGCACTGACACTGGAGAGTTATGGGAAAACTTTTCCATCGCCGAACGTTTGAAAATTAACTTCTACAATAATAGTTTCGCACAATCATGGTTCTGGCGCACGCGCCAACAAAATGAAATCGACTATATTGAAGAAGAGGACGGACATATCCATGCTTTTGAGTTCAAATGGAACGACCGTAAAGCCAATGTCAAATGTCCGGAATCATTTTCCAAAGCATATCCGGATGCGACATTCCGTGTAATTACGCCAAAGAATATTGAGGAGTTCTTGCTTCCCCATCTGTCCTAAGAATATACTTTATCTACTTATCGCCCATTGCAGACTTTTCACGAAATTCCTCTCGAATGCCTGCAAGGTGAATTCCTTTTTAAATTTCTTGTAGCCGTTCTCCCCCATGCGATGACGGAGTTCCGGATTATCAATCAGTCTTTCCAATGCATCTGCCAAATCCGTAGATGAAGGACCGTAATTGATATTACCGTTCCGTTGGCATTGTATGATAAAACCATTCTCACCGTCCTTCACCACATCGGGAATCCCACCTTCGTCGGTAGATACAACGGGAAGTTTCCATTCCATGGCCTCCAAACACACAAGTGGAAAACACTCATTGTGGTAAAAAGTAGGAAAAACAAAAATATCGGCATTTTCAAAATATTCAGCCTTCTCATCCCCATACTTCCGCCCCTCATATTTTACGCAATCATTCAATCCCGAACCTGTCAGATAGGTATTGAGCCCATCCCCATCCAATTCCAATGTCTCACCACCAACCAAACAGCATTGAAACTCTCTCCCCCGTTGACGCAGTTCTTTCAACGCATCAAGCAGTACAAGCACGCCCTTACTGACAATAAGATTGGAAAGGAATAAGATATGCGGAACATCATTTTCACGTTCTGTCTTAGCTCCCAGAGGCAAAGTCTCCGGTATTCCATTCGGACATATATATACGTTATCGCGACTCACATATTTTTTCACATCGTTGTACAATGCCTCCGCCAATAGAACAACCTTCAGTTCTTTGAAGAAAAGCTTGTACAAACAATTATCAAGCATACGCTCCTGTCGCGTGGCCACCCCTTTGTTATGATAATGTACAACGATTCGGCATCCCATACGCTTTAGCATCTGTACCACAATGAAATCCTTATAAAACGCACCTCCACATGCATTCGGCGTTACATACACGAGGTCGGGACCTAACCGCTTTACTTCCGTCTTTATAGTATGAAGCAACCTTGCGAATGACTTCACCTTTCCGAATCCGACTTTACCAATGTCGGCAAGGTCTTTAGCCGTAGTCAGATTGATGTAATAACAGTCGAAAGTATCATTTATAATCCGGCTGTCATGAATATATTTCCCCATCATGGAAGCACCATGCACAGGCGGGGGCATGTGCATGATAAAGAGAATACTAATCATATCCTAATTCTTTATTTTCGATGATATTCCCGGTATTGTAGGAATTTGGCAAGCATCCACCAAGTGATGGAAGTGTATTTGGCCATGTTCATCAACCTCCCGATAGGGTCGCCAAAGAAATACTCCCCATATTTTAATGCTTCTTGGCGACTTAACGAAAGTCTGTTGGACAGCATTTGGCAATAGGTCAAGTTACGGGAGATTCTGCCCCTTGCCTGTTTATACCCATCCGGCAAATTATCTTGAGGCAAACGTTGTATAATCCTCTTTTCCCAATCGGCTATACTCGGAGCATTACGCCATCTGATTTCCATCTTCTTCAACCAACCGTCCCCCTTTATCAAGTCCGTCCCATCACTGGTGAAGAGTACCTCCGGAATCATTCCAAACTTTCCGTATGTGGCCAACAATGCCCAATACTCCAAATCTTCTGTGATACGCAGTTCCGTCCGTTGCCCTCCTGTCTTTTTAGCGTATTCCGAACGTATCATAATACTGCCTGTACATACATGCATCCATTCCGCCCAAAAAGAATAGAAATCATCCAATACAATCGGCTTTTTATATTTGTTTATACAAGCCGGAACCATATATTCACCAGACACCGTCAAATGTCTTTGACCGACAGAAACAGCTATGCATTCTACATGTTCTTCTAAAAAACGGATGGTTTTCTCAAAGAAAGTTTCCTCCCAATAGTCGTCTGCATCTATATAACAAATATATTTCCCATGGGCTTCAACTAAAGCTCTATTCCGTGCCTTAGCAGGTCCTGCATTCTGTTGCTGGAAAAGTCTTATATTAGTTTCTGTTCTTGCCTTAATCAGTTCCACGGAGTTATCCGTGCTTCCATCATCCACCAGAATCACCTCATACGTATAATCCGTATGCTGGTTGAATATGGAGTCAAGACACCTGTTCAATAGTAAGGCTGCATTATATACAGGAATTATTACTGATAAATCGGTTGGCATATCTTTAAAGTATTAATGTATGAGTTAAAATACAGTTCATATCCCTATACAAGAAGTTTTTTGAAAAATGCCTTCATGGGTTCAGACTTATTGTATATCAATATTTTAAGGTTCATCCATCATTCAGAGATCTTCCATATCCTATGGCGGATGAAATGCAGACCTGTAAAGGATGAAACGCTGACCTGTGAAGAATGAAATGCTAACCTGTGAAGAATGAAATGCAGACTGGTCAGTTTTTACAGCCTATCTCAACAGCTCCGATAGTCAAAAAAGAGTACTTCATGCCATACAAGGATGCTGAAACATACAAACACCCTAATTATTTGTAAATCAAACACTCTGAACCCACGAAGGCTTTTTTCAGAAACTCCCTGTTACGCGCGCGCGAGGAAAAGGGATATCGAAGGAGAATGGCGTAGCGTTTTACGCTTATGGAATGAAACGCAAATATCCAAATTCATACAATATCAATCAATCCAATTAATATAAGATTTCTTTTTTCTAAAATATTTATTGAGTAGCCAGCGAGGAGCGATGTCTTTTATCGGTTGTATTAATCCTACTGTACATTGCAATTTAATTTTTCTAAGCCAATAAAGGGAACGTTTATCTATCCCAAGTATGCGGTCTTTATCATAGCGAATCTGCAAAGGATTGTTTTCACTCATTCCTTCTTTGGCATCATAGATGGAAACGATAAATGGCTCATAATGGAATCCTGCCCCATGCTGACGCATGTAATAAAAGAACTCAAAATCAGCACAAACCTTATAGCTGTAATCAAATGGGTGCTCTATCAACCATTTTTTCTTGACAATGATCGATTGGTGAATGAAAGGCATAATAGGATTGCGGTTGCATTCTTCATTATCGTGCAATACTCCGCGTCCTTCATAAAAATCCATCATTGTATTGCCGTAATAAGCATCGTATCCGGGATGCTTTTTCATGCAAGCCTCAAATCTTACGATTACATCTGCCGAGAAAAAAGAATCCCCCACGTTCATGTAAATAATGAAATCTCCCGTAGCCAGACGTGCACCTTTGTTCATCGCGTCATAAATACCGTTATCCTTTTCCGAGACACAGTGGAATCGGCAGCGAGGATTATCGATGGTCTCAACTTCGTTTCTGACGATGGCCACGGTGTTGTCTTTTGAAGCTCCATCGATAAGGAGGAATTCAAACTTTTCGCTGGTTTGCGACAATATTGACCTGACAGTACGCTTTATATGTGCTTCAGCATTGAAACTGACTGTTATTATGGTTATCATCATACTACTTTGGGGGATGTTAGGAAGTGTGATAGTCGTTCGTTATTGCTTCATAGACACGTCGTGCACAATTCTCTGTATTAAACTCTTTTTCCAGTTCGATGGATTTCTTTCCCATGGCTTTCAAGTCCTGATGATGAAAATAATCGAGGGCATTTACAACTGTCTCTTCCCTGAATGGGTCGAATGTGATGCCGTTTTCGTCTTTGTGTACAAGCTCAGCATGGCAACCGTTATAAATAGAAGTCGCCACGGGTAGTCCGCATGCCATGGCCTCAGGAATGACAAGACTCCAGTTGTCTTCTATCGTAGGATTGATAAAAACGTCTGCTATCGCATAATACTTGTAAATATCAGCATAATCCACACGCCCCAACAATCTGACGGACGATACATCTGCATATTCACTCCTACACTCTTTGAACTGGTTACCGTCACCCACCAACAGCAGAATATCATCAAAATGCGTCTGGATATGTTTTTTCCATGCATTCAACATGGGCTTAATGCCCTTGCGCTCCACGATTTGTCCCACAAAAAGAAACACTAATCCATCATGACGGACTTGATATTCACTCTTGAATGTAATACGTTCGTCATTACCTATTGAGTCAATACCTCTTTTCAGGAAATTAGCATCAGCATTCATCCCACCGATATGGATTTTATCGGAAGGTACACCCAATGATTGCAAATATCGTTTGGTCTCTTGTCCATTTACCAGAAAGCCTGCAAACCTACTGTTAAAGAATTTACGTTGCCACGTTTTCAGTCTTCCTGCATACCTTTCCGTCCAACATGTCCGTTCATATCCCATATATACGGGAACGTGGTGAATGAGGCCATAAAACAGCACCAAAGGAGTCCACTGAAAATATCCTTCCGTAATCAGTACATCAGGCTTTACTTTACGTATGGCACGTAACAAACCACGGGTGAAAGGAATACGTTTCCCCTTTTCTATATCCGGCATCACGTCCCACTTCATCGAATTGGTATCGAAAAGATGGTCTGTGTCCAAAGGTATGGCATTGTCGCCTAATTCTGACTTTATTTGTTCGCAAAGCCTCTCTTTCCGGCACATCTTATAGCGTACAGGCGAATACATCACGTAAAAATTTCCTTCGAATAAGCGAACGAGTTCCTTATAGAAAGGCAAACGGTACTCAAAGAATACGGGGTTACAATACAATACCTTCATGATTAATAGAATCTTTCAAAAAACTAAGAACCACTTATCCTAAAATCGCTTCTCTTGGCAAGCATGAACGAGAGACCGATGACAAGATAGACACATGATGCAACCGGTCCCCAATCCGAACCAAGAGCAGGACAAGCCGCACTATTGATGACAATAGCAATATATATAGGGAATAAGATGGTTGATAAGACATTCTGCTTGGATTGCTTATATAATATCATTCCCCATTTACAGAGGAAACGCAGAAATATCAGCATGCCTACAAGTCCCGTATTGACAAGGACTGACAAAAAAGAATTGTGGGCTGAAAGCTGGTGAAAGCCAAAGCCATATTTTGGTCCTAATTCTCTTTCTCCAACTACAAAACCGCTTCCCAAAATCGGATTGTCCTTGAAAGACAGATAAGCTGCTTCCCAAATAACAGAACGTCCGGTTCCACTTTGCATCTCATCTTCTGTATGCCCAGCTCTGATGAAGGAATAGACCGCATCATCGGCTATAGTATATATACCAACACATAAAACAATTACAATAAGGGCATTCCGGATATTCAGTCCTGTCTTGATTGAAGAATATAACAGCAGAAATCCAGCCAGACAAGCTATATAGGAAGCTGTGCTCGTACCGCCGAGCCATGCGACAAAAGCCAATATGATAGGCCACCTCAATTCCGCAAATCTGAATAACCGAAATTTGATAAGGCCTGCACATAACAAGAGTGCAATCATCGCCGAATAAGAGTAAGCGTTGGTATGATGGAACCCGACTCCTTTTCTAATCATATCCGACAACGCTTCGGCATAAGTGGCCATCAGGCAAAATAAGATTATATAGTATACAATCTGTTTCATGCTGCATGAACGAAAGAGCAACACAAGAATAAGACCTATAATATAAATGTTCACAAAGACCTCCGTTACCTTGAATAAAATAGAGAAGATATTCCCGGCCCACAAGAAACTCAATGCGGCTATTACATATACCATGAGCAATGTCGACATTATCTTTTTTACCGGTTTTATATATTTCCTGTATTTCATGATTAAGACAAAAGAACAGGCAATGCCTAACATCGCCAGCGACGTGCTGGAATCAACGGTGGCGGAATAGTCGCCCACATCCCTGGCTACATTGAATATGGTTTTCCTTGATATGAATATACATTCAATGAGTGTCAGTAGCCAAACGGGCTTAGGGTATGCACTGATTGATTTTCTGATAGAAAGCATTATTGGTGTATAATAGATGAAATGTCTTTTATAAATCTTTTCGTTATCAACCTTTGTCCGTTCACATTCAAGTGAATCGGGTCGAAAAAGATGTTGTAGTCCTCGTTGTAGAAAGGACTGTAGTCGATGAAATGCACGTAGTCGGATGACTCGTCCAAATGTTGGTAATAGCCCATCAGTTTTTCATAGTCATCAGGGTGCAGATCTGTCAGTAACTTCAGGACGGGAGTTTGTAACAGGATGACGTGTATGTTCCTTGTCGTACAGAGCGATATGGTTTGCTCAAGTTCCGCCATAAGCTGTTTGTTGAAAGTAATGGGGCGTGCCCATTTAGTCTTATTGGCTTCAAACAGTGAATCCGTAAAGATGCTGGTCTTGTAATTACGGTCATCATGCTTCCAGCCTCTTATTGACTGTTTAATCAGGTCGTCACTATATCTTGAAAGCCGGAACCATTTATGGGCATAATAAGTTACAGGGTCTGTGGCTGCTTTAAGATATAGGCTCACTTCTTTGTCATCCATCCAAGGGTAAAATAAAGTATGACAATTTTCGCTTACACCTTCGCCATTAAATGAAAACGGATCAACTCCGACAACAACGACTTTTAATGAATCTGAATACAAAGAATTCAGAAACATCCGGGTCATTAGTTTCCGTTCTGTCATACCCACTCCACTCCGTGTGTGTTTGGCTATCTTACAGCCGAGACTATTTTCCAGCATTGCTCTGTCCAGTCCCATCATCAGGTGGGAATGACCGACAATCAGTATTTTGCCATGTTCGTTAAGTCCCATACCTTGATCAAGCCCTTGTTTAAGCATGCGGTCTCCTGCAAAATCAATCGCAAAAAAACACAACACGGCCATAGCCAGTTTACAAATATTGCTCATGATTAAAATTGGAAATAAACGAATGAAGTCCCACTCATTCCGAGCAGACTGACCATCAAGATGGATAATGACATAAAAGCAAGATTCATCCACGTGAAAGGATTATCGTTCGCTTCGGTGATTCTCAGTATGCGTTTATACATCATCAGTTCACAAACAAACCATATTGACAGGGTGAGTAGCAACAGGACGAACTGGGTGGCAAAAAATGTGAACAACGGCATGCCAAAATTTCCCAATGAAGACAATACGAGTATAGCTTTTTCAAGACTGTTTGCACGGAAAAACACGAAAGATATCGATACGATGCAAAACAAGAAAATACCGGCCAATGTCTTTGTCAGCACATTATTGAACTTCTTTTTGCCAAGCACATAATGTTCAATGATTTGATAAATGCCATGTATCAATCCCCATACAATGAATGTCCATGCCGCTCCGTGCCAAATCCCACTGACAAGAAATACGATAAGTATATTCAATATCCATCGCCATTCCTTAACTCTATTCCCTCCTAAAGAGAAATAGACATACTCTGTCAGCCATGAAGTCAGTGAGATATGCCATTTCTTCCAGAAACTGCGAATAGAGGTTGAAAAGTAGGGGAAGTCGAAGTTCTTGCAAATGTTGAATCCCAACATGCGCCCTACACCGATGGCCATATTACTATATCCGGCAAAGTCGCAGTAGATTTGAATACTGTATAAAAACATGGTTAAAAGGATTGTTGTTGTGCCATAGGTTTCCGGATGAGCATATACGTTTCCTGTATATTCGGCAATTCTGTCGGCCACGACAATCTTCTGGAACAGTCCCCAGACAAACAGTTGCAATCCATTCAATACAAGGGAGAAATTCCAACGTTGCAGACGTTCTATTTGTGGCATTAACGTGCGGGCACGTTCTATCGGTCCGCTCAACATAGTGGGAAAGAAAGCCGTATAAAGGCTAAAGTTCAAGAAAGAGGGTAACTTCGTTTCTTTTCCTCTGTAAAAGTCAATGGTATAACTTAATGCCTGGAAAGTGAAAAAGGAGATGCCGACAGGCAAGGCTATTTCGCCCAGTACATGACCTTTTATCCCCAGCACATCGTTCAACAGAAAGTAGGTGTATTTGAAGAAGACCAAAGGCAACAGAGACAGTACAACTCCTGAAGTAAGAACATATTTGCGCTTTTGGACCGACACCCACCACATGACAACATAATTGACGATTGTTATATAGACCAGCACAAATAGGTATTTGGCATCGAACAACCCATAAAACAAATAACTCGCTGACAACAGGAATGTATTCTTTATCCATTCTCGTCTTGTCTTATTCAACAGATAGAACAGAATTAAGACAGGAATAAAGAAGTAAGTGAACTTTAAATTACTGAATAGCATGCGATTGTTTTTTTACTTTTTTATTCCAAACAATTCCATTATACGAAGATATGCCGTTAAACCAATAACAGATATAATCCATTTCTTTACTCCGGTCGCACTGGGGTGCACAGGCTTTTCTCCCAAAGCATAAATTCTTCTTTTCGCCTCATTATGCCATTGTGAATTAACAGGAGAATTGAACATTACGGTAGAATAATTCAAAGCCAACCCTTTTCTGATGGCAGGAGTATCGCATAGTGGCAATATCGTTTGTTCATAACTGATACGTGAGTCAAGCGAAGATTGTATTTTAGCCGGAGAAAGTCTTCCGTTTGTACTCACGGAACTGTGCCCTCTTCTATAATAGAATTTGGCCGAATTACAAAACAATATATTTGAAGCCTTGCTTAAAACACGACAAAAGAACTCTCCATCTTGATTTTTGGTAAGTCGTTCATCCCAAACACCAACTTGGGAAACAAGTTGTCGGGATACAAGATAGCATGTTATAGCAAACATTTCACCTTTTGTCCAAAGGTCTACGAGTAGTTCTATAGGATTACTATAGTCTTTGTATATACAACGTTGATTGAATATTACATTTGTATCATTCCAAAACTCTTGCCATGAACATGTAGCGATGGTAAAGGGATCATTTATAACGTCCAAACGTTCCATTTGCTTTTCAATCATGTCATCAGACATCAAATCGTCTGCATCCAGATATTTGATATAGTCTCCTGTACTCTTTTCAAAAGCCAGATTGCGAGCACGGCAACCTCCTGAATTGGGTTGGCTGAAAACATGAATGCGTTTGTCCTTCTTCTCATATTCTTGAGCAATGGCCAATGATGCGTCCGTACTGCCATCATCGACCAGAATCACTTCAATATTCGGATAAGTCTGGCGGAGACAGCAATCAAGTGTCTCGCCAAGCCATTTCTCCGAGTTGTAACAAGGTATAAGAATCGATACTTTTTTCATTACAGTCGTCCGTCTATCATCTCGCGGTCAAGAATACCTTTTACATCATATACAACGCCAGCCTCATCATCTTTTAAGAATTCCCGGATATTGATATCCATAAATTGGTTGTGGGCTACTCCAAGGATTACTGCGTCAAAATTGCCTTTCAAGGATTCTACAGATGATTCTGTAAGCTGGATTCCATATTCATTCTGTACGTGGTTTACGTCAGCCCATGGGTCGAATACCGTTATATTTCGGGTATATTCTGTAAGCGTATGATAGATATCTACAATCTTTGTATTACGAATATCTGGACAATTTTCTTTAAAAGTAATGCCTAAAATCAGAATATTGGCGTCTTTAACAAGTACTCCCTTTTTGTTCATCAGTTTAATGGTCTCATTGGCCACATAGTCGCCCATTCCGTCATTCAGCCTACGGGCTGCAAACATGATGCGGGGAAGTACCCCATACACTTGAGCTTTCTGTATCAAATAGTAGGGGTCAACAGAAATACAGTGTCCACCTACAAGACCAGGTTTCAATTTAATGAAATTCCATTTGCTGGCAGCAGCTTCAATCACATCGTTGGTATCAATTCCCATGGCATTGAAAATCTTGGCCAATTCATTCATGAATGCGATATTTACATCACGTTGTGAGTTTTCAATTATCTTTGATGCCTCTGCAACTTTTATGGAAGGAGCTTTATGTGTACCATTGATAAGTACTGAGTTGTAAACATTGTCTATAATATCAGCAATTTCCGGTGTAGAACCAGAAGTTACTTTCTTGATTTTTTCCACAGTGTGTTGCTTGTCACCCGGATTGATGCGTTCCGGCGAATAACCTGCGAAGAAATCTTGATTGAATTTCAATCCGCTGACTTTTTCCACAACCGGCAAACACTCTTCTTCCGTAACACCGGGATAAACAGTTGATTCATATACCACAATATCGCCTTTAGAAATTACCTTGCCAACCGTTTCGCTTGCCCCCCAAAGAGGTTTCAAATCTGGACGATTATTCTCGTCAACCGGTGTAGGTACTGCCACAACATAGAAATTACATCCTTTTATTTCTTCGAGATTAGTTGTGCAATGAAAACCATTCTTTAATGCTGATTGAAGAAGTTCATCGGAAACTTCCAATGTGGCATCGTGTCCACCATTTAAGGCATCTACACGACGCTGATTCATATCAAAACCAATAGTCGCATATTTAGTTGAAAAAAGGCGTGCCAAAGGCAACCCAACGTAACCCAATCCGATTACGCAAATCTTAATTTGTTTCATAAGGAGTTTGTTATTATAATCTTTCTGTTAAATTAGATGTTTACTTCCAAACAATATTCCACATATCTTTAGCTTGTTGTTGAATTGCTACATGAATGTCCTGAAGTTGCTTCCGAATGAACCGATTTTTATCAGTGGACAGATATTCTTTCACCTTTAGTATGGTGGCTTCAGGATTCATAACAGGAAGTACAGAATCGGATAATCCATAATCATTAAATAATTCCTGATATTTGTGACTCCAACTTGTTGCGAGGCATGGCACACAACAATTTAGAGATGACGCAACTCCATGGAAGCGGGACGATATGCAGAGATATGCTGTTGATATAAGTCCTTTTACTTCAAGTGCATTAAGGTTGCTTACGATGTCTATATCATCACCAAGCATGGCTACACATTGTTGTGCTAAATGTCTGTCTGCATCTCCTCCGTGGTCCAGAAAATAGACTTTTCGTCCTTTCTCTTTGGCTATTTCTGAGATAGCTTTAAGTAATTTTAGGTAGTTCTCTATTGTCAGAACATTCATAGATACCATTCGTTCATTAGGGATAATGCAGATTCCATCTTTAAGATGAGAATACTCGTGAGGTATGACAGGATTAACCAAAGAAGTGAAATCGGTAAACCGATAGAGTTTGCCGGAAGGAAAACCCATGTTTTGAAGGTAGGTATAAGATACCTTTTCGCGAGCTATTACAACATTTGCATATTTGCTCAATAAAGCTAGAGTTCTTAGAGTGTTTCTCCTTTCTGTCGGTCCGAAAGCCTGGGGTAAAAAACATATTCGAGTTCCCTGATTTGCATAGGATGATAGTTTATTTCGCCATTCCTCCACATTTTCGTCTTTCAAATTAAACTGGTCTGAGAATAGGAAGCCACTAACATCAAGAAAATAATCAGCATTGGGAACTGGGATATTGGATAGACATATTTTCAACAACCTGAATCTAAGCCTATTGCAAATTCTTATAAATTTATGTAGTGGAACATATTTCAGATGTAGGGACGTCTGGACATAATTTAAACGATATGGATCGAGGGCATAAGTCGATATATATATCGTTGCTTCAGGGTGTCTACGCTCTATTTCCTGTAATACGGCATAGAGCATGAGTTCTGCACCTTTATTGGCCACGCCTATACCGGAAAGTACAATCTTCATTTCCTTATTATTTTTTTTATTTTTCTTTTTAGCTTGGCAATAAAACAGTTGTTCTTCTTTATCATTTCTTGATATTCGTGTATTTGCCTGAATGCCTCATCCAATATTTCTTCCATTTGCCTGTTTTCTCTTTCTGTAAAGCGCCTTAAATTAGTTATTGGGAGATTGGCCTTTTTAGATGACACTATGACTTTGGCCTCTCCCTGATGAAGAAGATAAGTGTCAATGACTGGATGTAGTGTAGAAAACGAGGATGAGTATAATCGTACGCTGTTTCTTCTTCCTTGTATTGCTTGTCCTGCCAACACATCCCGATATGATTCTTGTTTGTGTAATTGCAAGCAACCTACTGAAATAGCATCTTCTATTAATTGTTGTCCGATAACAGTCCGTGTCAGAACAAGTGAATCTCCTTTGTTCTTGTCATAATCAGTCATACCCCATGGATCACCCAATACAATATCTGCATGGGTACAAAGTTTATCGTAGCAGATACGGCATCGAGGCGACGTAAACATCTCTTTTAACGCCATGCGATAAATATTGGGAATGATGTGCGTTTCTTCCATGCCATTTACTACAACCGGAGCATTTTCATAAGGATAATATTTTCCTTCTTTTGATATAAAGTCTTTCTTGCGCCACGTAATTGTTATGTTATTAAAATCTTTTACAAAGGAAGCCATCACAATTTGTATTCCAGCACATAATGTGCGGTCACAAATAAGTCCGAGACGATATTTTATGTTATGGAATCTTGAAGAATTTGCGCTCAAATGGATTGCACCCTGTATATGACAGGGAAGCCCAATGATGGCGATTGATCTATATTTGGAAGTCTTTTGCAGTGCAGATAGTATATCTACAGGTGTGTAGCATGATTTTTGCGTATGGACAAGTTCTTCCGCATGTTCAATAATAGCATGTTCTACAACAGGGGGATTACCAGCCTTCATCTTGCACACCACGGCTGCATCTATCTTGCCAGTTCGAAACAGATAGGTAAGAATGGCAGTAGCAACTCCGCCACTTTGTGCATTGGAATATATCTCTAAATCCGAACTTCGGCCAATATAAGTATTGAGGATATTGCCTATATATTTATCCGCATAGCGTTTATGCAAATTCAAGGTGTCAATAGAAGGACATACTTTTTGACAAAGTCCACACTCTATACAATTTTCATTAATAACAGCATATTTACGGCCAAGACCAGACCATTGAAAAGCAATGGCTTCTTTAGGGCATATAGCATAACAAGCCCCACAATTGGAACATAAATATGAGTCAGAAACCGCTTGGATATTTCTCATTGTGGCTTTATCTTCTTTAGTAACCAATAAGTTATGACATTGCTTGCAATCAGATATTTTATCCATAATCCTCTTGACAATACATTGCCATTTCGCATCTCTTTGCCATATCTTATTGCCTCTTTTCTTTCATTACTTCTAAATGCCAATAGAAAATGTTCTTTGAGATATTTGTTATGAATACTTTTTGAATATTCTTCTTTCTTGTGACGTGACATTTGTTGAATACTATCTAACGTCGCGTAAATAGTCGCTTCATATGCATTCAATTTCTCACATTTTGATTGATAGTCTCTAAATTGATTCCGAGAGTGCGATGAAATCCGCTCAAGAACATTTGTTAAAATTACAGGTATGGACTTGCATTTATAGTTGTAATATAGCGGCAATAACATTTGACGGTTTTGTCCTGCTAATTTTGAAATAAAGATTTTCATTTGGGGATTTACCGATATAAGGCTATCCATTCTACACATGTAATTTATAGGTGGCCATAAATAACCATTTTCCCCAAAAAGACAATCTTCAAACAAACTTTCTTTTTGAAAATATATATCATTCCTAATTTTCTTTATAACTTCTAAAGATTCCTCATCTACGAATTCAGTCAGACATCTACATAAACCGTATTCTGGATTATTTTGTAATGTTTCTACCATTGTAGATATTGATTTGGAGGACGAATAAAAATCATCACTATCCGGCCATGTAAGAAATTCTCCTGTTATATATTTTAAACCATTATTGATTGCGGCAGATTGTCCTTGGTTACTTTGATAAATATACGTAAGGGTATATCCTTTAGACTCAAAATTAGGTATATACGAATAAACAACGTCTTTGGTATTATCTTCAGAACCATCGTCTATTACAAACATTTCTATTTGAGTGTATGTTTGTTCTAAAATGGAGTTCAATAAACGATGTATATATTTTCCTGTATTATAACATGGAGAAATAATAGAAACAACTCCTACTCTCATATAATCATCAATATCATTATTTAATATTCAATTTCTCCATTATTATGTTTTTAGCCTTAACCTTCATGTTTTCATCAAGCATGAATTTATATCCGAGATAAGAAGTTAAAACTATAGTTAGACCTATTGATATAAATAATCTATACCATCCTTCCTCCAAATTATATGTAACAGTTATCACTGGAATTGAAACAATAATAAATAATGTGAAGCATGGAACTATTGTGTTAAAAAAGAATCTTTTCAATGTCAATTGTGGTATATATGTTGTCATTAAATACGTATTCCACATACTTCCACAAAAAAATGCTATTGCATTATACAAAAATGGAATCCAAGCCGGTGCTTCTAACTTAAATGCAATGTAACTTACTGGAAGTACCATTATATATATGACTCCATTTATTATACTTGTCTTTTTAATATGTCCGGTGGCGTGAACCACAATCATAACTATTCTTGCAAAACATCCGATAATATTGAATATCAATACAAGAATAGTAAAAATACAAGCGTATTCAGGAACTTCTCCCAACCATGTTTTTAAGACAAAATGAATCTCTGCAATTAATGGAATAGTAAGAAACGTCATAAGGACAAATGAAAAAACGATACCTTCATGCATTAATCTTATCATGGAATCATATTTTCCATTTGCATATCGTTTAATAAGTTGAGGTCTTACAGCCATAATAATATTACCGGAAAAACCACTTATTATAGAGGTGACAGAATTGGCTATACCTGCAGCTGCGTTCATAATAGGACCAAAGAATATATTAAGGAGAATTGTAACCCCCTGTCCCCTTGCCATTACAGCAACATTACCAAATACATCCCAACCTGAAAATGAAATGATAGGCTTTAATAATGTTTTATCCCATATAAAATGATAATGGGTTTCTGGAAATCTTTTTATACAATAAATTCTATTTAAAATAAGTATAAACACTGATACACAAAGTGTAAGGAATCCATAAAGTATCAGTTTGTCATAATTTCCAATTAAGAGTAAATATATAATCAAGAGTTTAAAAAGTGTATTTAAAATATCAAAATAGGCATAAACATTCATTTTTTCATGTGCCACTAAAATAGAACTGTATGGGGTTTGTGTTACTGCCAACATCGTTGAAATAATACTGAATTGATAAATACAATTAGCCGCGAACATGCGATTGGTTGGTATTTCTAATTGATAGTTTACTATCCATAGTCCTATAGTTTCTAAAACGATGAATAATACAAATGCTATAATGATATGTACTGTTAGTGTTGTTGAAAATACGGCAGATAATTTATTGTCTTTTTTCCCCATCTCGTAAGTTATGAAACGCGCTGTCGCTCCAATCATAGAGCTTTGAATAACAGAAAACATGCCTATTACACCACCCACAACAGCATTGATACCATAATCTTCTACCCCTAAAGTTTGAAAGACAACACGTCCGGTAATAACTGAAAGCGCAAGCGATATGAACATCCGAAAATACAAAAACAATGTATTCTTAATGATTCTTTTATTACTCTTCTCTTCTTCCATAATTAGGTTCTTGGAGACTTATTGAAAGTTACATTTATGAGTTCTTTTTTAAATAACTGCTTTGTGAACTCAAAGTCATAATCAGTCGAAAGTACACATACGTACAAGATCCTCCTGAAGGAAGATTGTAAAATGTTTGGTTTACATACTTTATTCTTGTATACTTTAGTTCTATATACAGAGATTTTTTTCGTTTGCGTCCAATTTTGACATATAGCTGATTAGAAAGCCATTCTTGGACATCATAACAAGCACATCCCTTTGTTCACAAATTACGGTCAAGCTGTTAATGAACAATAGTACTTATACGGTTACTTGGGAGCACTTATAATCGAATAAACACACAATTAATCAAACAAAACAATTTCCTCCGTTCTTCCATAAACGGGTATTCAAGAAGCACACTTATAATCTGGCTAAAATATCATCTAAACTCATCGACACATTGGCAGCACCAACAGCACGATGGTATATCGGTAATGTATCATACAGGCAATCTTGTTTGAGAGGTAGGGACGTGATATGCATCTGACAGGCATCAAGGGTGGTCTTGCCTTGCTTCTCAAGTTCCAGCTTGCATTTGTTCAGATAAACTTCTTCCGGCGATAGTGGTGTTGTCTTTATCATCTTCCTTTTCGCATCAAAGACCATCTCGTTATGCGTGGTGTCATTATAGTCTTCTGCCACAGGCGGATAACTGAATATCAATCCGAGTTCCTCGTAATCCTCGGCATGGTATGCAGGAAAATTCAGGAGGTGCATCTTCAGTTTCACATACGACACGGAAATCTGCTCGCAGGCTTTCTTCACATCATTGAAGCCCGTTTTCAGTTCTACCACAATCAGATAGTTCTTCTCGTCCGTTCTATGATACAGGATAGCACCATCACATATTTTCTTATAATTCTTATGTTTGTCATGCTTCCGGAACGCTTCCTTTTGCCGGTCAAAGAATGCCGGGTTTATCTTAATCGCCTCACCTGATATGGAAAGACTTACAGAGGCTAACGCAGACTTGTTCTCTTTCTGGGGTTCCACCAATGTGAGACTTTTATCGCCTGATTCTATCACCTCGCAGGCATATAACTCCTTCAAGTCCTTTCCGGTCAACATTGCCCTGCGGATTTGGTGTTGTCCAACAATGCGTCTATGTCATCGTCCCTTCGGGAGAGTTCCGTCACAATATCAAAGAATGTGGACATGGGAAGACCATCATCTGTTATCTTCAATTGCGTGATGACTACCACCCCGTTTTCTCCATGGCTAAAATAATACCCCTTTACGATATTCTTATCAAGATAGGTATCCTTGTTCAGTGAGTTCTTTTGGGCATACTCTTCAAAAAGATTGTTGTCTTTCTCTTTCAATGCCCCCAATTTGAACAACTGGTTAAACCTTTGCATCATATAGTCACTATGCGTCGTAATTTGGAACAGATATCCTTTATTCAAACAAATTGCGAGCATATCTGCCACATCCACTTGCATTTGTGGATGCAGATGTGCTTCAGGTTCTTCTAAACAGAAAGACACATTCGTTCCATAATGGTTTTTCAAGAAGAACAACAAGGGGCTCAGTTCCCTTATGGATGAAGCGGCTGCACTCAACGGCAACGAACGACCTGTAGGTAATTCAAGATATTGGATACCCTCCTTAGTCTTCAGTTCACCACCCACCAATTTCTTTATACGTGCATTAAAGAACTGCTCGTCGCTTCCGCTTCCCCACACGCTCCGCAAAGCGAAGTCATAATCCTGAAGGAAGTTGGCATACAATCCGGAAGAACGTGACACCTTGTCTTTGACTGAGAAGTTCTCGCCCACCAACGAGCCTCTTGCCGGAGGCAGTATAACAGCCTTATAGGAGCTATCAAATAACTTTTGTTGCAAATATCCACTCAAAGTGTATACAGCAGCATCCTTCAAACCAAAGAAGTCAGGAAAGACCATAGCTTCCGTTTCGTTGATAGACACTCGATATAACACATAATCTTCTGCGTTGTTACCTCTTTGAGCTATTACCTTTTCCACCTTGATGTTTATCTCATCTTCGATGTCAAAGATGAAATTCACATTGCAGACCAAAGAATTGTCATTCAACAGCTTCTGCAAGAATGATTCTGCATGTCTGTTAATCCACAGCCTTAAATCGTCTTTCTTGAAAGAAATCTCCTCAACATCTTCATCCGCCACCATCTTGGGCGCCATGAACTCAGACAATACAACTGGGGTAAAAGAAGAAATAAAGTAATACCAAAGATAATTCACATAGCTCTTGCCTAAATTGGAATTACCCGTAAAGACCATCATTGGTGCGAAATCAAGTTCCGCGTTCCTGATTGGTCCGTATTCATTTATTACCAGTTTTATATTTTGCATCGTCCAAGTCAATTAATATTTATTCAAATGTACGAATAAATAATTATATCTTAGATATAACGCTTACACCTATTAATATATTTTAATAACCGGCACGCCCCCTCACTTCACCAACTGAATATACTCCGGACTGACTTCCACTGACACAGCCAACAGTGTAGGGAGTTCAACAAGCAAACGCCTGATGCGGGAGCCGCGGGCAGTGACAAGGCTGCCCTCACAACCGTCCAACGGACCACCGACAATGCGGATACGATGACCGTACATGGAGGGGGTGATTTCCTCAGGAAGGTAATAACGAGGGGAGTCGGACGAACGGACGGCACGGATGAAACGCTCCATGTCGGACTCCGCCACAATCATCGGGTCACAATATTTTCCTCCACGTACATAACGATACTGAAGGGTGGGCTGATTTTCCACTATGGGGTCGAGACGGGAACGGGTGGCATGCACAAACAGCAAGTCAGAAATGACAGGAATTTTCTTGCGAATCCGCTTGCCCTGACACGTCACCAATTTCCATTGCATCGGAGTAAAGACCTCAAACTGCAAATCATCAAGCAGACCGTAAGCCTTTTCGCGCGCATTGGCACGTTTCAAGTCGCGCATCACATACCATAATGCTTGTTCATCGCCTCCCATGAGTCGCTCGTTTTTCGGTTCAGACAAAACTTTCTAATCCTGCCAAACCGCATATCATCCTATTGGTTAAGCAGTTATAAACATCCGCCTTAAAAGTTCCGGGGGACTCCAATCTATAATTACCCCAACCGAATCCCATCAAAAGCTATCCGTTTTCAAATCCATCTCTTGTTAAGAGAGGAATTTACGCCTGCAAAGTTAAGCAAAATACTGTGAAATAAAGAAATTCTTGACAAGGAAAAATCGTTTTTATGACGAAATGACCATTTGGGGTTTGGCAAAACAATAGTCGCAAACCATAGAACCTTTGATTTTGAATCTTATACACTAACAATTCCTCTCTTAACAAGAGAGAATACATCTCACCAAACTTTTTCTTCATCAATATCCCGCGCGGTAGCGAGGGCAAAAAAACACAGGATTCATTTCTACGTATCCGATTTTAGGGCTATCTTTGCAAAAGACATCTCTTCTTGGAGTTACATAATACATAGAAGAATCATACAACTGACAATCAACATAAAACCTTTAAAAGACATGCAACTCATTCCTTTGCGCACCACACACCCATTGTATGCCGATGCCGAACAACTCATCATCTCGGCCTTTCCTCCCGAAGAACGGAGACCGACCGACAAACAGAAAGATGCTACCGACCATAATCCATCTTTCCACTCCTATGCCGTGACGCTTGACGGACAATTTGCCGGGTTGCTCAACCTGTGGACTTTAGACGGATTCGACTATGTGGAGCATCTGGCCACACTACCCGAAATGCGCGGACACGGACTGGGAAAACGCATCCTGCAGCAACTGACTGCCCACACGGGACGTCCCGTTGTGCTCGAAGTGGAACCGCCCACCGACGAACTGACCACACGACGCATCGGATTCTACCGGCGGTGCGGATTCACCACATGGGAAAAGCAGCAGTACATGCAGCCTCCCTACTCCGCCGACCTTCCCGCCATCCCACTCATTCTCATGGTCTACGGAAATCTGGACGAAGATAAAGACTTCGACCGGGTACGCAGGGAAATACATGGCAAGGTATATGAATCATCCGACATTTTTTTGTAACCTTACAGCCCCGACACTGCCATACTGAAAGGCAAAAATATCAAAAAGCTTGTCTTTGCAAAAACAATAAACATTTTCCGCCCATGAAAGACATTCTGGAGATTCCCTCGGTTGTGAAATACAACGAACTGTTAGGCGTTGAAACGCCACACCCGTTAGTGAACGTCATCGACCTCTCGAAGGCCAAGCCCATGCGCCACTTTCTATACAATTTCGGCTTCTACGCCATTTTCCTGAAAGACGTGAAATGCGGCGACATGCGCTACGGCCGGCAATACTATGACTATCAGGAAGGCACACTCGTATGCCTTGCGCCCGGACAGATTATGGGAATTGAAGACAACGGTGAAGTGTTCCAACCCAAAGGTTATGCACTCGTGTTCCACCCCGACCTTATCAGGCGGACCTCATTGGGGCACAACATCAAACGTTACTCCTTCTTCTCATACGAAGCCAACGAGGCCCTGCACCTCTCCGAATCCGAGCGCACCTTGGTGGTGGAATGCCTGCATAACATCTCCAACGAGTTGCACCACTCCATCGACAGTCACAGCAAGACACTCATCACATCCAACATCGAGCTGCTGCTGAACTACTGCGTGCGTTTCTACGACCGCCAGTTCATCACGCGCGAGAATGTGAACAAGGACATCCTGTCGAAATTCGAGCAACTCATCGACAACTATTTCACCTCCGACCTGCCCCTCCGCCACGGCCTGTTGAGCGTAGGGTACTGTGCCGAACAGCTTCATCTCTCGGCCAATTATTTCGGCGACCTCATCAAAAAAGAAACGGGAAAGACTCCGCTTGAACACATCCGCCTGTCACTGATGAACATAGCCAAAGAACGTGTGCTCAACCCTTCCCATTCCATCAGCGAGATAGCCTATAGCTTGGGATTCCAGTATCCGCAGCACTTCACGCGGCTGTTCAAAAAGATGGTGGGTTGCACGCCGAACGAGTACCGTACAGCAGTTTAATAACCAACGTATTGAAAAAGCCCAAATTGTTCACCTGTGTGCGTTCAATCGCACACAGGTGAACAATTGAACGCACACAGGTGTGCATTTGAACGAGGACAGGTGTATTTTTTGAGGCCTTCCGGTTTATCTTTTCGCGAACTCCACATTCACCGTATGAAACCCTAATGAACGGAACATGGCCGTGAACTGACGGCGCGCATTTTCTTCGGCCTGCCGCAGGTTGTCCGTCGTCACGCCCAGAACCAGCATCTTGCTGCGCGCACGACCGTACATTTCCTTGCGTGCCTGATTGGACCATGTGCCGCTCTCATGGAAAAAACGTGTACGCGCCTCGTCAATGAAGCGGTTGTCCAGCAGACGCACGGCAGGAAGCTGCACATGCACCGTATCGGCGTCGGCCTGCGCCCAACCTTCGCCCGCCTCGTGCAAGTCGATGCCCAGACGCAACGTCCCCGTATAAACGGCCACCAAACGGTCGTCCGACAAAAAACCTTCACGAAGCGTGTCCACCACCACTTCGGAGCGGATCGAAAGAAACTCCCACTCTCCGATGTCCTCAATGCGGCGTATTTCCTGTGACGTCAGTTCGATACGGTTGTCGAAACCAATCTCCACATGCGTGCCGCCCCGGCCGCCGCACCACCACAACACTGCCACCACGGCCGCCAACGCAAGCAGCACCGGCCCCCAACGCATTATAATATTGAATATCTTCTTCATTTTATCGTAGCTCTGTTTGCTTTTCCCTATCCCATATCAACGGTATGTCACCTTCCGCAAACTCTTTCCGGAAGGTGACAACGATATTCCGTTCTTCAAAACCGAGCTTTGTCAGCAGGGGCACCACCACATGTGCGGCATTCTTGCGGGCCGTCTCCAATATGCCCAGTTCGGGCAGGGTCTTCACAATCTCTTCCTCCCCCTGACGGGCAAACTCCGCCATTTCGGCCGAAGAATACCGGCTGCGTGTCAACGAAATGAACTGCCGCACTTCATCATGGTCAATACGCGAAGAAGTCACCACCACACGCGGGTCTGGCAAGTATACCGTGATGCGTTCGCCCTCGCGCCTTACATTGCCGGCACCGAAATCCGAAAAGTCGATGTAGGCCTTGAGCGTCACGTCGAGCGGAATCATGACCTTGCGCTCCCCCACCGGCACTTTCAGGTCGAACGGACGGTTCAGCAAGCTGCCCTTCACCCTCAACGGATCATCTTTCAGCACGAGCTTGTGTATCTCATACTCGGACGTATACAGCCGAGAACACTCCTTCAGTTGCAGAATACGGGAAAGCGTATCGATGCCGCCGTCCGTACCCTGTACGCTCCCTCCGCCACAGGCCGACAGCATACAGGCCAAAAGCGGCACAATGAAACATACAATCTTCGTCATCATTATATATTATGGGACCAAAGGTACGGATTTGCCTCCAAAAGGCAAATAAAAGGATGTATAAATATCCTCAATCGATTTTGCCGGACACGCTTTTTTTTGTTTCTTTGCGTCAAGTTACCAAAGAAACGGGAAGATGGATTCACGAATTATTCTCACAGGTATTGCCTGCACCATCCTATGTTGTCACGGTTGCGGCTCCAAATCGGCCGACACGGACACATACGACACATACGAAAAGCCGGACACGGTGAACGGCATACAGCAGATGAAGGATTACCATTACAGTGCCGAGGTCAAGGACCGGAACACAGTATACACATACGACATCGTGCGCGAGGTGAGCGACTCACTGCCGGTTGTGGAAGGAGAAGAGAACGTAAGGTTTGCCGACAACTACATCCGTCTGCGCGTCAACCGCGACGGACGGGAAATATTCAACAAGGTGTTCACCAAACAGACTTTCGCCGACAAGTTGGACAAAGACTTCTTCCGGCACTCCATACTGGAAGGCATGGCCTTCGACCGTCTTCAGCCCGAAGGCCTGCGATTTTCGGCCAGCGTGAGTTATCCCGAATCGGATATATATATGCCATTCTCCGTACTCGTCGCACGGGACGGAAGCTACCGGATAACCAAGGAGGAGATACTGGATACCACCGTACCGGAGGATTCCACCGCCACGGAATGACAACCAGAACGTTCCTTATACGTTCCTTTAAAGTCACACACCGATGATTAGCATCACCGTCACAAGCAAGACCATCAAGCACCTGAGCATCCTGCTGGGCGTTATCGTCGTGCTGGCCGGACTCGCCTTCAGTGCCCTGTTCTTCCGCGACCGCATATTCCCGTCTACAAGTTTCGAACTGACAGATGATTTGGGCGGCAACATCTTTCCGGCCGCCATCTTGTCGGTGGCCACATCCGACGCACTTCTTGTCACCCCTCTTGATACACTCGTTCTCGGCAATCCGAAATCGAACATTGCCGTACGCATCACCAGCCCCATGCCCAACGCACGGTTGCAGATAGAGGTGGCGGAAACACCGTTTTTCAAACAGTCGGTGTCGGAATTTGTCCTGCCGGAGAAGGGAAAGACCTACACGGTCTACCCGGACATCGTATGGGACTACGACGCACTGCGCAACAACACACAGGCCTTGCCGGTGAACATCACCGTGGAGGCGCATTTCAAGGACAGCCAGCCGGAGCAGCGCATCCGCACATTCTCCGTAAGGAGCATCAACGAATGCCTGTTAGGCTACATCGACCGTCGCAACAGGTTTCACAGCACGGACATGCTTTTCGCCGCATACGTAAACGAGGACAGCCCACTCATCGACGGCATACTCCGCGAAGCGTTGAACACGCGCATCGTCAACCGTTTCATGGGCTATCAGAACAAAAAGACGGATTATGTGGACAAGCAGGTGTACGCCATCTGGAACGTATTGCAGCGCCGCAAGTTCCGCTATAGCTCCATCTCGTACAGCAGTCTGTCGAGCAACGTGGTCTTTTCACAGCGTGTACGCACATTCGAAGACGCGCTGAAATCCTCGCAAATCAACTGCGTGGACGGTAGCGTACTGTTCGCCACGTTGCTGCGTGCCATTAACATCGACCCTATTCTGGTGCGCGTGCCGGGACACATGTATGTGGGGTATTACACCGACCGCACTCACAAGCATGCGGACTTTCTGGAAACAAGCATGATTGGCGACATCGACCTGGACGACTTCTTCCCGGAAGAGAAACTGGACTCCACATCTGTCGGTAAGTCGCAAGAGGAGATGTCGCGCCTGACATTTGAGAAATCAAAAGAATATGCGCGCAAAAAATATGTGGCCGACAGTGTGCGCATCCATTCCCGGCAACAAAACTACATGTTTCTTGAGATATCAAAAGCGCTGAGACGCCAAATCCAGCCCATCGGCAAATGACTTTATCCCCCGGAACCAATATGCCGGAGGATAAAGGAATATGTACGTCAACTGTTTGGATAATGCAGATTGGCCTCGGTGATGCACTCCAGCACCTCATGCAGGAACTTAGACGACTCCCACCGCGCCATAGGAAGGTCCTGCAACAGGTAGTTGCCGCAGTCGCGAGGCGTAGCGCCCGGCACGTCCCCCTCGTATGAGGCGATAAAGGCAAAAGTCTCTTTCATCAGTTCCACGATGTCCGCGGAAGCAAGGTCGCCTTTCACCAACAGATAGTTTCCCGTAAGACATCCCATCGGTCCCCAATACAATATCCTGTCGGCCCACACGGGATGATTACGCAGGAATGTGGCGGCCAGGTGTTCGATGGTATGCAATGCCCCTTGTCCCAAAGCCGGCTCGCGGTTGGGTTCTTTCATGCGGATGTCGAACGTGGTCACCGTGTCTCCGCCTACGGTATCCTTGCGCGACACATAGATGCCACGCAACAGGTGGATATGGTCGATAGTAAAACTCGGAATCTTTTTCATCGTATTATCGTTTTTGAATCAGTCGGACAATGAAGCGGGCAGGCTCTCAAGGAAAGTGCGCACCACGCCGAACGAACGGTCGGCCATGGTTTGCCAGAAGTTTTCGTACTGCTGCCAATGGGCATCCGCCCCCGGCGTGTCGCTGATGATACGGAAACTGATGAACGGCACGCCGTACAGGTGACATACCTGCGCAATGGCCCCCGACTCCATGTCGACAGCCAACCCTTCCGGAAAATGACCTTTGATGGTCTCCAGCTCCGCACGGTCGGTAATGAACCTGTCTCCACTGCATATCAATCCCCCATGCACGGGTGTGCCGGCATGAAGCGATGCCGCCGCACGACACAACACCTCATGACATGTGAAAACAGGGGGCAGCCCCTGCACCTGTCCCAAAGCATTCCCTTCGCCACACCATACATCGTGGTATACGACCTGCGAAGAGGCCACTACGTCCATCACGCCCACCGAGGCATCTATGCCTCCGGCCACTCCGGTACTGATAACGGCGTCGGGATGCACACAGCCTATGAGTTCGGCCGCCCCAACAGCGGCATTCACTTTTCCGATGCCGCACTCCATAAGATACAAGGTGTTTACACCTAACTGTCCGATAGTATACTCATACCTACCGTTGCGCTCCACGCGCGCCCCCTCAAGCAGTCCGGCCAACTGTTCCCTTTCGGAACTCATCGCCGCTATGATACCTATTTTCATATATGGTCTGTCTCGTTTGCCGCAAAGGTAGACAATAAACTTCACTTACGCAACCCGAAAAGGGGAACGTCCCCACACAAAAACAAGAGTAAAGCCTGAAAAACATCATGGCATACGAGAACACACGAATGCGACAGAAGCCCGCAGATTAATTATCACCATAAGAAAAAATAAGAATCTGCGGTCATCTGTCGCATCTGTGTCATCTCGTGTGCCATCCCCGTGTGCCATCCCAGCCATCGCCTTCTCTCGCACACGAAAAGGCTATTTCACAACAACCGGCACTATCGGCTGTTCCCTGACACGGTCGATGTTTTCCGACTGGTATTTCACCCGTGCGAAATCCACCGTTTTCAGGTCGAAGCTACGGATACGACTGTCATACATCGTACGATAGTAGAACTTGCGGTTCACAGGGTCGGTAGCCGCAGTCCATTGTGTGGCACTCGGAATGTCGGGCGGAGTCTGCCCTTCGGCAAACTGCATGCCGATGGGTATGTCAAAGTTGTTCAGAATCTGGAAAGCCTGACGTACAGCCTTTTCTGCAGTGGCCTGCCGCGGAGCCGTCATCTGAAAAAACGCGGCGCGGACAAAACGCGACGGCGGAGTAACGTCACCGGGCAACCCTAACATACCGCTCCCGCCACCGAAGGGAGCGAGCGTCTGTCCGTTCCATTCTTTATTATCCGCCGAACCGGGAAGAAGGTTGACATAATTGTTCAGGTTGGCCAGATGCCACTCGAAACCGGGAGAATTGGTTAGCACCCCCAACTTGTTTTCATAAAAATGCGGCACCCCGTCCACAATCTCCAATACCACCTGGTGTCCCGATGCGTCGGCAATGCGCCAATGGGCGGTGGATGCGCCCGGATAAACCGTCACCACATGCACCGACGGCAAGGCTGCCTTCACCTCATCGACCGTTTTGAAAGAAGACAAGAGCCAGGGCACCAACTGCAAATCGGCAAGCGATGACGCCTTCTTTGCCTCATTATATGACTCATACCCACCATAACCGGGAAAATAGAACAGGCCGGCCGACAACCCTTCTTCATTCACTCCCTCGGTGACAAACTCTTCGGCCTCCACCGACACGCCGATATAACCATACCGCGCCTTGAACGCCAATCCGTCTTTCCCGCCATCCGGCACATAAGATTGCTGCTCATATCCGCGGGGCACCACCACATAACGACTGTTCAGGTAACTGCCGGCCCATTCGATGGTGCGTGCCAGAACAAAGGTCCCATCCTGGCTTTTCAACGTGATGCCCGTGCATGCTTCGGCTTTCTCTCCAGACAAACAGGTCAGGCACAAGGCCATGAGCCACATAATCCTTTTCTTGTTCATAGTTAATCCTGTTTAGGTTGACATTTGTTTTATTTCTCTCTTTATCGCCGGCAATTTATCAATAATCCTGCAAAAACAGGAAGCAAATGACATTTTTTCAGGTTAAACAAGACCTGTTTACAAATCCGCCCGACACATGTGTTGTGGATTCGAGATGTTAAAAACACATCGTATCAAGGAAAAAACTTCGTGGATATTTGTACGCCCGAAAGAAATCGCCTACCTTTATCACGGAATATAATTTATTTTAAATTAGGAGTTTGGACATTCTCTTGCGCAGAATAACAAAAGACGTATAAAACGGTCCTGCAAAGACAAGGACATGCCGCTCCGGAATGTATTTTTAACCCATAAAAACACAAGAATCATGAAAAAGAATTTTATGTTCAAGTACCTTTCAATGGCTGCCGTAGCTGTGGCTTTAACTGCAGTTTCATGCGACAGCGATGAAAATCCTGCGCCCGAACCACCGCCTGCGTCAAATGGTTACAGCGCAAGTACTGCCGTACCCGAAGGTTACAAAATTGGCTTCAAAAACGATGCAACCGGCAACACCTATTTCGTGGCTGAGGAGAATGGCGAGATAACAAAGATTGGATTTGTCCTGACGCCTGTGGCTATGAGAAGTAACAACACCAATGTCAACGGTGTGGCATATTTCCAAAGCCAGCAGATTAGCAGTGTCACAATCAAGGGAGTGACCTACGAGTTTGCCGTAAATAACGGTAAGGTAAATGTGCGGGTTGGCAGCAACGGCACTTATGAAACCTTTTTAGGCATAGCCGATGCCTCGCTCCTTGACGGTGCGGCAAACTCCGAGGCTAAATTAGAAGCTGCATTTGCGAAAATCAGCAAAGCTACGGCCATTATCACCCAGACGAACGGAAAAATCACCGAATCTTCGTTAAAGGCTGAAGTGCAGAACATCGCGGAGTCTGTGTCTAAACTGAGCAATGACGCCACCAGCCTTGCCAACAACGGAACAGCCACCAACCTTACCAACAACGCAACGAGCAATCCTTTTGAAACAGACTCTTCCGGCATAGCTGCAGCCGACTCTACGGCAAACAGCAATATCGACAGCGATATCGACTGGGGCTTGGACGTGGATGGTCCGAATGTGCCGAGTGACACCACAAACGTTGACGTACCCGATTTTCCCGACGTGCCGGGCGACACCACAACCATTGACGTACCGGAGATACCGACGGAACCTGGAGATACCACTGGCGGCAACACTCCTGACACCCCGTATGAGCCGGGCGATTCCACAAGGAGTATCAAGGCGATGTTCCGGTTGAGATAAAAAGAATCTGACAGCGTCATACAATTAACGACGAAGGTGTATCGTAATCATAAACGATGCACCTTCGTTGTTGTTTATCATCACCTCTACCAATCAGCCACCGTTCTTCAAAGTGCGACTTTTTGAACATTCCCCTATTTTTTCAGCGAATTACAAAAAAACCGTTGATATTATCCTTGAAAAAACCTACTTTCTAAAAGATTAATTCTATAAATAAAAGTTCTATTTATAAAAATAAAGGTTTTATTTTTGAAAACAAAAGTTTTGGTTTTGAAAACAAAACTTTTATTTATAGTTTTTCTCGGCTTGATCGTAAGAAGTTTCTTTCCTCATCTCGTTTTTTTATCGTACATTTGTCTTCAGAACAAGATACTGAATTTATGGAAAAAACGAAATGGAGCGAAACCGTCATCTTGGCAGACGCCGATTATGCCGATGCCGTGGCGTTCGACCTTATAGTAAACTTTGAGCGGATGCTGGGCCGGCGCATACCGAAAGCCGACCTGCCGCACTGGCTCGTCTGTGTGGCACTCGACGGCGGAGTACCGACAGGACAGAATGAAATACAGGTGATTTTCGTACACGACAAGGAGAAGAAAACCATGGACAACTTCATTCCGTCGGACTTCGGCAAAGAACTGGACGGCAAAGCATTCCGCGACGAGGCGTTGGGCGAGTTCACGGTTAGTTCCGTACGTGCGGAAAACCTGGTGTCGAAAGAAGACTTCTTCATCCAATCACTTGAAGCCCTGGCCGACGAGAAAAGCATCAAAAGACTGATTGTCGTGCCCGACATGGAACAATACGGGCTGCGCGTGAAATCCGTGCTCGGACGTACGGAAGGCAAAGACATCACCCTGCTGGCCATGGAACCGCAGACCGGAAGAAACTTCAAAAGCGACATCCTGGGCTATTCGCTGATGAGCGCATTGGGCATCCACAGCGAAGAACTTAAATAGCAAGGAAAAACCGCGCTTTGCCTTTGTGTCTTGGAAAAAGTCATTATCTTTGTGCTTAGATACAATAACAATCAATACCAAACAACAAAAAATGGGAAAAGTTTTAATCATCGGTGCCGGTGGTGTGGCCACCGTAGCAGCACACAAAGTGGCACAACACCCGGAAGTGTTCAATGAAATCATGATAGCCAGCCGCACGCTGGCCAAATGCGACGCCATCGTAAAGGCTATCGGAAACCCGGACATCAAAACGGCACAGGTGGATGCCGACAATGTGGAAGAATTGGTAAAACTCCTGAATGACTTCCGACCTGACATCGTAATGAACCTGGCCCTGCCCTATCAGGACCTGACCATCATGGAAGCATGTCTGCAAACCGGTTGCAACTATCTGGACACGGCAAACTATGAGCCGAAAGACGTGGCCCATTTCGAATACAGTTGGCAATGGGCTTACAAACAACGCTTCGAGGAAGCCGGCCTGACCGCTATTCTCGGTTGTGGATTCGACCCAGGCGTTTCCGGCGTATACACAGCGTACGCAGCTAAACATCACTTCGATGAAATTCATTATCTGGACATCGTGGACTGCAATGCCGGCAACCATCACAAGGCATTTGCCACCAATTTCAATCCCGAAATCAACATCCGCGAAATCACACAGAACGGACGTTATTATGAGAACGGGAAGTGGGTGGAAACACAACCGATGGAAATCCATAAGGACCTGACTTACCCAAACATCGGACCGCGCGACTCGTACCTGCTTTTCCACGAAGAACTGGAATCGCTGGTGAAGAACTATCCCACCATCAAACGCGCCCGTTTCTGGATGACCTTCGGACAAGAATACCTGACACACCTGCGCGTAATCCAAAACATCGGCATGGCACGCATCGACGAGGTGGACTATAACGGTACGAAAATTGTGCCCCTGCAGTTCCTGAAAGCCGTGCTGCCCAACCCACAGGATTTAGGAGAGAACTACGAAGGCGAAACCTCTATCGGATGCCGCATCCGTGGTTTGAAGAACGGCAAGGAACGTACTTATTATGTATATAACAACTGCAGCCACCACGAGGCATACCTCGAAACCGGCATGCAAGGCGTTAGTTACACGACAGGCGTGCCCGCCATGATTGGTGCGATGATGTTCCTAAAAGGCATCTGGAAAAAACCGGGCGTATGGAACGTAGAAGAGTTCAATCCCGACCCGTTCATGGATGAACTCAACAAAAACGGTCTTCCTTGGCACGAAGTATTCGACGGCGATCTGGAACTCTGAACCGTCCGCCCGTAAAGTGCGTAGTCCGAAAGACATTATAAATATTGAATTAAGAACAAGACAAAATGGCAAAGAAAGAAGAAGAGGCAGCCGGAATGAATCCTAATACAGAGAAGCTGAAAGCATTACAAGCTGCAATGGACAAAATAGAGAAGAACTTCGGAAAAGGTTCTATCATGAAACTGGGAGACGACCATGTGGAACAGGTGGACGTGATTTCCACCGGTTCCATAGGCCTGAACGCCGCTTTAGGAGTAGGCGGTTATCCCAAAGGACGTATTATAGAAATCTACGGTCCCGAAAGTTCGGGTAAGACGACACTGGCCATCCATGCCATTGCAGAAGCACAGAAAGCCGGCGGCATCGCGGCTTTCATCGATGCTGAACATGCTTTCGACCGCTTCTATGCTGCAAAACTGGGCGTGGATGTGGACAACCTTTGGATTTCGCAACCCGACAACGGGGAGCAGGCATTGGAAATAGCCGACCAACTGATTCGTTCATCGGCCATCGACATTATCGTCATCGACTCCGTGGCTGCACTGACCCCGAAGGCGGAAATCGAAGGTGACATGGGCGACAACAAGGTGGGTCTGCAGGCACGTCTGATGAGCCAGGCACTGAGAAAACTGACATCAACCATCAACAAGACAAACACGACCTGCATTTTCATCAACCAATTACGCGAAAAGATTGGTGTGATGTTCGGCAACCCCGAAACAACAACCGGAGGTAATGCACTGAAATTCTATGCCAGCGTACGGCTCGACATCCGCCGTGTAACGAGTATCAAGGACGGTGACGAGGTAATAGGCAACCAGGTGCGCGTGAAGGTTGTCAAAAACAAAGTAGCTCCCCCATTCCGCAAAGCTGAATTCGAGATTACATTCGGTGAAGGCATCTCCAAGGTGGGAGAAATCGTAGACTTGGGCGTAGACATGGGCATACTGAAAAAAAGCGGTTCATGGTATAGCTACAATGAAACAAAAATCGGCCAAGGACGCGATGCCGTGAAGAATATGCTAAAAGACAACCCCGAACTCTGCGAGGAAATCGAAGCCAAGATTTCTGCAGCCTTGCAAGAGGAAAAGGCGGAATAAGAGAAATGCAATGACTATAACACACAAGATGACACAAGATGCAACAGATTGTGTCATCTTGTGTGTTATCAGAAATTGAATCCCGCACGGAAATAGCCCGCCACCCTGGAACGGTCGCTAAAACAAACAGTCAGGCCAATCGGGCCAAGAAATGTGCGTAAATCATACCTTATCGCACCGCCGAAAATACGGAAACCGGCATGCTCGTCATGCCCGAAACTATTTTTAAAGAAGCGCATCCAGTTGTCCGAAGTCATAGCCATATTGAATGAGCCGCTGATATAATGCCTTCCCCCTATGCGCTGCCTTGCTTCCACACCGCCAATCACTAATGCCCGACGCGCCATCTCAAAATACGTAATACCGTAAAACGGTATCTGCTGGCTGAAATATTTTCCTGCCTCCTGTCCTCCAATCGTATTCATCTCCGCCACCGTATTCTCTGCCGTGATATACCTTCCCTCCACACAAGGCATCACTGTAAACCTACTGTTGAAAGACAAAGCCGCACTCCAATGAACCTTACCCGTATGGAAAGATTTGCTGTGCTCCAATGGTATGACATAATAATATTCCAAATCCAACTTATGCCCTATGGTCGGGAAATAAACGTCATCCGTGGTATTGACGGCATATCCCGTACCGAATTTCAGGAAACTCTCTTTACCAATGTCCGTAAGACCGCTGCTTTCAAAACGGTACAGAAAGGAACTGTAATCATACAACTGATAGCTGCCACCGAGTTGCCACCTGCTGTTATGCCAACTCTTGGTAAAACCAATCTCTGCCAGATGATGATTGAAACTTACCTCAAAGTTCCGATGTCCCTTCTCATAAATATTAAAATCATTATAGGTATATCTGTACCCCGTAACAAGATGCCATTTACGGTCGGAAATCAAACGATAGTGTATATCACCGTAAGTCTGTTTTCCCAAACGGGCCGTAAGCTCCAAACGATGTTTCTGCTTCTTACCCAGCATAAACCGCCCGTTGAACAACAAAGCTGCCAGTTCCTCATTGTCGAAACGCATACCCATATTGATAAAATTCATCGGTTCGTTGCCGATGAGAATGCGAAGATAATCTTTAGTGCGCCCCTCCGTGCCGGAAGATGGCAACGGCATACGAGCGGCCGAAACCGCATGAGACGTATCAGGCACACGAACGATATCGGAGAACTTGCGTGCGATTCCACGAAGTGTATCCATCTGCATACGGGCAGCCTGCTCACCGCGGTCAATCAATGAGTCTATGGCTATGGTCGTAAAACTGGCCGTATTGTAACCTTTCACATTTACCTTTATATATATGTCGGAATCCTCCTTGTTTTTCCTGAATTTATCCATCCCTTGCAAATCGATAAGCTGGCTGAGTTGTGCAAGGATGCTTTCCTGCAACTCTCCAGCTGTTTTCAAGGGGTCACGTACATCCACACCTATAATGATATCCGCCCCCATACGCCGGGCAATGTCCACCGGATAGTTGTTGACAATTCCACCGTCAATCAATACGCAGTCATTCATGGATACAGGAGCGAACACACCGGGAATAGACATGCTCGCACGTATGGCTATAGGAAGCACACCACTTTCAAATACAACCTCTTCACCAGTCACAAGATTTTGCGACACACAAGCAAAAGGAATCGGCAGTTTTCTGAAATCAATTGAATCGTGATACCCCTCCGTCAACTTCCATAACATACGTCCTATATTCCGCCCCTTAATCATACCGCCCCCGATAATATCTTGAGGCTTCTCAAAAAAAGGGACAGTAAGAACATAACGGGCATTCTGCTCTTTGGTTTGAAAATCAAGCGATTTCCTGTATGCCTTGTCGCTTAAAAGAACGCTCCAGTCCTGCGACATGACGATACTGTCCAATTGCTCCGTCGTGTATCCGATGGAATACAGGCCTCCGATAATACTGCCCATACTCGTACCAACAATAATATCAATAGGAATACCGGCCTCTTCTATCACCTTAAGTGCTCCAATATGCGCCATACCTTTGGCACCACCACCACTCAATACAATACCTACCCGCGGACGGGGGGAGGCTGTCAACGTATGCAATATCAACAGGCAGAATAGAATGAAACGTGTAGCTTTCGTCATATAAATCTTCTTTGAATCGGACATTTTGGCAGTTCCGGTTGCCGTTAATGATGGTTTTGACTGTTTGGAAACAAAGATAATCGAAAAAATCATCCGAAATCCTCCTGAAAACTTTTTTATAGTTTTTCCTGCATTGATTTACATTTTGGCACGCAGTTTGTTTTTAAATCAGTGCGTAACCGTGAAAACAGGGAGCGCGGCACATAAAAACAGATTAATAATAAAAAATAAGAATACAGTTATGGGAAAGATTATTGGAATTGACTTGGGAACTACGAATTCATGTGTTTCCGTATTTGAAGGTAATGAACCGGTAGTGATTGCCAACAGCGAAGGCAAGCGTACGACTCCTTCTATCGTGGCATTTGTTGACGGGGGAGAGCGTAAGGTAGGTGATCCGGCAAAACGCCAGGCTATTACCAACCCGAAGAAGACCATCTTCTCTATCAAACGTTTTATGGGAGAAACTTACGACCAGGTTCAGAAAGAAATCTCACGCGTACCTTATTCTGTTGTAAAGGGCGATAACAATACACCGCGTGTGGATATTGACGGACGTTTGTATACTCCGCAGGAGATTTCCGCTATGGTTCTTCAGAAGATGAAGAAGACGGCAGAAGACTATCTGGGTCAGGAAGTGACGGAAGCTGTGATTACAGTGCCTGCTTATTTCTCTGATTCACAGCGTCAGGCAACAAAAGAAGCCGGACAGATTGCCGGTCTTGAAGTAAAACGTATCGTCAACGAGCCTACGGCTGCAGCTTTGGCATACGGTGTGGACAAGGCTAATAAAGATATGAAGATTGCCGTGTTCGACTTGGGTGGCGGTACATTTGATATTTCTATCCTTGAGTTCGGTGGTGGCGTGTTCGAAGTGTTGTCTACAAATGGTGATACCCACCTCGGTGGTGATGACTTCGACCAGGTTATCATTGACTGGATGGCAAATGAGTTCAAAGCGGAAGAAGGAGTAGACTTGACACAGGATCCGATTGCTTTGCAGCGTTTGAAAGAAGCAGCAGAAAAAGCTAAGATTGAGTTGTCTTCTTCAACTTCTACAGAAATTAACTTGCCGTACATCACAGCTGTAGGCGGAGTGCCCAAACACTTGGTGAAGACTTTGACGCGTGCCAAGTTCGAACAGTTGGCAGACCATCTGATTCAGGCATGTAAGGTTCCCTGCCAGAAAGCTATGCAGGATGCCGGTTTGAGTAATTCGGACATTGATGAAGTAATCCTTGTAGGAGGTTCAAGCCGTATCCCCGCCATCCAGAAACTTGTAGAAGATTTCTTCGGCAAGGCTCCTTCAAAGGGTGTGAATCCGGATGAGGTTGTTGCTGTAGGTGCTTCTATCCAGGGTGCAATTTTGAACAAGGAAGCCGGTGTCGGTGATATCGTATTGTTGGATGTGACTCCGTTGTCAATGGGTATTGAAACAATGGGTGGTGTTATGACGAAGCTGATTGATGCCAATACGACCATTCCGTGTCACAAGAGTGAAGTCTTCAGTACGGCAGCCGATAACCAGACGGAAGTGACCATTCACGTATTGCAGGGTGAACGTCCGATGGCAGCTCAGAACAAATCCATCGGTCAATTCAATTTGACAGGTATTGCTCCGGCTCGTCGTGGTGTTCCTCAGATTGAAGTTACTTTCGATATTGATGCCAACGGTATCCTGAAGGTTTCTGCAAAGGACAAGGCTACCGGTAAGGAACAGGCAATCAGAATCGAGGCTTCATCAGGCTTGAGCAAAGAAGAGATCGACCGCATGAAGGCTGAAGCTGAAGCCAATGCAGATGCCGACAAGAAAGAGCGTGAAAGAGTGGATAAGATGAACCAGGCGGATTCAATGATATTCCAGACGGAGAATCAGTTGAAGGAATTGGGTGATAAACTTCCTGCAGACAAGAAACCGGCTATTGAAAGTGCTTTGCAGAAGTTGAAGGATGCTCATAAGTCCGGTGATTTGTCAGCTATCGATGCAGCAATGTCAGAAATGAACAATGCATGGCAGGCGGCAAGTGCCCAGATGTATCAGGGTGGTGCCCAGCCGGGTGCCGGTGCTCAGGATGCCGGTGCACAGGCTAACACATCATCTTCTGATGACACCATTCAGGATGCAGACTTCGAGGAGGTGAAATGATTCCGATAAGGAGACAGATAACAAATAATAAGCAAAAGCGTGCAGCTCAATGAGTTGCATGCTTTTTGCGTTTATGGGGCTCATGGTTTGTATTCTATGCAAACTTCTTCTTGTCTATTTTGTTGCATGATGCTTTCGGTTCAGCAAGCAGGAGATGATTTTAATAAGCTTGCCACTTCAACATCCGCTGGTAACCACTTTATCGATTCCAATTCATCGAATGAGAGCCATCGGGCATCCTTATGCTCAAGAAGTAAGAGTTGCCCGCTTATAATGGAACAGAAATAGCAATGCATGGTGAGATGAAATTCTGGATAGTCATATTCCACCGTTGTGAGAAGTTCGTTCACCTCAATCTCTATATTCAGTTCCTCACGAATCTCACGTTTTAGAGCATCCTTCGGTTCTTCCCCTTGCTCAATCTTTCCACCTGGGAATTCCCACCAGTCTTTCCACTCACCATATCCTCTCTGGGTGGCAAAGTATTTGCCATCTTTAAGGATGACGGCAGCTACAACGTTAGCGATTTTCTTCTGTTTTATCATATTTCTTTTTATTACTGTCCGCTAAACTATAAATCAGTGAGTCCAACTTCTTGAAAGGGAG
>URKA01000030.1 GCA_900548345.1 uncultured Paraprevotella sp. | reverse complement strand
CGGAGTAATCGGCTCCGCCGTAGCTGCCGGCGTACTGATTTCCTTCCTCGGATAAAAGAAGAAGGTTCTCTTTAAAAATGTCCACCTATCTGCCATCAAATGCACTGCAGACAGGTGGACGTTTTCTTTTGAAAATGCCGAATAGGACAAAAATAAACTTGAATGAAATGCGACATCAACATTTCAAAGCTCCGTCAGCCTTTTATATCATGACGACCATATATTTTCCAATCAAAGCTTATGTCTGCGCAATCAAAGCCTTTGATTGGAAAACTAATCCTATAGAACAATCATATTGACCGGCACGCATACAGAAACCTGTCAGTTTCCCGTATGAAGCATACGGAATGTTGAAGGGTCTGCCACAAAAACACCGTCCTTTTCCTGCAATTCTACAATTGCCGTATGGCGTGGCGACGGCGCTTCGGCACTATGGTGAACATGCAGCACATACTGCCATTTGCCATCGTCCGAACGAAACAGGTCGCCATGTCCCGTACCGTTCATCCCCATGTTATTGCGGCTGATCATCACCCCCTGCTTGGTCCAAGGACCTAAGGGAGAAGATGCCGTGGCATAACCTACGGCATAATCGGGATTACGGAAATCATTAGCCGAATAGAACAGATAATAAAGACTGTCCATCCTGATGACCGTGGGACCTTCCGCCACCGGCCATTCCGCATTCCAGGTATCTTCCCATCCGCTTTCGGCATGTATACACTCACGCGCAGTTTCCTCTTTCACGCTTTTCAAATCGGGATTCAGTTCCGCCACGAAAATACGGTTGCCCTCGGTAAGACGCACGTGATACAGGTAAGCCTTACCGTCTGTGTCGAAAAAGACAAAGGGGTCAATCTGCTTCATCGTTGCCGGCATCATCTGCCTGTCGACTTGCGTAAAAGGTCCGCACGGAGAATCAGCCGTGGCAACGGCAAGCTGCTCATTTGCCGTATATACCATATAATATTTACCATTGTATAAGAACACTTGCGGTGCCCAAAAACCTTTTGTTCCCCACGAAGTCTGTGGGGTCAGCACGAATCCGTCCAATGCCCCTACCGGTCCTTCCCAGTTCTCAAGGTCGTCGGAACGGAACACTTCGAATCCTTTGTTTGAATCCGGACTTGTCCCGTAAAGGTAATATGTGCCGTCCGTATCGCGGAAAACGGTAGGGTCGGCAAGCGACAGGCACGACTCATTATTCTTTTCTGCCGGAATGCATTGGCAACAAAGCAAGACAGCAGACAACATATATAAAAAAACTTTCTTCATTTTCATTGCATATTTGAGTTACTAAAAAAAATGAAACATCACCGGAATCAGTCTTTATCCCTAACCAAAATATCACGGATGAGAAGGGCAGCCGGCGCCAGCACCGTACCATGGTCGAAACCGCTCAGCTCATGAAGAGGAACGGAAGCGTTTCCGACACCTTCGAGCACAGCTTTCAGATAAAGGTTCTCTTCATATCGCGCCATCATCTCCAAATGCCTGTCACCGGTAATGAGCACAAGACCGGTGCCCAACACCCGCGCATTGTTCAGCGGAGCAAGACGGTCGACAACCGGCAAGGTGACAGATATGCCACGCTCCTTGCGGATGGTGTAATGCGTTGCCGTCTGTCCGCTCACGGGGAAATACCCTTTTATGGAATCGGCATCCATCCCATACTTTGCCAGATAGTTCTTGTCAAGAGCCAGCATCAGGGCAAGATAGCCTCCTGCCGAATGACCGCCTACATACACCTGAGAAGGGTCACCGCCATACTGGGCTATATTCTTTACCACCCATGCCACGGCGGCAGCGGCATCATCCACATAGTCGGGTGCCTGACATCGCGGATAAAGCCGATAATTGGGAGCCACAACGATCATTCCACTGTTTTTCAGTTCCGGCAACAACTCCTTGTTACCACCTTCCAATCCCCCGCCATGGAACCACACAATGGTTTTGCATCCCTTCTGTTCCGTCGGATAACAGATGTCCAACCGACAACGCTCCTTACGGTAAACAGAAGTATCCGCCGGATCGACATAAAGAATATCGGATGCCACGGCATACTTTTCCTGTGCCCCCACTGCCGACACAATCACCGTCAGCACAAGGCTTAACAATAGTTTTCTCATCCTATCACCATACACATTTGATTATTTACCGTCCTTTTACTCCCAAGAATCTTTCGGCACGTCCCGGTGTCAACAGTTCCCAAAGTGAGGCGACAGTCCATCCCGGCGCGAAAATGTCATTATAATACCCTTTGCCGTTCTTGCCATAGTCCCAATGGGTATGCTGCACCACCTCGGGATAATATCCTGTTTTGGCTATGCCGCACATGTGCCCCTCATAAGGAAGCAACTGGCGCATGGAGGTGCTGATGACCTGTGCAAAATCGGAGAAACGCGGTTCGTCATATTCTTCCGCCAACCAGTTCAACACATCGGCAAAGTCAAAAACGAACACATCGATGTGGTTGTTTTCCACCGATACGTTTCCCCAGCCACGGGTCTTCAGTCCGATGTCGCCCAACATCTGCCCTTGTGCAAAAGGCACATCCCAAGTGTAGTACCAGGACAAGGCAAAATATGCCGCCTTCCGTGCCAGCGAGGCATAATGTGCACGTTCCGCTCCCTTCGAAACCAGAGCAAGATAGTAAGATGCCGTTGCCGCCGCCAGCGAGGCTTCCTTGTCCTCACAGTTTGCATCCAGTGTCGAAGAAAAATAGTCGGCTTTGGAAATCAACTCCTTATCAAGATATGCCACCGTACGTTTCGCACTTTCAAGATAACGCTTGTCCTTGAAATACTTGTAACCCATCACCAGAGGAAGCGTAGCCGACGGAGTGCTGCCGCCACTGGCATCCACTACGGAGAGGTCATCCTTGAACTTGCGCGGGAAACTGCCGTCCTCGTTCTGAAGGCTCAGGAACATGTCGAGTATTGCCCTGACACGCTGCTCCCATTCCGGATGCCGGCATTTCCGTTGCTTCTCATCATTCAAATAATGCAGCACGGCGTATACGCCTTCCGACTGCCGGCGAATGCTCTGACGAGTTTCATAAAAGCCACGCTTATAGTGCACCCTTTCATTGAAAAAACCCGCCGCAGTGAAACCATTGACCAGATAAGTGTCGAAGATGCTATTAGCATCATCCACCAGGTCACGACGGTTCTGTTGGATTCCATATTCCAAGGCATTGAAGGCATTGAGCAACGTACGCCCGACAAAACCTACTTCCGCCACATCCGTACGGTCACAGGTATTGGTCAACAGTTCCACACCGGAATAATAATGCACCGGTTCCGTATCGACATAGCTTTCCGTAAAGAAGTTACTCATGACCTCTTTCATGCGCTCTACCGTATAAGGTGTGGAAACGGGTTGCGGACGGTTGGTATCGTAAGAATATTCCCACGTGCGTTGCACACACTCCGAAAAGTCGGCAGCCGGACGTTCCGACAATTCCCACGTCAGTGTAAGGCTTTCTCCCTTACGCAGCAACTGGAAAGCCTCGACCGAAGGTGCCAGTGTCAACTTGCGGATATATGTCTTCGGCGCTTCCTTATACGGGAAACCGTATGCCAGCACGGTCATTCCACCGACATTCCAAAAACCGGTATATCCGATGGAGGTTTCGCCGGACAGAATCACTTCCCCTTCATGGTGGGTAGTCAGCGCCTCCTTATCAAAGGCATCCAGACGTATGACCGCCACCGATGTCCCTGCCTTTTCGTTGAAAACCGCCGTAAGCGGAGTGCTCAGACGGTCTTCCCGTACCAGCCAGCCGTCTGAGGTATGGAAAGACGGAGCCTCTTTCGGTGAACGCAAATTACGGCGGTACCAGAATCCGGGCATGTAAAACAGGCAATCATCGTGCCTGTAACCGGTCTGCATCTGTTCACCATAATTGAAGTAAACATCAGCCGAAGCCTCCAACGTGACGGTGACACGTTGTGCACTGCCGTCTTCCGCGGTCTTACGTGTTATCACTACCGGAATTTCTTCCGATGCACGGCAAGCATAGGAACCGTCCTGCTGCCTTACCAGAGACAAATCATATTGCCTCGCATCATTTCCGGGAACCTTCAGCGATATGTTGGCTGAAACCGGAAAGTCATTTGCAAATCCTGCGTGCGTGATGCCGGCAAGCAGCACCGCACATTGAAGCCATATTCTTAATTTCATGATTGATTGATTGATTTTATTTTCCTTTTTCATAATACAGTATATCCTTGACTGTCACCTCACCCTGACCGTCACAGTAAAGCCCGATGCGTGTCGGAGGCAACCAGCCGGCATCAACGACTGTCTTCTCTTCATTATCCACATATATGTATAACTTGTCTGCCTGACGCTCTATACGCAACTGGTAGCTCTCAGAGAAATTCTTCTTCACCTTGATACGGTAAATATGCCGCTGCTCGTCCTGTGCTCCGGCATTAATCATACGCAACGCCTTGGTCCTTACCTCCGGGAATGTAATACGTTGCCATGCGGGATGGTCAGACATTTCGTGTTTGATGGCAAGAGGTTTCCACGTATCTCCATCAAGATAACAGAACTGTTGGGTGGAGGCGACATCATCCAGGAAAACATCGTGGCGGTCGGCATCATGCTTGTACAATGATATTTCACTGATAGCTGTGGGAACATCGAAACGATACTGTTTCTCAAAATTATCCGAATACTTTATATCAGGATAACACACCTCATTCTTTGCCAGCGGGTAGGATGCGGTCTTCATCTTCCCCTTGCGGCATGTCTCCACCACAAGCATGCGCTTGCCGGCATCAACGTATGCACGGATATAATTCTTCTCATCTTTCCACGCCGCATACACTCCATACCGGCATTGTGCCGTATGGTTCATCAACTGCACGGTGAATGCATAGTTCTCTGCCTCATCTCCTTTCAACGCATCACCGGGTTGCAGACAAAGTCCGGCGGGAGTGGCTTCATGCTGTCCCCAGCCACTGAACCATTTGCCGTACTCGTCAAAACCGGGACAATAGGACACATATACAATATCGTAACTGCCGGCATCTCCCAGCCATTCCACTTCGTTTCTGTCCGTCCCGACAGCGATATGGTCGGCAACCAGCACACGGTCAATCCACACGGTAAGCAGACCGCAGTTCTTCTCAATACGCCATTCATGGGCAACATCCGTCCGCATGGTGTCGGGCAGCACCACTTCTCTTCCTCCGACTTTTATCCCCTGCCTGCGAAGCGATGAAGAGACAGTAAGTTCCAGCAAATAGGCATCGGTAAAAGCGATGCTGTCAAGTGCGGTTCCGCTGTACACCGGTTTCGCCGGAGCCGGATGAAATCCTTTCGTTTTCGGTCCAGTGATACCATCGACAACCAGACGTCCACGGGTGAAATGTACACGGTCTATATATTGGTCGCGACTCCAGCCATTCTTGTTCGCCATGTAAACAAGCCACCATTCCCACCCGTTCGGGCCGCGCAGGATATTGGGTTGCCCCGGTGTGACAAGTACGTCATCCGCTGTGTCCTGCCCGAAATCATACAAGGCAATGTTGGTGATACGGCTTCTTCCATTATTACGGTTTACTGTCAGGGTATTCTCTCCCACACGCAGAAGTTGATGGTCAATCCGTATCAACTCATAGTTTCTTTCAGCTCCCGGATTGACTGCAATTCCATTCAAGGATATTGTTGTTCCCTGTTGCATCAGAAGCATGAACACATCGCCTTCGGGTTTTGAAGAGAGAACAAAACGAATGGTATCTTTCTGCCAATCGACAGGCACATAACTTCCGCTTCCGTAACGCAACAGGTCTACATGATTGTCATCTATCCCCGCCGTATTAGGCTCTACTACCGGATGACTGTACTTTCCACCGGGGTTAAATCCCAATGGCGACGATGCCTCGCACACTCCGAGACGGTAATTGCCGTATTCCAACGCCGTGTGGTTGGTGTTATACATCATATAATAACGTCCGCGGTATTTCATTGCCCAAGGACCTTCCGCCACACGGTTGTCCATCGTTTCCCACGTTCCGGGTTGCGAACTGAACTGTTGCACGGCATCGCCTGCAAACGACAAGTCCTTGTTGAGAGGACGCCCCCAAATGGTATTGCCGTCTGTAAATTTGACCATATACAGATATTGGCGTCCGTCCTCATCACAAAAAACCATCGGATCGATGCGGTTTTCCATCCATTGGTCATCCCTCACCTCACGGTAAGGACCTTCCACATCAGAAGCCGTAGCATGTGTGATGTGCACGATATGCCGGTCTTTGCCCCACCAGTTGGCACTGAAAAGGAAATGAAACACACCGTCACTGTATGTCATGTCGTTGGCATGAATCTGATTGTTCTTCGCACCTGTTCCGTGTGTCCATTGGTTGTCAAGGTCAAACACATGTATGCGTCGGTTCCAGTCCACCAAATCATTGCTGACAAAAAAGTCTCCGTTGGTTCCCACCCCACCTATATAGTATTTTCCGGCATAACGTATGCAGCCGGCATCAGCCACATGCGGCAATACGGGATTGCTGTAAGTCTGTGCAGAAACAGCCCCTATGCCCATGAGAACAGACATAATCAATGTTATCATCTTTTGTTTCATAAGTTACTTTCTTTGCTCCGCCAGAAACTCTGTCGGACTCTTTCCTATTTGTTTCTTAAATGCTTTTGAGAAATAATTGGGATCTGCAAAACCGGACCGGTATGCCGTTTCGGAAACATTGTAGCCGTCCTTCAGCAACCGACACGCCAGATTAAGACGTTTACGGCGGATATACTCACCCATCGACATGTTGACAAGATTCTTCATTTTGGTGTGAAGCAGGCTTCGGCTGATGGCAAGCTCTTTCGTGATGTCTGCAATGGAGAAGTCACTGTCATCAATATGCCGGTCAATAAGTTCATTGACCTGCTGCATGAATTCCTTGTCAAGAGGACCGAGAGACGTTGATTCCATATCTTCCGTATCTGCATCCACAATCTCCTGCTGACGGATCTTCACCAACTGGATGATGTTGTTGACCTGCAAATCGAGCACTTGCGGGTCGAACGGCTTCGACACGTAAGCCTCCGCACCGCTCTTGTAACCCGTCACGACATCTTCCTGCTCGTTCTTGGCAGTAAGGAGCACCACCGGAATATGCGAAGTAGCCACATCTTCCTTCAAGCGCCTGCACAATTCCACCCCATCCATTTCCGGCATCATAACATCACTGATCACCAGCTGTATAGATTCCGTATCCGTTATGGCAAGCGCCTGTACTCCGTTCTCTGCCGTAAAAACATTGTAACGCTGGGCGAAATAATCTTTCAGGAACATCAGCAGGTCATGGTTGTCTTCAACAATCAATATGGACAGTTTCTCGTTGTCACTTACACTTCCGGCTTCATCGTCATGCCCCTGCATATCGGTCATCGTGGGCGTAAAGTTGTAATCTTTAAGCGGCACTATCACCTTGTCCTCATTGATGATATTGTCCTTGTCGAAAGCATTCATGTCTACATTCAGCCATACCCTGAACGTTGTGCCGTGTCCGATCTCACTTTCCACTTCAATCGTACCCTTATGAATGTCTACAAGCCTCTTCACCAATGCCAGTCCGATACCCCAGCCATGATTGTTGGCACTATATCCGCGCTTGGTCTGATAGAACCTGCCGAAAATCTTTTCCTGTTCTTCCCGTGCTATACCGATACCGGTGTCCGTAACATCAAGATACAGATACGTATGATTGTCGGAACGGGTGGTAATGGATGACTTCACGGTAACCGTACCGCCTTCGGACGTGAACTTGAAGGCATTGGACAGAAGATTGTTCACTATCTTTTCCAGATAAGAAGGCGAGAACCACACGTCTTCACCATTGTCTTCAAGAACAACACGGAATATGAGCTGGCGTCCCGATGCCGTATCGCGGAAAGACATGGCAATGCGGTCCATGAACTCCAAAGGATTGCCTTTCTGTATATAGAACGGGAAGTTATCCGACTCTACCTTATTAAGAGTGACAAGCTCACCAATAAGCTGTTCCATCTTCTGGGTATTCTGGATGGCCGTTTCCAGATGCTTGCGGCATGCCTCGGTCATGTTGTCGCGCTGTATGCTTTTCAGAGGTGCGACAATCAGAGAGAGCGGTGTCTTCAATTCGTGCGACACTGTGGTGAAAAAATCCGATTTCGCACGGTCTATCTCTTCGATTTTTTCTTTCTCCATGATAGCCATCTTCATCTTGTTCTTCTCCTGTAAACGCTGTTTGTATGAACGCAACAGATAGTAGACCATCAGTGCCATGACTAATACATAAAACATATATGCCCATACAGTACGGTAGAAAGGCGCGGCTACAACGACAGTGATGGTCTTTTCCGGACACTTGTCCCATCCTTCATTCGAATTGTTGGCACGAACATGGATGGTATAAGTCCCCGGTGGCAACTTATACCCCACAAACCGGCGTTCCATCCCCACATTATGCCAGCTCTTGTCAATGCCTTCCACCCATACCTGATAGTTGACGGTCGTGGCATTACCGGGCATGATGACACCATATTCGATGGAAAAAGAACGTGCCTGGCTGTAAGAAAGCTTTAGCACACTGGTTTTATCAAGCTCGTCTTTCAACGGAGAATCCTTTGTGGAGGAATTCACGTCCTCACCATTGATAAGCAATGAATTCAAATGGACATCAAACGAACCTGTATCCGACTTTATCTGCGAGGGATTGAAAGACACCAATCCGTTGACGGTTCCGACATACATCCTGCCGTCAGATGCCATCAGAGTGGAAGAAAAATTCATCTGATTGACAGGCAGCCCGTTTTCGGTAGTGAAGCGCACAACCCTGTCCGTTTTCGGTATGTATAGGAAAAGTCCCTGACTCGTACCGATCCATATATGACCGTTGCCGTCATCGCTGATACTGCACACCGTACAAGTCCTCAATATCGGCTCGTCATTAAGGTTTTCTGCTGTCCCGGTCTTCGGTTCAAAAAGCTGGATTCCGTTGTTGTTCGTTCCAATCCATATCTTGCCGTCGGATGCAGGATAGATACAAGTGACATAATTGTCTCTCAACCCACCGTTTTGAACACAATAATTGGTCACCTTCCCGTTACGTCCGTCAATGCAGAACAGCCCGTCACGCAGTGTCCCTACCCAGACATTGTCACGACTGTCAACAGCCAACGTATAGACAAAGTAATTGTCGAGCCTGTCATTACCGGTTTTGCCGAAAGTATCATGCGCCGCATCATAGTACCTGAGACCTTGAGTCGTTGCAATCCATAAACAGCCGTTGCTCTGCCGTGCAAAGCCGAAAATGGAGTTGTCCGTACTGCCGGGAATCAGTTCATACCGTTTCACGGCACCGGAGGACAAGTTGTATTTGAACAGTCCATGCCGGAAGGTCCCTATCCACATGTCCGATGCATTACGGTCATAATAAAGACTATGTATGTTGTTTCCCATGTTCGGTATACGGTCAAACTGTGAAAAAGTCTCTGTCCGCCGGTTGTAGATGTTCAATCCACCGTCTTCCGTGGCAATCCAGATGTCACCATTGTCTACTTCCGTCATCATTCTTGCCACCTTTCCCTTGATATTTATCGGAGTATATCCGGGTTCGTACCATGTAAAAGGATGGTCACCACGCATCACATCCACACCACCGAAATAGGAACCGACCCAAATATTGTTGTCCCTGTCACACAAAACAGTATAGATGGCATTGTCGCTCAACAGCTTGTCGTTGTTGAAATTCTGACGGATAATATCAATCCCTCCATCGGGACGTATGACCGTCAGTCCTCCTTCGGTGCCAAGCCATATACGGTTTTTCCGATCCTCACATATCGTTCTCACCGTACCGTCCGACAATTTTCCGGCATCAAAGATTTCCGAATGCCAGTTACTCAAGTCTATTGCCATCACCCCCTTGCCGTTTCGTCCTATCCACAAACGGCCTTCATGGTCCACCAGCATGGGCATGATACCGTCAAAACCGGTTATAAAATCGGAATAGTATTGGGGAGCGAGTCGGGAAATCTTTGTCAAAGTGGCATCATAAGTGTATATTGAAGAATTAGTACCGACATAAAGATTATCTTTTTTGTCGACAGCCAACGAAAGAATGAACCCCTCTCCTACCGAAGGTAAGGCATCAAAACTATCTTTCTGCTCGTCATATACAAAAAGCCGGTCACCGGCACAAAACAACTTTCCATGCCCGGACTCGGCTATGGATTGTATGTAACAACCGGAAAGGTCGTAATTCTTAAAATCATCGCTTGCCGGACGATATTGGCTAATCCCACGTTGCGTACATATCCATAACTGCTGTTTGCTGTCAACGAACAGTTTTCTCACAAAATTATGCGCCAACGAATTGTCCGTTCCCTCATTGTAATAACAACGGGTCACATATCCGTCAAAGCGTACCAGCCCGTTACGCGTACCAATCCAGATATTCCCCTTTCCGTCTTGAGCAAGCGCCTCCACCTGCTGATGAGGCAAGCCAAGCAGATTTGCCGGATGAAAAAACCTATAACCCGCTGCCCTTACCGAAAAACAGGCAAACAGAACAGAACCGAACATCCATATTAGTTTACGCATAACAGACTATTTTATTGGTTGAATATATTTCCCAAAGAAATCTCTTCTTTTATGTTTTATAGCTTTATCTTTCTTGATATGACTTTACCATCACCCAAAAGTATCCGGACAATGACAATGCCATTGGCATCCAAAGGCAACTGAACCGTATTCTGTCCCCTGACACTTCCGATGCAACGTCCGTCCAGAGCATACAACATCAGTCCCTCCACATTGACATTCGTAACATGCAGCCGTGTACCGTCTGTCACAATCTTCGGTTCCACTGATGCAACCTCTCTCATGCCGTCTGCCGGATTTTCCAGTAATACGAAGTCCATCCACGACCATGAAGCATCACGCTTGGCATCCGGCAACATTTCATAAACGGGAGTACTGTTGGTCTTACTCCGGTTCTGCAACATCACATTGGCACGCATCATCTGTCCCACCGGTGCCGTATCAAAGCCAAGCCCTTTCCATGGAATGGCAGCTTCTACTATATAATAGGTACCCGCGCGCGATACCTTATAATTTACGTTCAATGTGTCGCCATCCGCTTTACGCAACCATGTCCGTCCTCCTTCTTCGCCATACATCACCTGCATCGTACCGTCTAACCGGAAAAAGAAGCGGAAGATACCGGCTTCCGGATAAGTTGCCGAAGCATATCGGGTATCAAGATAAAGCGAGATTCCGTCACCGAAAGAACCGGTTACGGCAACTTGGTCGGTGTCCGATACGCGCGATGTGAAATACAGCGAATCGTTATTATATGCATAATCACCGGTAAAACGCGTACCATACTCACGTCCGAGAATCATCTGGGTGGCCATCGGTTTATAGTATCCCTCATTACGTGTCTGCTTTCCGTCCACGACAGGAGTACCGTAAGGTGCCTGCAACTGGCGCACGGGATAACCTTTCATCATCTCCACACGCCCGTTTATCGGCGCAACGGCAACAACAACACCCGTGTCGATAACTGCCAGCGAAGTCCATAATGCCTGCTCGTTTACACCAAGACTGAACGGAGCACACGCTGCCTTGAAGTCCCGGGCATGCTCATCGCCTACATAGACATACATATTGTATTTTCCATTGTAATCAATATCTCCCTGATGCGACAATACCGTCTCACCCCATGGCAACACACGGATATAAGGAGCACCGCCACGTACATTGGATTTCACAAAATCATAATTGCGTGCCTGCCAACGGTTGGAACTGTTTGCATCCACCCAGTAATCATGCCAATTGACTTCCAGCGGACAAACGGCAATACTCGGCACAAAACTGCCCTCAAACCCCTGCCAGCCGTTGTCCTCATAAGCCATGGCAATATTACCGTCCTGCAGAATGACTGCCGAAGGCATTCCATCGCGCCATCCCTGCCGATAACATATTTTCTCCGGTGCCGACCACGTGAGCCCTCCATCAAAAGAGCGGCAAAGGGAAATCTGCTGGTCGTTGTTGTTTCTATACGGGTCTTCATCGGCATAATAAAGATGGACCTCACCGGAAGGAAGCTGAAGAAAAGACGGTTCCCAACATCCGTTAGAGAAAACAAAATCTGCATCCACAACGAATATCTCATCACTCCATGTCATACCGTTGTCTGTACTGCGTTTCAGACGAATGCCGAACTTCCGGTCTTCCGAATAGGGTTCACTCGGTCGCGGATTATATCCTACAAGTATGGTTCCGTCGGCAAGCTGTATCAAATCAGGCACACATTCAGGCAATCCGGCTGGATTGGTGACAATCCTTGTCTGCGAGGACCATGTACTACCCATATTGCCGCTGAACGATATATCAATACCACCATTCTCTGTCACAGCCATCAGACGGCCGTCCTGCAACTGTATCATACGGGCATAACCGCCATGAGGAAACACTGTTGTCTTTGTTGCCGTATCCCAGAATATACGGGAACCTTTATACGGTGTTTCGCCCTCCGCCAGAGCGGAGAGCGTAACAACCAGAGCTATGAGAAATGAATAAATACGGTTTGTCATCTTATCTTTATTCTTATCCATTATTATCATTTATAAGTAATTTCAAATCTTACCGTTGACGTTGCCGACACATCACTGTTTTCATTATTTACCCTTCTGATCGAGAACAGATCGTTGTCCAGATTAATCGGAGTGCCGGAAGGCACCGCATCGTCTCCGACAAAGAACGTTCCGTCGCCGTCGAGTGTATACTCGATGACCGGTTCCGTTGTACCGGCAGGAAGCGTAAAGCGATAAATCTGACGGTCCTGATTGTAGGCATCACGCACCAATGTTCCTTTTACACCATCAAGCGTCACCTTACTGAACTCTGGATAAATCATGGTATACAGTTTGTAATGACGTACACTTCCGAAGTCGGATTTGACACGAATGTCATGTGTCTGCGTCAGATCGTAATAGTCACGTGAAGAATACAACACATCATCCACATAAATCTCTGATGCTTCAGATGCGATTTCAAAACTCAAACGCTGACGTTTGGCGTTAAGAGCCACTTCACGATTTTTGTACACTTGCTTTGTCGGAAGGCACATCACCCAATCGCTTTCATTGACAAGAGATGCATAATAGATATTGGGGGTTATTGAAGAATACACCTGCCCAAGCTCAGTTACATCATCTTTCACGGTCACATAAAAGGATGTTGTATCAGTGCGCAGTCCGTTCCCCATATAGGTGTCGTATGTTGTCGCCAATACCACGACCTTGAATGTGCCCGGTACGGAATAAGAATAGGTAAACAAGCCCTTGTTCATGACAAAGCCCGTATTACTCTCATTCCGGAGCGAATAGTCATGGCTTTCATCGCCGGTATATACGACAACCTGGTCCGCCACACCCTGAAAACGGATTTCCATGGATTCATTGATATCCAAATCCGTCCGGTTCACCGTCACGACAGCCTGCGGCGTACGTGCCTCCTCATTCTCGTCCGAGCAAGAAATGAATCCCGGAACAGTTGCCAGCAAAAGCATATAGAATATTTTACTGATATGTTTCATTTCATTATACGTATTATTGTTAATGACATCGTTCTCTTAATATCCCGGATTCTGCACCACAACTCCGTTGGACACGTCTATCTCTGTCTGCGGAATAGGCATCAGTTCATTCACGCCCTCACGGAAAAAGGCTCCGCGACGTACTGCCGTGTAAGAAGCAAAAGCATGGAGCACTTTCGCCGCACGCCCCTGTCGCACAAGATCGAAATAACGGTCCCACTCGAAAGCGAACTCTTTGCGGCGTTCACTCCAGATCTGATCACGTATGTATCCGTAGCCGCCGGCAACATATAATTGCGTGGACTGGTTGATGGTGTTCACCTGTGCCTTGCATTTGTTCAGATTAGTCAGGGCCGCCTCACGGTTACCGGTTTCATTCAGTGCCTCAGCATACATCAATACAACATCGGCATACCTGATTACACGACGGTTCCTGCCGTTGTCACCGGCGTATTTCGGTTTATCCTTCTTCGGAGTATACCACTTCAACGACACATAGTTGCCTTCTCCGCCTTGCCATATCTCACCGTCAAAAGTCTGTCCCTGATGGTGAATGGTAAAGTCCTTGCGGACGTCCGAACCGAAGATATCGTTCAACAATGCATCCTTTGTGTACATCTTGACATTGCCCACATCAAAGAACTCCAGTCCCTGACCTTCGTTGGTATCACCGGAAGTTCCGTCACCGCTTTCCTTGAAATTGACTTCAAACACTGATCCACGGCAATATTCACCGTCACTGTAGAACTGGAAGATGTAAGACTGCTTGTCGCCATTGTGCAACGGGCTGCCGTAATAATCGTTATAAGCCAATGAATAAACACGGCTTATGTTATCCAATTTAGCATCAGGACTTTCATATTCACCGGTATTGGATGTGCCGTTCTCGATTTCTTCCACCGGTTTGAACCACAAACGCTTGCGCAAAGTTTCCCAATCCTCCTGACCGTCATAAGCCAACATTTGGGCGTATGTCATAGCCTCATCATCGACCATATACTTGCCAAGTTCCACCATCTGTTGCCATTTATCAGAGTTCACGCCCGGCTTTGCTTCATACATAAGCACTTTCATAAGCAATGCGACCGCCGCTCCACGCGTAATTTTACCTAAGTCTGAAGAAGAATTGTAAACAGCCGGCAACATAACTGCCGCCTCACGCAAATCTTTTTCAATATAGGCATAACACTCTTCCTTTGTAGAACGTGGAAACACCAGATTATCTACCGTCTCCACTTCAGGACGGATGGGCACTCCACCGAACGTTTTCACCAGATTGAAGTAGTAATACGCACGCAGGAATTTCGCCTGACCGTAAATCCAACGTATCCCCTGATATGCCGTATAGGCATTGGTAGAGATACCCACCTTGTCCATGTTGGCGATGACCTGATTGGCACGATGTATACCTTCATAATTGACTTCCCAACGTTGCAGTATCCAGGTATTGGACGTTGTGAACCGGAAGTTGACAAGTTGCCCCATTTGTGACCCTAACCCTTCATCCGTACCATAAACATTATCGCCCATGGCTTCACCGAAACGCCATTCCTGGTCATTATACCTATCCGACTGCAATAAATCGTAAACGGCATCAAGTGCCGACTGCATCTTGTATTGAGTGTCGTAATAGTTCTCATCGGTCGGATTGCCCGTTACTTCCTTATCCAGGAAATCCTCACAACTGCCCGTCATGACAAGCAAAGCGGAACCGGCGATGATGGAATATATTAACTTTTTCATATTTCGTATGCTCTTTATGTGTTGTTATATACCGAGTTTAACACCGAATGTAAACGAACGTGCCTGAGGGTAGTTACCATAATCCACACCCATGCTCAAATTGTTGCTTTCCGTTCCCGAAACTTTTCCCACTTCCGGGTCCAAACCGTCATAACCGGTTATTGTCAACAGATTGTAGGCTGTCAGGGAAAGCGCAAGATTTGAAATCTTCAACTTTTTAAGGCACTGTGCAGGGACCGTCCAAGTGAGCTGCAACTGTTTCAGACGCAGATAACTGCCGTCCTGCACGAAGAAATCACTCGCACGGAAGTTGCGCGGCGCATCATTATTGGAAAGGTCGGGAATGCTTGCACCGAGATTTTCCGGGAAAAACGTACGGCCTTGTCCTTCCACCTGTCCGGACCAATGCTTGCCGCGTATGTCTGCATACACATTGCCTTCTGCGGCATTATACAGGTAATAGTCCATCACGTTGAATATCTTGTTACCGGTCTGTCCCTGGAAGAAGAGCGTCAGGTCAAAGTTCTTGTAACCGACCGAAAGAGGTATACCGAAAACAAAGTTCGGCAGCGGGCTGCCCAAATATGTACGGTCTTCAGCTGTTATGCGATTGTCACCGTTAAGATCCTTGAAACGGAAGTCACCGGGCATGGTTGTCTGCTCAAAATCATTCTTGCCCACTTCGTATTGTGCGCTTTGACGGATCTCATCATAACTTTGGAATATCCCGTCCGTAACGTAGCCGAAGAAACTTCCGATGGGTTGTCCTACCGCAGTCTTCGTCACATAGTCCACGATACTGTTTTCACTTAAATACGCACCATATATCGGTTCATTGCCTGTTCCGAGGCTGGTCACCTTGTTCTTTATCCAGCTAAGATTAAATCCAACTTCATATCGCCAGTTGTCTCCTACGTTTTCACGCCATTTCACATCAAACTCCCAACCATAATTCTTTACGGCACCGGCATTGGTCATGGGTGATTCTCCAAGTCCGGCTGAACTTACCGTAGGCACACGCAGAAGCATGTCGGTGGTCTTACGGTTGAAATACTCTGCTGTGAATGACAACCGGTTGTTGAAGAAATAAAGGTCGGCGCCGATATTGTAGCTTTCGTTTTTCTCCCAAACAATATCATTATTGCCCAAAACTGTTGCGGTAGCACCTTCATAAACGGTGCTGTTGCCCAATCCGAAAGGATAATTGTAACCGGAAGTCAGATAAGTGTAGCGGGCAAGTTCGTCAATACGGTTGTTACCGAGCAATCCCCAGCCGACACGAATCTTACCGTTGTTCAACCATCGTGTCACCGGTTCCATGAATTTCTCGTTCGTGAATTTCCATCCCAATGACACAGAAGGGAACACACCCCATTTATTGCCCTTGGCAAACTTGGACGAACCGTCGGCACGTACGTTGGCTTGCAACAGGTAAATATCATTGTAACTGTAATTAAGGCGTCCGATAAATCCCACTGCCGTCCATTCACGGTTCAAACCGTACACCTTGTCTCCCGTATATGCACTTGAGAAATAATGGTATATACTTTCATTACTCGGCGTTCCGGCACGGTTGCCCTCCTGCCAGTTCAAATTATAACCTTCTGCTGTCTGTCCTGCCAGAATCGTTACATTGTGATGATCGTTCCGCCACATGAAAGTAAGCAAGTTATTGATTTCCCACTTGTCCGTATTCGACTGCTTCTTATAAACTTTAGCCAATGAGGTCGGCATCACGAAATCTTCGTTAAGTCCGAACACTTCGGTAAAGTTATCGTCAATCTGACGCACGGTATAATAAGATGCCTTGAACTGATAAGTCAGCAATTTGCATATCTTGGCATCCAGCATGACATTCATGTCTATACGGTCGCGTTTCATCGACTGGTGATTGCGGTCAAGCACCGACAAAGGATTCTCCGCATACCAATATCCCTTGTTGTCGTGCAAATATTCCATAGGTGTATAGAACAAGGCCTGTTTCAATATACTATTGCCACCTTCAGGTACAATGTCGCGGTTTTCATTGGTATAAAGTAAGTTGCCGGTCATGGTGAGCCACTTAGCAAGTTTTGTCTTTACGTTCAGACGGCTGTTGAAACGGTTATAGTCCGATGTCTTTACAATACCGTTTTCTTTAAAATAGCTGACACTGGCAAGATATTGAGTTCTGTCGTTGCCACCGGAAACAGATACTCCATGCGACATCTTGAAACCTGTACGCGAAATGGCGTCCCAATAATTGGGACATGAGTTTCTGTGCAAAGTGTCCAGTATGGCGTATTTGTCTTTATCGAAATAATAACCGCCCTCATTCTTCGACATGAACATCTGCCCGTCAATGGAATAAATCTGTGTTCCGTTGATATAGTCCTGCATCAGGGCATAATCGTCGGCCCCCATCACGTCAATGGTTTTCCACGGTGAGGAAATACCCACGTACCCATCGTATGTAATCGTGGTTTTTCCTTCCTTACCACCCTTCGTGGTAATTGCCACAACACCGTTTGCAGCACGGCTACCATATACGGCACTCGATGCGGCATCCTTAAACACTTCCACATTTTCTATATCGTTGGGATTGATATGATCGATATTGTCTACGATGAATCCGTCAACGACATACAACGGGTCGGCATCATTGATGGTACCGGTACCACGTATTTTGATGGTCGTTCCCCCACCGGGAGCACCGGAATTCTGTATGATATTGACACCTGCTGCACGTCCTTGAAGTGCCTGCAAAGCTGATGAAACGGGAGTATTGTTCACATCCTTTCCGGAAATACTTGATATAGAACCGGTCACGTCGCTTTTTTTCTGTACACCATAACCTATGACAACCAGTTCGTCAAGTATCTTATCCGCCGGTTTCAACCTGACATCTATTTTTGTACGTCCCTTGACAGCAACCTCCGATGTCTCATATCCCATATATGAGAACTCAAGTATGGCGTTTTTCTCTACCTGAATGGTATAATTTCCATCAAAATCTGTAATTGACCCGTTATTTGTCCCTTTCTCCTTGACGATGAGACCTATCATGGTCTCCTGTGTCTGATCGTCGAATACGGTTCCCGTAACGGTTATCTTCTGGGCATAACCTGCAGCTGAACAGAAAAGCAGCAACAGCATTATAAGTAAACGATTATGTTTTCTTTTCATAGTCTTATTTTTGAGTTTCGCAAACCCAACTTCTAAAAGTCGGAAGTATATGATTTAAGTGATAAAAAGGAAAGGAAGAATGATGAAGGTCACTCCTTCCTCCCCTTCTGTATAAAGCTATCTGCCTGATATCATCTTACTACACACTTTTGCTTGCCGACAATGTAGATACCCTTGGCCAATCCTTTGGTAGCTTCCGTTTTACTCATGCCATGACGCACTTCGATACCGTTCAGATTATAAACATTCACAAGGTCTGATTCAGTATCATTGCCAATTTCCGCAATGCCGTCACCGGTTTTATCACCGAAGTCAGGTTCAAGGTAACCGGCATCGCTCACGCCATCCCATCCCGGTTTGGTGTATTGGTCCACATACAGACGGTTGTTCTTGCCACAGGCATAAATAATCGTACCGGCAAGGTTACGGAGTGTATGGACATTATCTCCATCCGAAGTAATCGGAGTCACAACGACCGGAGTTCCATCGACATCGTCAAGACGGTACAAACCGGAACCAAGTCCCAAAGCCACGTCGTTAGCCTCGTTCATCCAATAAAGCGAACCGCCTGCCACTATCGGCTCTTTCACCCAGTTGCTTACCGTTCCGGGGAAAAGTTCAAGATTGCCTTTCTGAATCCAACACTTCTCACCATCGAAGCACCACATCTTTCCACCATTCTGTACCGGTGTTGCAGCCGCATCGAAACCGTTTGCAGCACAGAACATATATGTATCTTGGAACACACATCCTGGATCCGGGAATGAATTGTTATCTATTGAAGGATTCAAGTCAAACAAGTCATGAACGATATAGTCGCCTTTTTCCAGATTGGAACCGCAGAATTCAAAACCTGCACTCGGGCTGTAGCCACGGAACCAAATACGGTCCTTATAAACTTCCCATCCCTGACCGAACACATTACCGCCAAGACCGAGACCATTATTCGGATCGATGCTGGGATTGGAGTCATAAACCTCGTAGGTACCTTCTTCCGTTCCGTCTGAACACCACAGTTCATTACCCGACTCCATCGTCCAAGCCTTGAAGAACAACTTTTTATTATTGAAGTTCTCCATATTGTCGATAGCGGAATCGCGGGTATAACCGTCTCCCTTGTCTGCATTAGGTTCCAGGTTGATGTCCTTCACAAGGTAGGTACCTTCTGCCGTACCGTCTGTTACCCAAAGTTCCGTACCGTAATGGCTGTCTATATCATCAGCCTTGAAGAACAGTTTGCGACCGACACGCACAAACGGTGAATGCTGATTGGTATTTTCCTTACCGGGATTATCGATCTGCACTTCCTTGACAAACTTAGTTCCTTCTTCCGTTCCATCGGTCACCCAAAGCCAGTATTGGGCACCGTTATCCGGATCGTATTCGGCACTTTCGTCACTGATGGCTGCAAAAACGGCCTGCGTCTCGTTGATCTGATAGATAGCCTGCGGATTGGCATCACCGAAGTTGTAAGTAACGGCAATCAATTTTGTTCCCTCTTCCGTTCCGTCACTTACCCAAAGCTGGCGTCCCCAGTCATCCGTATAGGCAGAGAACAACACTTTATCGTTCAATCGCGCTATATGACTCGGACCGGAACTTCCTGCTCCGGGAAGAATATCCTTAACCATTCTCGTGCCTTCTTTCGTTCCGTCCGTCACCCACAGCTCCTCACCATGTGTCGCTTCGGTAGCTGCAAAGAATGCTTTGTAACCTTTTTCTTCCGAACCTGCGATGACAAGGTTCTTTTCTTTCACAGTACGGCGTTCGGAGTTGATATTCACGGTAACACCGTCCGGCAACAAATCAATAACCTGGTCCTGTGCCATACTATTGCCCGCTGCGAGCAACATGGCTGTTGTAAGTAAAAAATTTGAGTTTTTCATGTTATCAAACATTTTATGTTATAAAAATAAGTTTTTCTTCTTTAATACGGAAGACTCACATATCACTTTCTCTCTTTTAACATCATCTCCACTTCCTTTTTTGCTTGTTCGCGAGACTTGCCGAATATTTTGCGTATGCGCTCCATATCGAATTTCTCTTCGCGGTCGTAAGTGAATATTCCATTTTTCTCCAGTTCCACATCCACGATTTGGGTATAGCAGAAACCGGTTATTCCGTCAATGCTCAGCACAACGTTCACTTGTTCTTCAAGGCGCTGGTAGAATTCTTCAAGCGACTGCGGATCCTTGCCGTATCCCCAGAATGCCGTTTCAGGAGCCACTTCCTCGGCTTTCATCTTTTTCACCCAGCGTATTCCACCGAACTCGTCAATCATATAGGGTTCCCCCTGATGTCCCCAACTCTTATCCGCCCATTGTGTATAGGCATTTCCTTCGTCAACCGGTTTCAGTTGTCTGTACAGTTCCACCGGATCCTGCACATAGGTATGTTCGGTATAGATATCGTCATACCCTTCATGATAACCACCGCTCGTCGTAGCCACGGGACGTGTACGGTCAAGGCGTTTGGTCATAAAATAAAGGTCACGGGAGAGGCGGCGGCGCTGTCCGTCCACATCATCCTGCCACGTTTCGTTGAGAGGTGACCACACCACTAATGACGTCACATTGTAATCACGTTCCACACACTCAGTCCATTCATCTATCATGTTTCGTGCCGCAATCTCATTTGTCCAGTCCATTTCCCAGCTCGGTGACTCTCCCCAAGTAAGATAGCCCAGTTTGTCAGCCCAGTAGAAATATCTTTGTTCAAAGACTTTCTGATGAAGACGTGCACCGTTGAATCCTGCAGCCTTGCCCAATTCAATATCACGACGCAACGCCTCGTCCGTCGGAGCCGTCCATTGCCCGTCGGGATAATATCCCTGGTCAAGCACCAGCCGTTGGTAATAAGGTTGGTTATTGAGGTAAAAATCCCTTCCGCGCAACTCAACTTTACGCATTCCCGCATAACTGTTCACCCGGTCGATGACATTGCCATTACCGTCCTTCACCACATATTCTATATTATAGAGGTGGGGATTCTCCGGCGACCATGTTTTCACCTTCTTTATCTTTACCGGCAGGAATGAGTTGTTGCTCGCCTTGACGGTCGACGTTGCTACGGTCTTATTGCCGTCAAGCACATTGACAGTAAAAGTGGACGCACCGTCAGTCTCGAAGAAATCCGGTTCAAAGACAAACTGCGATTCATCAAGGTCGGGCGTAATCTTCACATTCTTCAGTCCGCCCTTTGCCACGGGTTCCAGCCATACAGTAGACCAGATACCCGTGACACGGGTATAAAAACACTCGTAGGATGAAAACCTTCTCGACTGTTTGCCGCCAGGCTGCAACCGTGAGCGGACATCATCCTGAACGGCAACCACCAGATGAGCACTACTGCCTGCCTGAACAAACTTTGTGATGTCTACCTTAAAAGAAACTGCACCACCATAATGAATGAAAACCTCTTTACCATTAATATATACCGTAGATTTATAATCCACACCTCCAAAATGCAACATCACATGCTGCCCCTCCCAACTTTTGGGAATATCAATTGTGCGGTGATACCACATGGCATCAATGAAATCCTTGTATCCTATGCCGGACAACGGACTTTCGGGACAGAAAGGCACCGTGATATGGTCGTCAAAGCCCGTGGACTCATACAAACGGTTTTCATGTCCGCTCTTGCCGAAGTCAAACCGGTATGTCCAATCACCATTGAGGTTGACCCATTCGGCACGTTCAAACTGCGGTCTCGGATATTCCGGACGGGGCAAGGATGTAGCACCAGCCGCAAGACCGAGAAGCATCGACATTACATATAAAATTGTCTTTCTCATTGTATATGAATTATAGTTTTTAGTATTTGTCCGAAGAAATCGTCATTGCAAATGTAACACATTGGGCAAAAGAAAGAGGGTGACTTTGTCTTTTCGTTCTGTACTTTTGTCCAACTTCCTTTTATTCAACCATTTTAAACACAATAGCACTGAATCCTCCCAAACTTACTGCATCCTGTTTTTTACCCGGTTTATAGCTACCCTTGCCACTTGATGAAACCGTTTTCACCTTATCAAATCCAAGTGTCCCAAAACTTGCCGCCACCTTCTTTGCACTCGGGTTGAGTGCTACCACATAGGTCTCTGCACCCAACGCACGTTTGTATATCATCGGATAAGGTTGTTCCACACTACTGAGCAATTTCCAACCTCCATTGTTACCCAACGCAGCGGATGATTGGCGAAGTTTTATTAGGCTACGCACATAATTGAGCATTGAATTAGGGTCTTTTTCCTGTGTCTCAACAGTAAGTTTCCCATGATCGGTATCTACCGGAAAATAAAGACGTTCAGGTTCACAGGTGGAGAATCCTGCCGTTGCACCGGAAGTCCACTGCATAGGGGTACGTGTACCTGCGCGGTCATTACTTCCTTCCTTGCTGGGCAAACCTGGCTGATACTTCATGGCTATCTCGTCACCATAATAAATGAAAGGCACCCCCGGCATGGTCAGAAAAAACGTCATAGCCACTTTCAGTTGCTCAACCGTATTGCGACGGCCCACATTAGGACGTTGGAAATCATGATTGGCCGTTGGAATGGCGATGTATCCTCTGTCATGGGTTGCGTTGTATGCCTCTGTATAGTTTTTAACAAAGGTCTCAATACTTCCTTTACCAGTTTCATCAAAATAGCAATAGTCATAGTTCGCATCGTGTCCCATCGGTGAATCCTTGGCAAAGAACAACGGACGATAAGCATCAACACCAAAATGTATCATAAAGTCTATGTCAAAACCGGCAGGTATGGCTTCCGTAGGTATAGACCATTCGGAAATAAGGGCACACTGGGGGTATGCCTCATCACGCCATTTACGCATCTCAGCCCACAAACGACGTATTTCCACACCATCATAATCGTTCTTTATTAAAGAGTTTGCCATGTCTACCCGAAAACCGTCTACACCATGATCGAACCAGAATGACATGATATTACGCAATTCCCGGCGCAAAGCCTGCGGTCCCGGAGCATCTACCGGTTGCTCCCATGGATGAGCCGGATCCGGATGGGCAAAGCCATAGTTCAGTGCCGGTTGGCATTCAAAGAAATTCTTCTCATAATATTTGGCTCGCGGTGCATTTGCCTCAACATAACGCCCGCGACGGCTTGACTCCGGATTCGGTTCTTTATGGCGCTCCTTTATCTCGTTTTTCTCAGCCTCCGAAATGTCATCCATCCATATATAATAATCACTGTACCGTAAATTGGGATCTTTTTGCGATGACTCCTTGAACCAGGCACATTCCGTACTGGTATGACCAGGGACAAGATCAAAACATACTTTCATGCCACGCACATGTGCCTCGTCAATCAATTTCACAATATCCGTATTTGTTCCAAAACGCGGATCTACCTTATAATAGTCTATCACGTCATAACCGCCGTCAAACCACCCCGACTCAAATACGGGATTAAGCCACAAAGCCGTCACACCCAACGAACGGATATAGTCCAAACGTGAAATGATACCTGGTATATCACCGATACCATTACCATCTGTATCCATATACGATGACGGATAAATCTGATAAAAAATTGCCTTATTGAGCCATTCCGGTCCTTTCTGTGCCGACAAAGCTGCCGGTGCAGCCGACATAATGGCTATCGATACTAAAAAATTACTGATTTTCATGATATTCATTTTAAGCTTCACGATACAAAAGTAAAGTAACGTACTTTCTTTATACGGTACATTTGTATTGGGAACCTGCATTTTTGTCGTTCGGCAATTTTTCCTCTCCATTTTTACCCTTATGCAATCGGGATATATACAAAAAAAGTACTACGGCAGTCCCTTTATAGAACTGTCATAGCACTTTTTCGCATATAAGAAGGTTTCACGCAAGAAGAAAGTTTCGTACCTTTCCCCTAAGCAACATCAATCCAAGAATTCCTTTCAATCCTGGTAATACACCCGTTTCACGCGCGAACTGACGCCTGTCAGAATTTCGTATGGGATAGTGCCGATGGCATCGCTCAGTTCCGTTACGGGAAGGTCATCGCCGAAAATCACGACAGAATCGCCCTCCTTGCAGTCGATGTCTGTCACGTCTATCATGCAGACGTCCATACAGATATTACCTACGTATGGGGCACGCTTGCCATTGACCAGGCAATAAGCATTTCCGTTACCTAACTTGCGGTCCAGACCGTCGGCATAGCCGATGGGAAGGGCGGCTATACGGCTGTCGCGCGTCAGACGCCCTTTGCGGCTGTAACCTACGGTATCTTCTTTGGGCACATCGTGAATCTGCAGAATGGTAGTCTTCAAGGTACTCACATTGTGCAGCATTTCATTGTTGCGCGAATTGATGCCGTACAATCCCAGTCCCAGACGCACCATGTCCAAGTGACGTTCGGGAAAATGCTCGATACCCGCGCTGTTGCAGATATGACGCAATATCTTATGGGAATATGCCTGCTGCAACAGATCGCTGCCTTTCAGAAACAAGTCATACTGACGGGCGGAGAACGCATCGAAATCATCACTGTCGCTTCCCACGAAATGGGAGAACACGGAACGGGGAATCACAGCCGTCTGACGTTGCAATCTTTCTATCAGCCTCGGCATGTCCATCACCGGGTCGAAGCCCAGACGATGCATGCCCGTATCCAGTTTCACATGGATGGGGAAATGCGTCACCCCTTCTTTCTCCGCCGCATGAATCAAAGCATCCAGCAAACGGAAACTGTACACCTCCGGCTCCAGGTCGTATTCGAACAATGTCTTGAAACTGCTCATCTCCGGATTCATTATCATGATGTTCGACGTGATGCCCGCCTTACGCAAATCCACACCTTCATCGGCCACGGCCACCGCAAGATAATCCACACGATGGTCCTGCAAGGTCTTTGCCAGCTCCACCGCTCCGGCACCGTATGCCGAGGCCTTCACCATACACGTCATTCGGGTTTCGGGTTTCATGAAACTGCGGTAATAGTTCAAGTTGTCCACCACCGCGTTCAGATTGACTTCAAGAATCGTCTCATGGACTTTCAGTGACAACTGTTCCGTCAACATGTCAAAACGGAAATCCCTTGCTCCTTTGACAAGAATCACATCATCGTGCAGGTCTTCAAAAACTTCGCTTGCCATAAGCTCTTCCGTCGAACCGAAAAACACGGCTTCCTCCATACCAAACTCTCCGGCCGCAGCCTTCAAGCACGGCCCTACTCCAATGAACTTCTCCACACCACGGGTGGCCACCAAACGCGCCACGCGCTTATAAAGCGTATCCGCGTCCAGGCCGGTCTGTGCCATATCGCTCAAGATGAGCGTACGCCTGCGTCCCGTACAGTCCGGACGCCGGTTCATGAAGTCGAGAGCAATGTCCAATGAATTGAAGTCGGAGTTGTAACTGTCATTTATCAAGGTACATCCGTTACGCCCTTCCTTTACCTCAAGGCGCATCGCCACAGGCTCCAAATTCGCCATCCTGCAGGCGATGTCTTCGGGACATACCCCGAATTGCAGACAAACAGCCAGACAACTTACGGAGTTCTGCACCGACGCCTCATCGATAAAGGGAATCTCGTAGGTATTCTCCATACCTTTATATATATAGGTAATACGCGTCCTTGCTCCATCCTTGACAACCGCAGACACATACAACGGAGCGTCCTTGCTGAGGAACGACCACGCCAACCGCTCGCCCTTGAAAGTCGAGCGTTCCACACATGCAACCACACGCGCATCATCGAGAGGATAAACCAAGACCCTGCTGTCTTTGAACAGCTTCAGTTTCTCTCCGCATTTCTGTTCCATGTCGGAGAAATTCTCCTGATGTGCATCCCCCAGGCATGTAAAAACACCTATCGTGGGCTGAATGACGGATTGCAAGGCTTCCATCTCTCCACACTGGGAAATGCCGGCCTCAAAGAGGCCTATCCGACTGTATTCATCCAACATCCACACAGACAAAGGCACGCCAATCTGGGAATTATAGCTGCGCGGCGAGCGTGTCACAGCCGTATCGGGCGACAAGAGTTGATACAACCACTCCTTGACGATTGTCTTTCCATTGCTTCCCGTAATACCCACCACCGGAATATCGAAAGCCTCACGATGCCGCTCAGCCAACCTTTGCAAAGCCTTCAGGGGACTGACCACCGACAAAAAGTTCGCATCCGGATAATCTCTTGCATTTTCAGGCAGACGGGCAACCACGAATGAACGTACCCCACGCCGATAGAGTTCCGGTATGTAACGGTGCCCGTCATTCCTATTGCTTTCCAAAGCGAAAAACAAAGTATCCTCAGGAAAACAAAGTGAACGACTGTCAGTCAGCACCCAACTGATTTCCGTATCCTCATTACCCCACAGATGGGCTCCAATGAGCGAAGTGATTTTTTCTAATGAATATGGCATATCTCATTACTGATTTTTAAGCAGTCTCCCTAACCTTTCGTATTCGGTGGAGAACGCTGCCGTTCGATATTTCTTGTTTAATTGTTCTATTCTCCCCATCGTCTGCCGCAGAAAGTCCCGGTATGCAGATGATTCGGGATGCTGCGGACGATGTGCCAACGCCCTTCCCACATTTTCACATTCAGACACAAATGCCCGTGTCTCCTCGGAAAAGACTGAAGAGGATAAACATTCCCATATATAAGACACGGCTGCATCCGACGGGTGTAGCATGTCGTCGGCATAAAAACGGTAGTCTCTCAGTTCGTCGAGAAGAATCTCGTAAGCCGGGAAATAAGTGCAGAGGCGTTCATGGCGTTTGCACAAAGTATCGGCAGCCAATAACAGGACCGACTTTCCCAGATGGTTTTCATGAAAGCCATACTTAGCATAACGGTAGGGACTTACGGTCAATACGAAGCGCAACGTAGGACGCACGGTCCACAATACATTCAAAGCCTGTTCGAGTACAGCAACGGTCTGTTCCGTATCGGGAATACATTCTACAAACATGCGTCCGGGCTGCTTGTGGCAATTGCCGACCACAAGATGAGAACCGCAAAGTTCGTAGTACCGGTTTGTCCCCAAGGTAATGAACAGATAATCCAGTTCCCGCAGGCGTGTCATCTGCTCACACCTTACCATTTCCAGTCCGGCGCGACATTCCTCAAGAGAGGCGGCGGAAAACGAGCTGTCATTCAACCAACTGTGCCAACGTCCGCCCGACTCGAAGAAACACCCGTCAGGTATCGGTTGGTCATTCGACATCAACATGCATGCAGTCGCAATACTCCAAGGATTGTACAGTACACCGAAAGGATTCACTGACACATCCAGCCCGGCCAACCGCATACGGTTGCCGACATATCCGGCAAAACATGACCCCAACAGACAAATCTTGTCGCCGGGACTTATCCAATCTGTCGGCTTTGGTATTTTCACTTTAGTCCGAAACTCCATCACAATCTCTTCTTAAAATGCAAAAAGGCAATTTTTCATGCAAAAATAAGCAAGATATATGAATTTGTGCTAATTTTGCATGGATTAAATCAAGCTGATGAATAACAAAAAAACATATAGTCTGTTATCGCAAATCAATATACCTTCCGACCTGCGCCTTCTTCCCGTTGAAAAATTGCCGCAGGTCTGCGAAGAGTTGCGCAACAACATCATCGACGAACTGGCGGACAATCCCGGTCATTTTGCCTCCAGTCTCGGAGTGGTGGAACTGACTGTCGCGTTGCATTATGTGTACCATACCCCCTACGACCGCATTGTGTGGGACGTAGGCCACCAGGCGTACGGGCACAAGATACTCACAGGGCGCAGAAGCCGGTTTTCTACAAACCGCAAACTGCACGGGTTGAAACCGTTTCCCTCTCCGTCGGAAAGCGAATATGACACCTTTACGTGCGGACATGCGTCCAATTCCATTTCCGCAGCATTGGGCATGGCCGTAGCATCGGTCAACAAAGGGGAAAACGACAGACACATTATTGCAGTCATCGGAGACGGTTCAATGAGCGGAGGTCTGGCCTTTGAAGGACTGAACAATGCCTCTTCCACCCCGAATGACATACTCATAATATTGAACGACAACAATATGAGTATCGACCGGAGCGTAGGAGGCATGAAACATTATCTGCACCAGCTCCATACAAGCGGGTGGTACAACCATGCCCGTTTCATGGTTTCGCAAAAGCTGTATCGTTGGGGATGGCTGAATGATGACCGACGCAAAAGACTTATCCGCTTCAACAACTCGCTGAAGTCACTTATCAGTAACCAACAGAATGTATTCGAGGGCATGAACATCAGATACTTCGGCCCAACGGACGGACATAACGTAACAGAACTCGTTCAGACCCTGCAAACGTTGAAGGACATGAAGGGACCGAAACTGTTACACATACACACCGTGAAAGGAAAAGGGTTCAAGCCGGCCGAGAAGGAAGCTACTATCTGGCATGCACCCGGCAAGTTCGACAAGGAAACGGGCGAAAGAATCAAGACCGACACAAGCAACCTCCCCCCCCGCTACCAGGATGTTTTCGGACAGACTCTTCTTGAACTGGCACAACAGAACCCGCGCATCATCGGGGTGACACCGGCCATGCCTTCCGGCTGTTCCATGAACATATTGATGAAACAAATGCCGGAAAGAGCATTTGACGTGGGCATCGCCGAAGGGCATGCGGTCACATTCTCCGGCGGAATGGCGCAGGATGGGCTGACACCCTTTTGTAATATTTATTCGTCTTTCGCGCAACGTGCCTACGATAACCTTATCCATGACGTGGCCATCGAGCGGCTCAACGTCGTGCTATGCCTCGACCGCGCCGGACTGGTCGGCGAAGACGGTCCCACGCACCACGGTGCGTTCGATCTGGCGGCCTTGCGCCCCATCCCGAACCTTACCATTTCGTCACCTTACGACGAGCGGGAATTGAGACGGCTCATGTACACCGCACAGCTACCCGACCAGGGCCCGTTCGTGATACGCTATCCCCGCGGAAGAGGCGACCTGGTTGAATGGGAATGTCCACTTGTGGAAATCAAAGTGGGAACAGGGCGGAAAATCAAGGACGGAAAGGACATTGCCCTCCTCTCCATCGGCCCCATCGGAAACATGGCAGAGAAAGCCATCGAAGCATTCGAGCGCCAACAGGCAGAAGAAGGACACCCCATGACAGTGGCCCACTATGACATGCGTTTCCTGAAACCGATTGACGAGAACATTCTACAGGAAGTGGGAAAGAATTTCACCCGTATCGTCACCATAGAAGACGGCGTCATCACCGGCGGACTCGGCTCTGCCGTATTGGAATATATGTCGGAGCATGATTTCTGCCCAAGAGTCAGACGCATGGGACTTCCCGACCAATTCGTGGAGCATGGCACGGTTTCGCAGCTCCAGCACATCGCCGGTATAGACTGCGATGCAATTATCACACAACTTCGTTCCATATCACATACATAGAATATGAAAATCATTATAGCCGGAGCAGGTGCCGTCGGCACGCACTTGGCCCGTTTGCTGGCCAAGGAAAAACAAGACATCACGTTATTGGACGAGAATGAAGAAAAATTGTCGAAGATGTCAGACGATGTCGACCTGATGACCATGAACGTATCTCCCACATCCATCAACGGACTGAAAGACGCGGGAACATCCCATGCCGACCTCTTTATCGCCGTGACTCCCGATGAGACCAAGAACATCACCTGTTGCATGCTGGCCAACTCTCTCGGTGCCAGAAAGACTGTCGCACGAATCGACAATGCAGAATATCTGGCTCCCGAATACAAAGACTTCTTCAATAAAATCGGCATCAAATCCCTCATCTTCCCGGAAATACTGGCGGCCCGCGACATTGCCGAGAGCATCAAGCACAGCTGGGTGCGTCAATGGTGGGACGTACACAACGGCGCACTCATCATGTTAGGCATCAAGTTGCGCGAAACGGCAGAAATACTGGATATCCCCCTGAAAACACTGTGCGGCCCGAACACCAGTTACCACGTCGTAGCCATCAAACGTGGCGACGACACCATCATCCCCAACGGCGACGACCAGCTCCAGTTAAACGATGTGGTATATTTCATGACCACGAAAAAATACATTCCTTATATCCGGAAGATTGTAGGCAAGGAACATTATGAGGACGTAAAGAATGTCATGATTATGGGAGGAGGACGCACGGCCATGCACACGGCACTGAATGTACCGGACTATATGGAAGTGAAGATTTTCGAGAGCGACCCGCAAAGATGCAACGAGCTGAACGAAACCTTGGGAGACAATGATGTGATGGTCATCAACGGTGATGCGCGGGACTCCTCACTGCTCCTCGCCGAAGGCATACAGCATACACAGGCATTCGTGGCCTTGTCGAGCCAAAGCGAAAGCAACATCCTGGCCTGCCTTACCGCCAAACGGTTGGGTGTGAGAAAAACGGTGGCCTTGGTTGACAACATAGACTATATCTCCATGGCTGAGAAACTGGACATCGGTACGATTATCAACAAAAAGACAATCGCCGCGAGCCACATTTACCAGATGATGCTGAAATCCGATGTAACGAACGTGAAATGCCTGACGGTGGCAGATGCCGATGTAGCGGAATTTGAAGTAAAGCCCAAGACACGCGTCACGCGCAAACTGGTCAAAGACCTGGGACTTCCGCGTGGAGTGACCATCGGCGGAGTGGTACGCAACGGCGAAGGTCTGCAGGTGAACGGTATGACACAAATCCAGGCAGGCGACAGCGTAGTGGTGTTCTGCCAGAATACGTTCATCAAGAAACTGGACAAATATTTTATGTAGCGTCTGCGTCCATGCGCTCCAACAGTTTCATGATGTCCGCCCGTAACAACTGATAAGGTGCGGCATTCTTGAAACCTACATTCTTGCGCAGCATATCCTCCACTGCATTCTGGCTGTGCTGGTAGCAGGACAGTTCATTCTGCCGCTGTATGTCATGCTCCGCCAGCCTGCGAATCTCTTTCTCCCGTTCCTTGCGCAAAAGGATGCAGACAGGAGAGAGCAAGGGGGAAACCACATTGTCAAAGAGCGTGTGTCCTTGTATATATAAATAGGTAGTCTCCGGAGTCAGTCCCAATTCCAGCAATTCCTGTTTCAACAGTTCGTAGTTCTTTTTTGCCTGCGGAAAATGGTGCTGTAGCCATGCTATTTTCCGCCCGACCTTGCGCCGGACAAAATCCAACGTCTGTTCGGGATGGTATACATTCACCTCATTAAAGGTCACATGGTTTCCGAACTCCGTCAAGGTAAACTCACGGTAGTGGTTATGACGATACACCCAGACAGACCAAACGAAAAGAGGCCAGATAATGAGCGAATACTCACGCATGAAGTCTTCGAAATCAATCATCTGCCGGTCGTTGAGCGTAGCCATCACACACACCCTGTGCAGGCTCTCGGCATAACATTGGTAATTCTCTATGGCATAAGCATAGGTGTGAAATACATAAGGATTGGTATTGACCATCCGGGATGTCGGTGTGGTCTTCTGCAACAGGTAATCATAATCGGCATCCACACAGGCTATCATATAATTGCCCAACGACGGCCCCAGATTATTCATCAGCACGGTCTTCTTTCCTTTTCCCAGTGTGCTTCGCGAGGGTAACATGATTTCAAAATACCGTGTATCGTCTTCAAACTCATCGAGCACCGTACGCCAAAAGAATATATCATCGTAGCTCTCCACATAAGCCACGATTCTGCGCCGCGCCGTCTTGGGTTTCAGTCTATGCGCCGCACCGAGATACTGCGAAGTCAGATTGTCGGACAGTCTCTTTGCCATATTCTTTCCTTTTCTCCGGGTTTCTACTGTGTGATGTCGGTCACTTCGGTCACTGCGTCCATCCATCCGTTCATGATTAGTGCAGGCGAATGCGTGGTCAGGATAATCTGCACGTTCGGATTCAACTGCCGAATCATGGTGATAAGCCGTTGCTGCCATTCCACGTGCAGACTCACTTCGGGTTCATCCATCAGCAACACGTAAGGCTGGCGGTCCTCCACCAGGACGGTGAGCAGAATCATCAGTACCTGCTTCTCGCCCGACGAGAGTTTATACGGCGACAATATCTCACCATACTGTTCCAGCTGTATTTCATTGCTGGTACGGATTATTTTCTTCCCCGTCTCGCTGAACAGCTCGTCCACAAGGTCCTGAAATATCCGGCGCGCCTGAGCCGCCTCCTCAGCCTTTTCCTTAGCCGTAGGATCGCCGCTGACAAGCATCTCTATCATGCGGTTACCGATATTCACCTGATAGTCGAGATAGCGCCGCTGAAGCAGATACAGTTGCCAGTCCAGCTCGGTCGACACACGGTCATCGGCCAGTTTTTCAAGCAGACTACTCTGAATAAGAGGCCGGTCGAAACTACGGATTACATCGAACCGCACGGATGTGGCATCTTCCGGATAATAGGTCAGTCTGACTTCAGCATTAAGCGGCTTGGCTTCCTTGACGATTTGCAACAGACGCACTATCACCTTGTTCAATATCGTGCTTTTCCCCACTCCGTTCACACCGCTCAGGATATTCACCTTACGGTCCAGATTCCAGACAATATGCTTATGTCCGCTCCATAGCGAATCAATCTCTATCCGCTGTATATACTCTCCTATTTTAGCCATAACCCGTATTTTTCTGTATCCTCTTTTAACAAAGATAGTCTTTCTTGCGGAAAGAAACAAAAAAACAGCCGGAAGTTGCGACAAAAAGACTAACTTTGCCGCCGTTTGGGAACAAAAGATTTTTCACGAGCACAATGAACAAGGATAAGAACTGGACCGGACATCTCTGTATGTTCGCGGCGTGTGCCGCATGGGGACTCATGTCACCCATCGGAAAAGATGCCATGGCTCATGGCATCAGCGGGCTGGCCATGGTCAGTTTCCGCGTACTGGGAGCTGCACTCAGCTTTTGGCTGACCTCGTTTTTCATCAGGAAGAAAGAAGAAGTTCCTCCACGGGACTTGCTGCTGTTTTTCTTTGCCGGCATGCTGGCCATCGTATTCAACCAGTGTTGTTTCACCATCGGATTATCGCTGACCTCACCGGTAGATGCCAGCATTGTCACCACCACCATGCCCATCATCACCATGGTGCTGGCAGCCTTGTTCCTTAAAGAGCCTGTCACCCATAAGAAAGTGACCGGTATTTTCTGCGGAGCCATCGGCGCCCTGCTGCTGGTCATGGGAAGCGGCAACGGTTCACGGCCGGGCGAAGGCAGCCTGACGGGCGACCTGCTATGTATCACCGCCCAATGCAGCTTTGCCATATACCTGACCGTCTTCAAAAGACTGATTCAGAAATATTCGGTCATCACCTGCATGAAATGGATGTTCACTTATGCGTCCATCGTCATCATCCCATTCAGTTATAAGGAACTTGCCGCACTGCCATGGGCGGAAACTACCGCCAGGACCTGGCTTGAGACCTCATTCGTAGTATTCGCCGCCACCTACCTGGCCTATATACTGATGATGACAGGACAGAAGAACCTGCGCCCCACCATTGTCAGCATGTATAACTACGTGCAGCCGGTCGTGGCCTGCATCGTGAGTGTCGCTACGGGATTAGGCGTATTCGGATGGGCCCAGGGAGTGGCCATACTGCTCGTGTTCAGCGGCGTATGGCTTGTCACACAAAGCAAAAGCCGTGCCGACATGAAAGCGGAACGGCAGAAAACACCTACAACCCTAAACACCTGACCGCTCATGCCCGAATCTCCCATCCTTTATCTGCAACGGCAGCGCAGTCTGCTCGAACAGGAATATGCCTACGAGAAGGAACAGTTCCGGCGACAGACGGAAACATCCGGCGTGCTTTCCAAAGTCAGACGCGGCCTGTGCTGGTATCCGCTCCGCATAGGCCGAAGCTACTACAACTCGCTCAACCAGCTTGTCGGGGAAGTGGAACGCACGGAACATACGGACACGGAGCATGAATTCGAGCCGGGAAAGACGGTATGCTTCTTCACACAGGATGCATCGGGAGAAAGGCAACGCCATACTTCGGGCGGCATGCTGACCTACATGAACTTCACCGCCACGGTGAGTTATACCGACGGCAACCTGATGGTCATCGCCCTGCCGGACGCACATGCCCTGTCGCTACTGAAGGATGCGGATCGCCTGGGCGTGCAACTCTATCTTGACGAAACCACTTACCGCCTGATGTTCGAAGCCATCGACCGTGTGATACAAGCCCGGAACGGGCGTCTGGCCGAACTGAGAGACTTGTTCCACAGTCCGGCCCCTGCCGGCAAACTCAGCATCCCGCCCGTGCGCTTCCCGTGGCTTAACGCCACACAAGAGGCGGCTGTCAACGAGGTGTTGCGCGCCAAAGACGTCATGGTGGTGCACGGTCCGCCGGGAACGGGCAAGACCACCACGCTCACAGAAGCCATATACGAAACACTGAGACGGGAAAACCAGGTTTTGGTGTGCGCGCAAAGCAATATGGCCGTGGACTGGATTGCGGAAAAACTGACCGACCGCGGCGTACCCGTGCTACGCATCGGCCATCCGTCGCGCGTCAACGACAAGATGCTGTCGTTCACCTACGAACGCCGCTTCGAATCACACCCTTCTTACCCCCAGCTTTGGGCCATACGCAAAGCCATCCGCGACCTGTATGCCCACAAGGGCGGACATGCCGGAAGTGACAGTTTCCACCAGAAGGTGGCACGTCTGAAAGACAGGGCCACGGAAATCGAACTGGCCATCAACGAAGACCTCTTCAACGAAGCGAGAGTGGTGGCCTGCACTCTGGCAGGAAGTGCCAACCGCCTCCTGACGGGACGGAAATTTGCCACGCTGTTCATCGACGAGGCGGCACAGGCGCTCGAAGCCGCCTGCTGGATTGCCATCCAGAAAGCCGGCCGCGTCATCCTCGCTGGCGACCATTGCCAACTTCCGCCCACCGTAAAATGCCCCGAAGCGCTGAAAGGAGGACTCGACCGCACACTGATGGAGAGCATCGTACACCATAAACCGGCATGCGTATCGTTGCTCCGCATGCAATACAGGATGAGCGAAGACATCATGAAATTCTCCAGCGACTATTTTTACGACGGGAAGGTGGAGAGTGCGCCCGAAGTGAAGTACCGCGGCATTCTGGACTGGGACACGGCCATGGAATGGGTCGACACGTCCGACCCTTCGCAAACCGCACCGTATCTGTCCGCCGAGGACGGCACGGAAACTGCATCGGGCCTCCCGCAACCGGACACACCGGATTTCGGAGAAGCGCGACATGCGGACAGCACTACGCGCACCAACCCGGAAGAGGCACGGCTCACCCTCAACATACTGAAGACTTATTTCCGGAAGACCGGCAAGGAAAGGATACTTGCCGAACGGCTCGACACCGGTATCATCTCGCCCTACCGCGGACAGGTTCAACTCCTAAGAAGCATGATAGGCCACGACCGCTTCTTCAAACCCTTCCGGCATCTGATAACCGTCAATACCGTGGACGGATTCCAAGGACAGGAACGCGACATCATACTGGTGAGTATGGTGCGCAGCAACGAGGACGGACAAATAGGTTTCCTGCGCGACCTGCGCCGCATGAACGTGGCCATCACGCGGGCACGCATGAAACTCATCCTCGTGGGAGACAGCCGCACACTCTGCCGACAGCCCTTCTACCGCCGGCTGCATGAGTATATCGAAGAACTGTCATAGCCCTCTCACCCCAATAAACCCAAAAAGGCCGCCCGATGTGAAGGGGCGGCCTTTTTTATAGCGTGTCTAAAGAGACATTATTTCAGAACCACTTTCTTACCGTTGATGATGTAAAGTCCCTTGCGGAGAGCCTTCACGGCAGCGGCATCAGCGTTGCGCAGCACACATACACCGCTTACAGTGTATACGTCTACCTTACCGCCGGCCTGAGCCACAATGGCGTCGATACCGTCACCGGTAGCGATAGTGTAAACAAGCACAATCTCTTCGTTAGCCTTGCTACCGCCATCCGTGATAAGACCGGCAGGAATAGTGAGCGTGTAAGTACCGGCTGCGGTAATGGCACCGTTCATGAGGTTTACATTAATCTCATTCCAACCTTCACCCAATACCAACTCTACATTATAAGAATTGCCCTTTTCGTCTGTCAATTTCGGATTGTCAAAATATTCACATCCGGCTTCATCACAGTCTGCAGTCAGGACGATGGTTGCAGGAATCTCCGTTACATTACCACCGGCAGGATTAGCTACAATGTTGAGTGATGCTTTCGGTTCGGCAATTTCATAGTAGATAGTCGTCAGCTTGCTGGAGAAGCCATCGAACTGTTCACCCAAGTTGAAGAAGTTGACAGGAACTTCAATGATGTAGTTGCCGGCGGCCGTGATAGGCTCATCCAGTACGAAGCACAACTCGTCGGCGCCTTCGTAGCCTTCAGGACGCATCAGGTCATCCATGCCGATTTCAGCCAATATCGTACGTCCGTTGTCAGTCATCACCTTGATTTTCGCGCTGGTGGCGTAGCTTACGTTAATTGCGCCGGAATAAGAGAAGGTAACCACGTCAATCTTCTCAAGAACGGATTCGCTTACGGGCGATACAGTGAAGTCGGGCTTGTTGAACTCTGCCTCGAACACGATGGGAAGCCATGTGTTGTCGCCTCCGTCGCTGGTAGACTCGTAGTCCAATGCCTTCTTGATGGCATGTCCTTCCATATCCTCTGCAAATACATTGAGCAGGATTTCAGTATTGCTCATGACGCTTGACGGGATGGTCACTTCCCACTTCATGTTGTCGGTGTTCTCAACCACTGCTACCTGGCAACCGACAGACGAACCATTACCGGTATTGATAACGGCCTTCTTCACTCTTGCCGCACCGCTGAATTCGAGCGTGTAGACGTTCTGCTCTTTACTCATGAGAGCGAAGGGCTCGCTGATGTGCTGCATGAGCACCACATCGCTGTAGACATAAGCGTGACCTGCACTGATAAGGTCGAAACTGTATGAGCCTACATTCGGGTTGTCATAACCGTCACCGTTGGCATCGTTCTGGTCTTTCCAAGCCTTCACTGTAACAGTATACGTATTGCCTTCGGCAACGGTGAGGGCGGCACCACGTATGGTGTAAACGAATGAAGACTTGCCGTCGGCAGTTGTGATGTCGGCCGGATAGATGGCAGACGGGCCTTTTACAACTGAGTTGTCTGACTTCTTAACGATAGTAACGGTTGCATAACCACATTCGCTGTTCAGGTCAAATGAGATGGTTGAAGACTTGGTCAAAGTCTCGATACCTTCGGTCAACAAGTCTACGGTATTGTTGCCGTCTGTCCATGTAGCCTTTGCTACTGCGAACTCAGCTGCAGGTTCATCACCCACTTCCACTTCCGTAGTGGCAAATGCGCTGGCTGCATAAGAATAAGACACGCTCTGTACACCAACTTCGTAAGTACCGTTTTCCAGGTTAACGAAAGTGCAGGTTGTGGAAGGAACGTATACAGAGAACGGAGAATAAGCACGCTGTACACCCGTCTCAGGATCTGCCGGAGCCTTCATGAAGGTCTTACCTGTTGCCTTATCCTTCAAGTAAACGTTGTAGATAGCCTTGCTACCGCTTGCCATAGTCACACCGGTCCAATTCACGGTCACGGTCTTGGTCTCTGCGTCATAAACAGCAGCTACATCCGTAGGAGCACCCGGCACCTGTACGGTAGCAGAAGTCGTATTAAAGTTCACACCGAGACGATCGTTGCTGTTTGCAGTGACGATATCCAACAAACCATCGTTGTTGACATCACCCAAGGACATATAGCCTTCTTTCCATACCGGTACCGAGAAATCGACACTGGCATCATATTGGTCGTATGCACCCTTGCTGGAAGAAGCATACGTATGCCAGTCACCGTTCCAACCATAGGATATATAGTCAACCCAACCGTCACCGTTGAAGTCTGCCAACAATGACATGCGATCACCTGAACCGGAGCAGGGATAAATGTTGGTTTCAAATTCTTCGAAAGCAAACTTATCATCTGTTGACACGTTGCGCAACAAGAGGGATGTCTTCGGGTAACCCTTTGTACTCGAAATATTACCTACGCCACCGATGAGAAGGACATCCTGTTTGCCGTCTTGGTCGTAGTCAAGTACATGCAGTGCGCAATCAAGTCCATCCCAATCGCCCATTCTGTACTTCTTTCCAATCTCTGTCACATCGCCCATGTCACCGGTAGCCAACTCGAATGTACCGTCTTTCTTGTTGCGGTAGAAATGTGTTTGTGAACCACCATCAGTGATGCCGAAGTTCGCTTTGTTCGCATCATTTCCATCAACCCAGCCAGAAACGATGATATCAGCCCAGCCGTCGTTGTTGAAGTCACCGAAGGCGATACGACCGCCACACTGGGGCATGATACCGGCGTTTGTCACTACTTCGAAGTGGTCACCGTTCACGTTCTTCAACAATCTGATGGCACGCTCCCACGGTTCTCCCTGTTCAAACTGAATAATAGCATCGGGATAACCATCCTTGTTATAGTCTGCAATTGACAAGCACTGAGAAACCTTACCATCATCATAATTGAAGTTGAATGAGGCAAGCCCCGGATCGTCCTTTTGGGTGAATGTTCCGTCACCGTTGTTTACCATCAGGATAACCTTGGTTTGACTCTTGCCGGTCCAACCGGTACCACCTTTAGACAGATACAGGAAATCTGTATAGCCGTCTTGGTTGAAGTCGAATGCGACACTGCCCTTGCCACCATAAGCGATGGGAAGCTCTATCTGACCATCTTTTTGGGTATTGTACGTACCATCACCATTGTTGAAAGCTACGAAACTGCCATCATGCCAATGCCAGCTCCACTCGTCTTTTTCGGCATTGTCACACAACCACTCATACGTCTGACCACTGGTAAAGATGTCCATGTAGCCGTTGTTGTCAAAGTCAGCAAACAAGGGCACACCGTCGCAGGACTTGACACCAATGGCATTGGCCTGGTCATCGGTTGCACCCGTTAACTGGATGCTCTGAGCCTGCATTTCGGCAGTTGTCGCGAATCCCGCGAGAGCTGCACTGAAAAGCATGGCTTTTAATGTAGAATTTCTCATAAATAATAATGTATTGATAAAACACTTAGTATTTCTGCGTAAAGGTAAATATTCTTATATGCGCCGACCGATACATTTGCTTCAATTATTATCTTATTTGATGTTTTTACAACAATCTAAGCATTTTTGCCGCTGAAAAGGGCGAAAATACAACGGCCAGGAACAATACCGCAATGAAATGGGGATTTTCTTTCCTTCCGAAGCATTTCCAGCATGCTCAGGATACAAAAGTGCGAAAGAAAAATCATAAACTATGAACAAAACTTTTATTTTTGAAAATAAAACTTTTGGTTTTGAAAATAAAAGTTCTGTTTTTAAAAATAAAAGTTTTATTTATAGTTTTTCTCAGGCCTTGGTACGGTTCCGGGAACGGGAAAAGAATGAAAAGGGAGTAAAGGCATCCGTTTACAAAAAACAATAAGAAAATATTACTGTCCGCTAAACCATAAAGTAGTGAGTCCAACTTTCTGATAATTAGA
>URKA01000029.1 GCA_900548345.1 uncultured Paraprevotella sp. | reverse complement strand
CGCGACCCCGACCTTGGCAAGGTCGTGCTCTACCAACTGAGCTATTTCCGCATGGATGTTGTTCCAATATTTTTTCTATCTTGCATTCCCCTGAATGCGGTTGCAAAGGTAGGGCTATTTTTTCAAACCTGCAAGAGATTGATTGAAAAAAAATGGGAAAAACATCATTTTTTCTTTTCTAACACATCCTATCACGGTAGTCGGCATACCCGTATTCACGGTAATATTCCAATTCCCCGTTGACATGAAGCAACGCGATGGAAGGATGGGAAATACCGTTGAACATACTGGTCTTCACGGTAGTATAATGTATCATATCTTCAAATATGATTCTCTCTCCCACTTCCAACGGATGGTCGAAACGCCACGACCCCATGAAATCGCCGCTCAAGCAGCTGTTTCCTCCCAAACGGTATACATTATCTTGCGGTGAGGCTTGCTTCACCGCGTCCGGCTCCAGGGTTTCCGCCCCTCGCACGGCCGGCTGGTAAGGCATTTCCAGGCAGTCGGGCATGTGGCAGGTAAAGCTCACATCAAGGATAGCTGTGCGTATGCCCGCATTCTCCACGACATCTACCACCGAAGCCACCAACGGACCGGTCTGCCATGCAAAGGCCGAACCCGGCTCCAGAATCACCTGAAGGTTCGGATAACGGCGGCGCAGACCTTCAAGCAGAGCGACAAGGCGGTCCACATCGTAGTCCTTGCGTGTCATGAGATGCCCGCCGCCCAGATTCAGCCATCGCAGACGGGGCAACCAGCGCCCGAACTTGTCTTCTATATGTTGCAGGGTATGCTCAAGTGCTTCGGCCGGACTTTCGCAATGGCAATGGCAATGAAAACCTTCGATGCCTGCGGGCAGTTCTTCGGGAAGAGCCGATGCCGTCACACCGAAACGGGAACCGGGCGCACAGGGATTGTAGAGCTCCACATCGATTTCCGAATGTTCGGGATTGATGCGCAGGCCGCATGAGACGCGTTCCGCTGGCATGTCCGCGTTATGACGCTCCACCGTCCCGTGGAACCGCTCATACTGGCCCAGCGAATTGAACGTGATGTGACTGCTGCATTTCAGTATGGTGTCGAAATCGCGCTCCGTATAGGCCGGCGAGTAGGTATGCGCCCTATGCCCGAACTCTTCGAAGGCCAACAAGGCTTCGTTGGGCGAACTGGCCGTCGTACTGCGGATATATTCGCGGAATATAGGGAATGATTTCCATAAGGCAAAGGCTTTAAATGCCAGAATCACCTCCACCCCGGCACGGTCGGATACACTGCGAATCAACTCCAGGTTGCGGCGGAGCAACTCTTCTTCCATGATATAACACGGCGTCGGCACGCCTGTGTATGCTATCCGGTCTGTCTTCATATCAGCTTCGATTCCTTTTGATCAATATATGAGATGTACGTTGTCAATCCACAACGTGGTGCCGATGGCGCCCACGTATGCCCCTCCGTAGCTGGAATCGAACTGCAATACGATGTGTGTCGGTGTCTCGTCCGCATCGGCCCACCCCACTTCTTCAACGGGCACCATCTTGCCCTTGCTGTTCTTGGCATACTGCATCCTGTCTCCGCCGATAAGGCCCATATAACTGCTGAAACCGGGCTGTTTGGAAATATCCCCGTATTGGATGGTGAACTTCGCGCCGTTCACCCAATCGGTGTTATGGTTGAAACGGTGAATCATCGTACCGACACGCTTGGCGTACAAGTGGCCTTTTTCGTCCTCCCAACGCTTTTGCAGGATGCAGACCACATCGGGCATATCCTTTCCCGACACTTTGGACACCTTGCTGAATCCCGTCTGACGGATACGGTTCGGCTCATCAGACAGTTTCACCTTGTAATCGAACTGCACCGCCGTAGGACGTTTCTGGAACGGTATGCCCATCGCCAGTTTGCTCATCGGATTGGAAGTATTGGTAATCGGTTCGGGCACACTGCCCAAAAAGACGGAACCCGCCGCAAGCACTTCTATGTTCACGATTCCCATCACCTTTACTTTCTCGGTATGGGTCTCCAGACGTGCACAATAGCCGTCCCCGCGCTTCTCCCTGTACACAGAAGTATTGGTCTTGGTGATTCCGCAGACCTTCGCCATCACGTTGGATGTAGCCCACGGTGAGCCTCCCTGGTTGGTATAGGCCTTATTATTGTTCCACGTTGCATTCGGACCTATTTCATACAACTTCTTGGTTTGTCCGCCGATAATTCCGCTCTCTTTGATGTTGCGCACAATCCATTGGTTGAAATCACCGTACTTCAACATTTCCGTTTGTGCCGCCGCATGGAACACAGGGCACAATGCCATGATTCCGGCTGCATACAAGTTTCTACACTTCATGTCTATTATATTGGTTTGAGTTTCTAAAACGCTTCATTGATATTGAACGTAAAGTTGGGGTTGTCTTTGGTGAATCCCAAATCAAAACGGACGTTCACCCGCTTTTTGAATTCCCAGCGATAGCCTATACCGTAGTTGGGCAGTATCTCTTCAAAGTAGATGTGTCCGAAGTCCGGAAACACATTCGCCAGCCCGACCCAGATGGCTATACCGTTGCGTCCCTTGATATGTTGCCGCAACTCGACCTGCCCTTCCATGATGTTGCGGTCGCGGTAACGGCCTTCATAATAGCCGCGCATGCGCCCTAACACGCCCACCTGTGCCATCATCGTCCAAGGCACATCCCCGTAGTTGAACAGGGTGTGCAGTTCCATTGCCAGCACACCGCCGCGCCACACCTGCCTGTAACCGCAATAGGTAAGGTCTGTATAGCTGAAAGCATATTCGTTTCCGAATCCCGAAGGATAGAACATCTGTTCCCATCGGAAATAGTTGCCCCGATAGGCATTCAACACAAAGTCGCGCGTGTCGTAGGTCAGGTTGAAACCGGCTCCGATGTTGACAATGGATTTATCCTGCCCTTCCAGCAAAAAGGAGTTCTCGAAACCGAACCCGTTCACCCATTCCAGGTCGAGCACCGGACCTATATATATGGCCTCGTTCAAACGGAATAGGAAATCCGGCTTAAACTGGAATTTCACACGGTTATAGTCACTTTTGTTGCGGTCGTCAGTTCCCGCCTTATAGCCTATGCCCCAGAACTTTCCGGGCTGGGTGTACAAAATCATCTGATAGTCGAGACGGTAATTCTCATGAGGCAGGAAATTATTCCCGCGCAATCCGACGGAGAACATGCCGAACAGGGAAGCATTGGCAAAAAGGGAAACGTTTGACTTGGGCAAGAACGGGTCGGTCCGGTCCCACGAATAAAGCCCGGACGCCATGACTCCCAGACCGGCAGACGTAGCCGCAGAATAGCTTGGCCCCAGCAGCACGCTGAAATCAAAGGGGCGGTCCTCATGCTTGTTGGTATTCCGCAAATAATTGCCTATCCACTTGAAAGGATTGTGGGATTTACGCACGAGGCTGTCGGAGAAAGTTTCCCGAACGACAAGCTCTCCGGAACGATGTTCCATCCGGCCGGCCGGCACGCTTCCACGTTCTTCCGCTTGGATTGACAGACAGCAAAAAGCATGCACTACAATAAGACCCGACAATAGTTTCCCCATGAATCCTTATGATAAATTGTGCAAAACTACATATTTTTTATACAACGGGAAAACGTTTTTTGGGTATATTGATGCTTTCTTAAAAGAATTAACACAATGCAACAGGCCTAAAAACTACAAGACGAAACCATGAAAAAGCCTCGCAGACCTTGCGGAAAAGAAAGAATTACGTAATTTTGCAAAACAAACAATCCGTCGCCGATACGACAAGAAAGCGATATGACCAACACATACTCTTTAGAAAAGATACACAACGACATGCGCATCCTGGAACTGCTTTCACAGACAGTTCCCGATGTGGGTACGGCCTGTACTGAAATCATCAACCTGGAGGCAATACTGAACCTTCCGAAAGGCACGGAACACTTTCTTGCCGACATCCACGGCGAATACGAAGCCTTCCTGCATATCTTGAAGAACGCTTCGGGCAACATCAAGCGAAAGGTGACGGAAATATTCGGCACGACCATGAGGGAATCCGAAATCAGACAGCTCTGCTCGCTGATATATTATCCCGAACGCAAATTGCAGTACATCAAGAACTCCGAAACGAATCTGAACGACTTTTACAACATCACACTGCACCAGCTTGTAAGCGTATGCCAGTCGGTGTCGTCGAAATACACGCGCTCCAAAGTCCGGAAATCACTTCCGCGCGAATTTGCCTATATCATTGAGGAACTGCTTCATGAGTCGCCCCAGGATTACAACAAACAGGCTTATTTCAACCGTATCGTGGAAACGATTGTCTCTACCGGACGGGCCGATGAATTCATCTGCGCCATCTGCAACCTGATACAACGGTTGAGTATCGACCAGCTTCACATCCTCGGAGACATATTCGACCGGGGACCGGGCGCGCATATCATCATGGACACACTATGCGACTACCATAACTTCGACATCCAGTGGGGCAACCACGATGCGTTATGGATGGGAGCCGCCGCAGGAAACGACTGCTGCATAGCCAACGTATTGCGCCTGTCGCTCCGGTACGGCAACATGGCCACACTGGAGGACGGTTACGGCATCAACCTCGTCCCGCTTGCCACGTTCGCCATGGAAACGTATGCCGACGACCCGTGCGCCTTCTTCGGTCCGCATCTGGAGAAGGACGACAACACGCACAGCCGTAAGACCCAACGCTTGCTCGCCAAGATGCACAAAGCCATCAGCATCATCCAGTTCAAACTTGAGGCCGCCATGATTGACAGCCGGCCGGAATGGCACATGGCCGAACGGAAGCAATTGGAATACATTGATTTCGACCGGAAGGTATTCATTCGCGACGGAAAAGAATATGCCATGCGCGACTGCAACCTGCCGACTGTAGACCCTCGGAATCCTTACCGCCTCACTGCCGAAGAGCAAGACCTTGTGGACAAACTGCACCACTCTTTCAGCGTAAGCAACAAACTGCAGAAACACATCCGTTGCCTTTTCTCCCACGGCTGCATGTACGGCATATTCAATTCCAACCTGCTGTTCCATGCCTCCGTGCCCTTGAATGCCGACGGCACATTAAAGGATGTAGACATCAACGGCAAGAAGTTCAAAGGGCGTGCATTACTCGAACATATCGGCATGGTGCTCCGTTCGGCATTCAACAGCGACACGGAAGAGAAAGAACGCAAATTTGCCGTGGATTACTTCTGGTACTTATGGTGCGGTCCGGACTCGCCGCTGTTTGACAAATCAAAGATGACCACCTTCGAACGTTATTTCCTTGAGGACAAAGAGACGCACAAGGAAGAGAAAGGACATTACTACACCTTGCGTAATGATGAAAAGGTGTGTGATATGATTCTCGACGCATTCGGCGTGACAGGACAGCATCGTCATATCATCAACGGACACGTCCCCGTCCGGGTCGGAAACGGCGAAAAGCCGATTCGCGCAAACGGAAAACTGATGGTCATCGACGGTGGTTTTGCCAAGGCTTACCATGACACGACCGGCATTGCCGGTTATACGCTCGTGTTCCATAGCCGCGGTTTCCAGCTTGTGCAGCACGAACCGTTCACGTCGGCCGAAGAAGCCATCAAGAACGGAACGGATATCGTAAGCACCACACAAATCGTGGAACTGAGCACCCACCGCATGATGGTGCGCGACACCGACAAGGGTACCGAACTGGAAAGCCAGATTGAGGAACTGAAAGAACTGCTCTACGCCTACCGCCACGGCCTGATTAAGGAACGCAACAAGAGCAAAACAAGCTACTGACCTGTTTTAACTACATGCAAATCCTATACACAAGGAGTTTTTGCAAGAAGGCCTTCATGGGTTCAGACTGTCTGTATATCAACACATTAAGGTTCAGCCAACGTTCAGTTTCCCTTCAAATGGCGACCTGTGTGCGATGAAATGGTGACCTGTGTGCGTTCGATTGTTCACCTGTGTGCGTTTCATCGCACACAGGTCACCATTTCAGGGAGTACAAATGAAAGAATGCTGAAAGACATACGCCTGTTAAAACGTTGATTCACAAACAGTCTGAACCCATGAAGGCCTTTTTCCAAAAACTCCCTGTACACGCGCGAGAGAGAAAGACATGGATTATGCCGCTACGGATGAGAGACGCTAAGACAAGAGAACTTTGAGGATTTATTTTCATGCAACGGTTTTGTTAAATGAATTCTTTTATGTACGTTTGCATTTGTTGAATAATAGAAAAAGGAGGTTAAATGAAGCATTTTCCAAAACATTGATGGATATGAAACGATTATTATTTCTGATTTTCTATTTGGGAACAGCCTGCTCTATATGTGCGCAGACTGGGGAGAATATTTTTGAATGGAGAACTGATCATGCCATTGTTGCAAAGAATAAGTTTTTAGAGTTATATAAAGGTTTGTATACTGATTATCCAACTCATATATATAAGGATTATGATATATCAATCAATGAACACAGTTCGTATAAATTAAAAATAAAAGGATTTGAACCAGTGTTTGATATAGGTGGATTTGACGGTTTTGAGATTTATCATAATGGAAAGAAAATTTTAGACTTCTTATCGTATGGTCATTTGTATGATGTTCGATACCTTACGTTAGAGAAATTAAACGATTATTATATAAAAGTGCCTTTGTCCGAGGATAGTTTTGCTTTGTTTTTCGGGGGCTGGCTTTTTGGCAGTGGGGATGAAACGCCTGAAATGGTCATAGCTGTTGTATCTGCGGATAAAGCAGAGGTTGTATTTGACGATGAAGCGTATGCCTACAAATATACTCTTGGAGAAAATTTCTCTATTGAGTTTATAGATGATATAAATGGATTGCATTATGAAAATGACACTGTCGTATTCACGGATAGTTACCTAAAAAGTCGGACCAAGTATAAGATCTGGCGCGAAGGCAATATGCTGAAATACAAAAGCTGGAAATAATAAAGTGATATGAATGAAACAAATGATGTATAGAACAATCCTAAATTTCAAGACGCTGTTTTGTTTTTTATTGTTTGCAGCACCATTTGTGGAATTTGTTATACCAGGCGGTGATACATACCTTGCAAGTGCCGTGGGATTCTTTCTGGGCGTTATCGCTCGTTGGATGATAGGGGCCGGTTTATGTATGTCTACCATCGGTCTGTTGCAAGGCTTGGGCGTATTGAAGAGCCTTCATTCGGATTTTATTGTTTCCATTATTTCTTTTTTTATTATTGCACCCCCTCAGTTCTTCAATAAGTTCCTCCAAAATATAATCGTCGCTCATCAGTTGCAAACCATATTTGGGGTCTGACAACTGCTGATATACTTTTGTGGTATAAAACAGGTCAAGTGCCCGCTCCGCATCAATTTGCAGGGCATCTGCCAAAAGCATGATTATCCGGCTTTGTTTGCGCCACAATACATTATCCCTCATAGTCACACCTCCGTCTTTACTTTTTCTGATGAAACAAACGACAAGTATTTATCCACAATGTCTTGATTCAGGATGCAAATCTGATGATTCACGGTCTTGTATCTCAGTTGCCCAAGAGCTTGTTCAGCAGTTTTCGGCAATTGTTCCAGCCCATGACTCAGCTTGTTTGCGAAGTTTGGTAAGATAAAATCCTTGTCCGAAATCCACCTTCTTTCTGCCTAACTTCACGAGCGGCGTGGGCACTGCCACATTAGAACCGTGATATAGTGTCATCATACCCCTGCCTCCCAATTCAAAAGAGTTTCACTTATATCATCTACCACCCAGTCGAGACTTTGCGTATGAAGGTCTTCATACCGCTTTATCAAGCGGCGGTGTATCAATCCTTGCTTCTGCAATCGGTCGTGCATTTCCTTACCGGTAATGCCCAATTTGCGAGCTCCACTTTCTATCGCCATGACAGCGAAATGGATGCGCCTATATGTTTCGTTATCTATATAGCTCATGTTTCTCTTTTTAATCAAGACTATAAACAGTGCTATTTAGGGACATCTTCCGAATGTCCCTTTTTCCTGCCGAAAAGGATTTCGCGGTCGCGCGCGCAAGCCGGCACAGCCCACTCATCGGGCACCAGTCTCCATTGGCTCAACGGCTGCGCATCCACCACCCCTTTTTCCGTAATATATTGTATAAGGTAATGGCGCAAATCTTTCTCCGAACTTGTAAGAAGCCGTTCGGACAACCGTTCATGGGGAATTCCCGCACCTTTCGTGAAAAGCTCTCCTCCTCCGTTCCCGCGGTATGAATTAGTTGCCACCACGTACCATGCGTCTTCATCAAAAGGTGTTCCGTCCGCCATGGAAAGGATGGTTATCTTCTCTCCATACGGTTTCGTCAAATCAACCGTATAGCGAATACCTGCAGCCGAATCGAAGTTGTAAGCCAGATTCTTAAAGCCCAGCCTCGTCCCGCCCTCAAGCACGTAGTCCATCAACATGGCATGGTCGTCGGGCGAACTCATCCGCCCCACCCACAGTCCGTAACTCATTTCAAGAATCCCCTTGACTTCACGACCGGTGAAACGCATCGTATAAAGCATATTCTCGTAACGGTACAGGTTAAACATGTCGCGCACGTGCACATCCCCCTGCCTTATCTCAGCCGCAAAAGAAAGCGGGGCGGCAAACGACACCTGGGCATCGGTGACATCCAACTGCACACGGTGTATCAGGTCGACAAATCCGGACGGACCGAAGTACGCATCCTCACACTTCACGGTATGGACGAACTCACCGATTTTACGGTTCACATAGTACTCCGTATTGTGAATGTAACGTTTGAAGTAACGTTGCAGGTATCTGGACTCAACGCCATTGAAATACGACACATCCTTGAGTTCTCCCTTTATCTCTTTCCTTACCGTTCCATCCTTCTCTTTACGTATCTCCAGGTCGAACTCACCCACCATAACTGCCATACTGGCAGGCGCACAACACAGCACTGCATGCCCGTCCGGCCCTGCAACCGTCTCTATATTCCGTAAATGGTCATGGCCGTAACACACCAGGTCGAAGCCCGCCACCTGCCGTGCCACATCCAAGGCGGCATTCTCTGCATAGCCGGGCGTCACGATGCCCCCCTCCTTTCCGGAATGGAACAAACCGACAATCACATCGGGCTTCTCCTTCTCGCGTATCACCTTCATCCACCGTTCCGCACAAGTCACCATATCCTCGAATGCCAGTCCGCTCCACAATTCCGGCGGCAACCAGTTCGGCACCGCAGGTGTCACAAGTCCCAGCACGGCAATACGTACTCCGCCACGCTCCAATATATAATAAGGTGTACAATACGGCCGGCCCGACCGCACATCGATGACATTCGCCCCCAACACAGGAAACCGGCACGAAGCTATCCAACGGTCGTATACGGCATGTCCGGTTTCAATGTCGTGATTGCCCATCACGGCCACATCATAGCGCATATAGTTCATCATCTCCGCGGCAAGGTTCTTCTCCCCCCGCACAACGAAGTTATTGCAATATACCGCCGGACTGCCTTGCAGCACATCGCCGCCGTCCAGAAGAAGAAGCCGGTCGCCATACATCTTTCGCAACGACTGTACGTAGGCATATACACGGGCAAGCGAACCTTTCACCGGACGGTTGTTGACGAAATCGCGCATGAAGAAACTCCCGTGCACATCACTCGTATGCACAATCTTCAAGTGTACGGACACACCGGCAGCTTTCTCTTCATTGTTTACCATATATGAACAGTTTCATTCTGTTTCGTCATGCAAAAATAGCAATAAAGTCTGCTCACACAAACTAATTGGCATTTAATTTGTTGTCATTTGTACAAGAAAGGAGACAATCATTATGGCATTTATCGACTATTACAAGATTATGGGTATCAGCAAGGATACTCCTCAAAAAGACATCAAGACAGCCTACAAGAAAAGGGCCAAACAGTTCCATCCCGACCTGCACCCCGACGACCCGAAGGCAAAGGCTAAGTTTCAGGCCTTGAACGAGGCATACGATGTATTGAACGACCCCGACAAGCGTGCCAAATATGACCAATACGGTGAACACTGGAAACAGGCGGAGGGCTTCGGAGGCGGAGCGGCAAACGGTGGCGCCGGCGGATTCGACGGATTCGACTTCAGCCAGTTCAGCGGAAACGGGTTCTCGGACTTTTTTACCCAGATGTTCGGCGGGAGTGCCGCCGGAGGGAATTTCCACAGCCACTTCGGCAGGGGATTCGGCACACACGGACAGGCGACGGGCACACAATATGCCGACCAGGAATACACCGTGAACATCGACATGTATACGGCACTTTTAGGCGGAGAAATCATCCTGCAGACCTCACAGGAGAAACTGAAACTGAAAGTAAAACCCGGAACACAGCCGGGCAGCAAGGTAAGACTGAAAGGAAAGGGCTGCATATATCCGGACGGCACAAGAGGCAATCTGATTCTCACCTACAACGTACAGTTACCTACCAAACTGACTGACAGGCAAAAAGACCTGCTCAGGGAGATGAGGATGAGTTGACAGGCGCATGTTTCTCTTGTGTAATCCGGAAAAAATTGCGATATTTACAGAAAATTTACATTATCACACAAAACTATCATGATTCATCACATCACACCTGCCGTCCGATACATCGGCGCAGACGACACAGACCTTGACCTTTTTGAAAGCCAATATGTCATTCCCGAAGGCATATCCTACAATTCTTACGTCATCACGGATGAGAAAATCGCAGTGATGGACACCATCGACCGACGCAAGACGGACGAATGGCTGCAAAACCTTGAAGAGGCATTGGAAGGACGCACGCCCGACTATCTTATCGTGCAGCACATGGAACCCGACCATGCGGCCAATGTAGGACTTTTTGCCGACAAATACCCCTCGGCCACCATCGTGGCCACGGCAAAAGCCATACAGATGATGCCGCAGTTTTTCGAGAACGTCTGCTTTGCCAACCGCACGCTGGCGGTTAAGGAAGGCGACACGCTCAACCTCGGCTCACACACACTGCGCTTCATCATGGCGCCCATGGTGCACTGGCCTGAGGTGATGCTGACCTATGAGGAAAGCGAGAAGATTCTCTTCGCCGCCGATGCTTTCGGCAAGTTCGGCGCATTGTGCCACGACAGCGAGTGGGCTTGCGAAGCCCGCCGGTACTACTTCAATATCGTGGGAAAATACGGCGCACAGGTGCAGGCCCTGTTGAAAAAGGCCGCCACACTGGACATCGCGACAATCTGTCCGCTTCATGGTCCCGTGCTGAAAGAGAATTTAGGATACTACATCGGACTGTACGACACATGGAGCAAATATGAGCCGGAAACCGAAGGCGTGCTGGTGGCATACGCTTCCATTCACGGCAACACGGCCGCAGCCGCACAGAAAATGGCAGATATTCTGAAAGCCAAGGGAGCCGCAAAGGTTGTCCTTGCCGACCTGTGCCGTTGCGACATGGCCGAGGCCGTAGAAGATGCGTTCCGCTACAGCAAGATGATTGTGGCGGCATCCTCATACGATGCCGGACTGTTCCCTCCGATGCACGATTTCCTGCACCATCTGCAAATCAAGAACTTCCAGAAGCGGCGTGTGGGCATCATCGAGAACGGTTCATGGGCTCCCACAGCCGGACGTGTCATGAACTGTATGCTGGGCGAGATGAAGAACATGGAAATCATGGAGCACCTTGTCACCATCAGAAGCTGCATGAAGGAAGCCGACATGCTCCAAATGGAGGAACTGGCCGACGAATTGCTGGCCTAAGTCCGACATCCGCATCATCAGATACAGAAACCGCCTTGAAGAGCTTCATGCCTCCAAGGCGGTTTTTATTATGGCTCTACGGCCACATGCCAAAAGCACGGCGCGGTCTTAAAAATTCATGCCTAAGGTGAGAGACAACGTCCCGAAACGGGACTCATCGGCAATGGAATTGAAATCCACGGCATAACCGAGACCGAGACTGTAACAACCGTATTCTGCCGACGCACCGATGCGCCATCCCAACTGCACACGCTTCCAGCTCTCCGCATCATCCCCGCCGAAAAGGTTGATGTCATCCTCTACGGTATGGCCCTCTATTCCGCCTTCGTATTTCTGCTTGGCCATCAGGTTCAGCCTGAGATAAAGTCCGGTATAGGGTTTCACCGTCACGCGGTCGCTTACCCTCACCTTGTAGACCACATTCACCGGAATGCTCAGAGCGAAGATATTCGTGGAATATTTATTCACAATCACATCCTCCGAACCGTCGTAACTGCGGCGGAGAAAATTCACGCCACCACCAGTCTCAAGAAACAAGGGCAACTTATGTCCTAACAGGAACGACTGCACGTAGCCCACGGACAAACCGTTGTAGCCGAGACGCACAAGGTCGTTTCCACCCGAATACCTCATGTTGGCATGGTCGTAGGAAAGGCGCACGCCTTTCCATGTGGCCTTGTCGGCCGATGTCAGGAAGGATTTCCATGAAGCGCGCTCCTGTGCATGGGCTGCCGAAACGCACAGCACGACAAACATCACAAATGATAATATCTTTTTCATAACCTTATCTTTTCTTTTATAGCGTTATTCAATTCGTTTTCTCCATTCTCTCACGTAAGCGGCGGAACAGCTTGCCTTTCTTTGTTCCGGCTGCCATCTGCACCGACGACCTCAACTCTGGAAGCGGATAATCCTTATAGCCGTAGGAAAAAGATGTGCTGTAACCGTAACTACCGTCATTATTTACACTTCTGCTCAACACGCTCCGCAACGAACCGTCTTCATTGTAAGTGCACCCCGTAGTCACAAACTTACGCACATACTGCATTTCATCAATCTGACTATAAGCCACAGGAATATTCTTCGTGGTGCGTCCGGCCATTCCGGCATAAAAGAAGAACGAATACAACAAGCCGGAACCCTGCACCACGTCCATGCAGTAATATATGCCCGGATTAGGATACTTCTCCGCGTCGTACTCAAATTCCGTAATCCATTTTTCCTCTTCCACCTCCCCGTCATAATCGTAAATCGAGGTTTCCTCTGCCTTTATCAGGTTGCCGTCTTCCCAGGTATACACGCTGGTATATGTATCGCTCTCTCCGTCGCTGTCCGTTCCATGGCATTTCTCGAACACCAGATGCCCGTCCTTGTCATAGGCGTACGAGGCGGAATAATCCCAGCTATAGCCCTCGTCCTCCTCGTCCAGGCTGTTTCCATGCAGTTCACAATAAGTGATAAAACCGTCGCTGTTCACTTTGATGTTCCGGAATGTTTCCGTGTCATAGTTGTCGCTGTAAGTCACAGCCAACGGATTGAACGCAAACTCATACACCTCATTGTAGGATTCGCATCCGGTCATCTTTCCGCTCGTATAGTCGAACTTGAACTCAACGGTATTTCCGTTGCGGATTTCCGTCACGGGGAAATCGATGCCCGCATGGGCCACCGAGGGTGTGGTGGAAGCCATCAACCCGTAGCCGCCTCCGGCCACTTCACCCTCATCGTCACTACATGCGGTGAGAAGTCCTAAGGAAAGCAGGCCGCATGCACACATACATAATTTTTCTTTCATATATATGAAATTTTTTCTGTGCCTATAGAGCATCCCAAGATTCGGCTGATTGATAAAAAAAGAAAGACGTGGGAAGTCTGTACCTTCGCTCATCCCGTGTTCAGGCCTTCGCATTGCCTCCTTCAGAAATGAGCAACGCAGTCAGCCCACGTCAAGATGATATTACGCAAAAGTACAGACCACATAAATGCAGTCTGCACAAGGTATAATACACCCTACGTGGACGTTTCGTTGCCGGCTCTTCCTGAAGGTCTCAAAGTTGCGAAGTTTGAACACGGAAGAAAACGTCAGTAAACGTCCTTTTACCATAAAAGTTGACCCACAGACCCCACCGGGCTAACTGAGTCGGGACAAAAGTAAGGATTATTTTAACATAAAGCAAACTTTTATTTGACTTTTTATTTGCATCCGAAAACATGTAGAGTCCAACGGTACAAAATCAAGCCTGTTGCTCATCGCGGAATATGCATGCCACAATTTTGTGGCGGTTACTTTGGCTTTCCCATATCTGCGCTCAAACGGTTTGAAATGTTCTTCAAATTTTGCTTGCAAATGGTGAGAAGCGTGTTTATCCCATTTAATATTCAGGTTATATTTGATAGCATAACCTCCAAATCATAGAAACATTGTCATATACGCCGGAAGATATTGCACATCCTCCTCTTTACGCATATCTTTCGTGTAAATCAGATACTTGTTTTTTATTCGGGCTGAGAATTTCTTGCAAAAGGCATCTAACGAAGCATGTGCCTTATAACCGGAAGATTTTACCTCGATAGGACTTATCTTGTCCCCGTCGGCAATCAGGAAATCCACTTCATAGTTGTGTTTTCCACTGTCAGTGGGGAATGTGTAATAGTATAACTCATGCCCGGAGGCTTTTAACATTTGTGCAATAGCGTTTTCATAGACATACCCAAGATCCGCACTTAATTTGTCGCTGAGTAATTTATGATAAATCGTGTTATCAGTAAACTTCTTGTCCCAAAATGCGAGAGTGACAAACAAGCCGGTATCACCCGCAAACATCTTGTATTTGTCCGGGTCTTGGTGCAATGCCATTCCCACGCTTGGGTCGTTGGCATGATAAGACATATTGACTACCATTGATTCCTTTATTTCCGAGATAATCTCAGCCAGTTCAGAATTACGTTTTCCGTCCGTTGCACTCCATACCTGGTATCTGTTGGCATTACTCGTCAGTTGGGCAGGAATCTGACGGAACATTTTGGAAGCGTTACCAGTAGGGTCTATCTTGTTGAAGTCATCTTCATATAATGTGATGATGGAACGTTTCACGCTGTCCACCTTTTCCAGGTTATTGCTTTCAAGATAAGACGCAACAGCCTGCGGCATGCCGCCTACAAGCATATACAGACGGAAGTCACGCATCAGTTTTCGGTTTGTGGCATCTCCTAATGATGTCCTGTTCTGGAAACAGCTTTGAAGCAACTTTATCGTAGCAGTATCCCCCAACGCCCACTTGAATTCCTCATAGTCCATCGGATACATATAAAGTTTCACTTCCTCACTTGGAATCAGAATATCCTTGACGTTCTTGCGTATGGATATAAGCGAACCGGTTTCTATATAATCGTACCTGCCGTCTTTTACAAGATACTTGATAGCCTGCCTTGCCTTTGGTGCAAGCTGGACTTCATCAAAGATGATGGCTGACTTCCGTTTCTTCAACTCTACTCCATATTCAAGTTGCAGGCGCATGAAAATACGGTTAAGATCGGAAAGGTCATTGAACAACTCCCGGATTTCGGTAGAACAGGCGGCAAAATCCACCAATATATAGGTTTCGTATTCGTTAGCCGCAAACTCTTCGACAATCGTAGATTTACCCACACGCCTTGCGCCCTGTATCAATACGGCTGTCCTACCGTCATCCGTCCGCTTCCACAGCAGAAGTTCATCGTATATTTAGTAACTGAATATCATATATAAGTCTTTAATTGAGAACAAAGGTAATGTAATTTACACCAATCTCAAAATGTTGCGCTCTCAAAACCACACAAATCTCAAATTGTTGACCACATCTCATGTATCTCAAAATTAATTCCACAAGAAATTGCAGCAATCTCAATATTTAATGACATCAAGGAATATTTTGCTCTAATTGAACAGAAAAACAAATGCCGGGATTTGACTTTTTATTCACATCCGAAAACGGACCTGTGTGCGTTCAATCGGCGACCTGTGTCCATTCAATCGCACACAGGTCACCGATTGGATGGACACAGGTCGCCGATTGGGCGCAGAGCCGTGAACATTTCAGCTCTTACAATCCTCTGTTTTTCTGCATATTACAACAACATGAAATTTTGGCATGTTTTTTCTGAAATCCGTACAACCATCCGGCTTACGGATAAACGCCGGTCTCTCCCAACCTGCCTTCAAGCCATGCGTCTATCAACATGCGCGCCATCGACATCTTGCCGGGAATGGCCGGCAGACTGTCGCGGCCGAACCATCCGCCGCAGGCTATCTCGCTCCGCTGCAGACGCAGCTCCCCTTCCGCATAGTCGGCATAGAAGCCCACCATCAGACCGCAAGGATACGGCCAGGGCTGACTTCCGAAATAACGGATGTTCCCCACCTTGATGCCCGTTTCCTCCATCAGTTCGCGGCGCACGCATTCTTCGAGCGTCTCACCGGTCTCCACGAAACCGGCCACAAGTCCGTAGTACTTCCCTTTCAGGTTGTGGGCATGCACCATCAGGATGCTGTCGCCACGGCGCACCAGCACGATGACGGCCGTAGCCAACTGAGGCCACACTTCCTTGCCGCAATTAACGCAACGCTTGCTGATGTCCGTATGCAACTTCATGGGAGCGCCACACACACCGCAAAACTTGGTGGTGGCATCCCAATAAAGAATCTCTTCGGCCTTGCCGGCACACAGGTACATCTCGCGTGGCAACACGTCGAACGACGCACGCAGCCCCATCATGCGGTAACGGTTGTCTTCCGGCACAGGTGCGTCGATACGCACGGCACGGCACGCATATCCGCCCAAGGGAGTGATACGGTGCACCGTATGCCACTCCGCCAGACTTACCGGCGGTTCTTCCGCATAAGGAACCGTACAGGTGCCGTCGCCATTCTTTTGCAGCAGCAACTCGTCTTTGCAGAACACGAACCAATAAGTCGCCCCGCCTGTTCTTGTCTCTTCCATATACTTATATAGCAAAAGAGCCTCATCCGCACAGACGAGGCCCTATTTTCATTCTTATTGACACACCTTTCGGGCTTACAGTCCCAAAGATTTCTTCACGCCTTCCACGGTCTGCATGGCTTTCTTTTCGGCTTCCGCATAACATTTCGGGCATTTCATCTCTCCCACAGCCTCCACGTAGAACTTGATTTTGGGTTCGGTTCCGGAAGGACGCACGCTCACTTTCGTGCCGTCGGCCGTGTACCACTGCAGTACGTTGGACGGTTCGGGCTGGTCGATAGCCGTCACACCTCCCTTGTTGTCGGTAGCCTTCAGCGTCTGGTAGTCCTTCACCAGCACCACTTCCGAGCCAGCCAGTTCCTTGGGCGGGTTGGCACGGAAGTCCACCATCATCTGCTTGATTTCGTCGGCACCCGTCTTACCCGGTTTCACCACATTGATGGTGTGGTTCAGCGAGAAGCCGTATTCTACATATATATCCATGAGCACATCGAACAAGGTCTTTCCCTGGTCCTTGGCCCATGCACAAATCTCGGCCAACAGCGAGCATGCCGACACGGCATCCTTGTCGCGCACGAAATCCTGTGCCAGGAAGCCGTAGGACTCCTCACCGCCGCCGATGTACTGTTTCTTTCCTTCATTCAGACGGATGAGACGGGCAATCCACTTGAATCCCGTGTAGCAGTCGAACATCTCCACATGATTCTTGTCGGCAATCGCCTTAATCAGCTCGGTGGTCACAATCGTCTTCACGATGAACTCATTGCCTTTCATCTTGCCCGTGGCGATGCGGTTCTTGATGATATAATAGAGGAATATCATGCAGGTCTGGTTTCCGTTGACCAACACCCACTCGCCTTCGCTGTTCTTGCAGGCCATGCCCACACGGTCGGCATCGGGGTCGGACGCCATCACAATGTCGGCATCGATGTTCTTGGCCAGTGCGATAGCCATCGAAAGAGCCTCGGCGTTCTCCGGGTTGGGCGATACCACCGTGGGGAAATTACCGTCCTTTATCATCTGTTCGGGCACGGTGTTGACATTCTCGAAGCCCCACAGTTTCAACGAACGCGGAATCAGCATCATGCCGGTGCCGTGAATCGGTGTGTACACAATCTTCATGTCCTTCTGACGTTGAATCACTTCGGGGTCGATGGAAATGGTCTTGATTTTGTCGAGATACAAGGCGTCGATTTCCTCGCCGATGATTTCAAGCAGCGGGCTGTCGGTGTTCAAAGCCGTATCCAGCCCCTTGATGTCTTCGGGAGTGACCTTGTTCACCTCGTCGATGATGCCTTTGTCGTGCGGTGCCAGCACCTGCGCGCCGTCGTCCCAGTAAGCCTTGTAACCGTTATACTCCTTCGGATTGTGCGAAGCCGTCAGGATGATACCGCTCTGGCATCCGAGGTGACGGATGGCGAAGGACATTTCCGGTGTGGGACGCATATCGTCGAACAGATAGACCTTGATGCCGTTTGCCGTGAAAATATTGGCCGACACTTCGGCAAACAGACGGCTGTTGTTACGGCAGTCGTGGCCTACGACCACGGCAATCTGCTCCATGTCCTTGAAGTTCTTGTTCAGATAATTGGAAAGTCCCTGGGTAGCGGCACCCACGGTATAGATGTTCATACGGTTGGTTCCCACGCCCATGATTCCGCGCAAACCGCCCGTTCCGAATTCAAGGTTCTGATAGAATGCCTCGACCAACGGGGTCTTGTCTTCGTTTTCAAGCATTGCGCGCACTTCGGCCTGTGTTTCTGCATCATACACAGAAGAGGAAAGCCACGACTGGGCCTTGGCCTCACATGCCTTAATCAATTCGTTGTCCATAGTTTTTCTTATTGTTTAATGAATGTATTCCACTTGGTTTTGAGATAGGCAAATATAGGCATTTCACTACATATTACCTAATAATCGGACGGTAAAAAAAGATTTATTTCACCTCATATTTCGTTCCGGTAGCTTTCACGATTTCACGGCGGTAACGTTCGGGATACCCCGGACGACTCACCGGAGCACCCAATCCACCGGGAGTGCGCTCGAACTGCCCGTCTTTCTCCGGGCGCACGATGCCGTCGTTGTATTTCACCATCAGGTATTTGCCCAGCTCCATCCATTTATAGAGCATGCCGGATGCCGTACGGTTGCTGTATTCGGTAAGGAACCTACGGGCTGCCGCCTCGTTCTTCCCGTCTGCTCCGGCTATCTTCAGGGCCTCCTGTTCCGTGCGCTCCTGCAAACCGGCATAGTCGGCTTCCAGACGGTCGCGGACCGCCCGCACATCATCGAAAAGCCGGTTATAACGCGGATACACCATCGTACTGACCCAGTTGCATACCCAGAAAGCGCTCTTGAAAGAGAAATTCAGGGCATCGGCCACCTTGTCGCTGTAGCACTCCGGCACCATGTCCGTGCAACAATACACCGGAGTAAACGCCATCATGCTGGCGTCGTCGCAACCGAACCAGAGGATTCCGCCCGCATAGTCGGGCAGCCAGCCACGCATCTGGGCCACCATGGTGAAGGCCGACTGCTGGGTGGAGATGGGACGTTCGTTGAAGTAGGTCTTGCCATCCACCTTCCATGTCAGCGGAGTCGGGCGGTAGGGTGCCTCGTAAGGCCCCATGCCGGGGTCATCGTCCAGTGCGAAAGGTGTTCCTTCGTAATGGTCGCGCATCATGTCCTTTACATCCTGTGCGGAAAGAAGGCGTTTGGGTTTGACAAACAAAGGCATCGGCTCGGCATCAGGACGCTCACCCGACGCATAGGGAAGATAACGGTCCATCCCGTCGGAATACTTGTTGAAGAAGCTCCATACGCGCGCCTCGCAGAAACGCAGGGCACCGAAATCGGCCGGGGCGTATGCGTCGCTGAAGGAAAATTCGCTGTCTTTCTTTCCCGTAAAGTATCCTTTTTCGCGGGCAAAACTGATGACATCCTTCGCATACAGGCAGTTTGCCTTGTCCTTTAACGGGAAACGGCGGATACGGCTATGGTTGGCATGCGCGCAGATGCAGTCGTCGGGCACACGCATGGCTACCCATACGGCCCCCTTCCGGCCGGGCCCCTTCCCTATCAGGTCCATCACCCAGGCTTCTTCCTTGTCGGCAAACGTGAAACTCTCGCCTTCGCTCTTGTAGCCGTAGCGGTCTATCAGTCCCGTCAATACGCCGATGGCTTCCCGTGCCGTCTTTGCACGTTGCAGGGTGATGTAAATCAGACTGCCGTAATCCAACTTGCCTTCGGGATTCACCAGTTCGCTGCGGCCGCCGAAGGTGGTCTCCGTAATGGTCAGCTGATACTCGTTCATGTTGCCGATGACATTGTAGGTCTCTTCGGCTTCTTCTATCTCTCCGAGATAAGCATTGGTTTCCCAATCGTAAACGGAACGTGTGCTGCCCTTGGCATGCTTGCCTGCCGGGTAATGGCGCAGGTAACCGAAGCTGCCGAAATCGTCGGCACTGTAAGAAACGAACACCGAACCGTCGGCCGATGCCTTCTTCCCTACAATCAGATTCGTACATGCATACCCGTATGCCGCGCCTGCCAGCATCACGACCGTCATCATCAATTTCATTCTCATGGTTTGTTTATTCTGTTTAATATATGAATTCCTGTTCATCTATCGTCTCGTTCCCGCAACGGTCAGCAACCTTTACCGTCAGTTTGCGTCTTTTGTTCTCCGGCTTGAGCGGCGTGTCTTTCAGCCGGCATGTCCACACGCCGCGGCTTGATGTGAAAAGTACGAACGTGCCGTCGACGTAGGCCTTGAAGCACTGCACACCTGAGCCTTTGTCACTCACGGCATAGCGAATCGTGCCGGCACGCTTTCCGTTCAGTGCCGTCTGCAGGCGGCACACCGGTGCGACGGTATCTACCGCCAGCGCATAGGTCTCGCCCAGGTCACGGATTTGCGCGGAATACCATCCGTCTTCATATGCTCCACCCACATATCCGCGCGTGGACTCGATGTAACATTTCCGCGGATTCTCCAGCGGCACACGGGGTTTGAGCTGCAACGTGGCCTTGCGCAGCAACGGCGTGTACTCATCATGAAACACGAAAAGTCCCGACACGGCGTCATCCCGCACCTTGACCTGCACGTCCAGCACCTCGTCCGTCGCCAACGCACCTTTCGGAATGCGCAGCTCCATGCCGGGCCGCTGAACCACATGGGAACGGTCCTGCCTCAGCCAGATTCCCGACGCACGCCTTGCGGCTTCCCGTTCTGCCGAAACGGCCAGCCCCTTCTCGTTGCGTTCTCCCCTCACCTTGAAACGGCAGGTGCGGACATTGCCGCACAAATCCTCCAGCACATACTCGAAAGCATAATCGCGCTCCTCGCGTATATCCACCCATCCGGCATGCTCGTCCGCACGGAGCAGTCTCAGCCGGTTGCCGGGTTCCACGAATGACTTCAAATACCAGTTGCGTGTCTTGCGGTAATGCGGATAATCGCCCCATGAGTTCACCATCGGATTGTCGTCGGGAAGATATTCGTCCATCTCGCTCCGGAACACTTCGCGCCCGTCCACACGCAACACGATGCGGTGTACGCCGAACTTGTTGTACGTTCCGTTCATGTAATCATCCGCCCATATCGCCGTGCCTATCTTTCCCCATGCCTTTACCGTACCTTTTATGCCGCCATCCGACACCGGAAACACCACCGGACGGCCGGCACCGTTCACCACACCCTCGCCGGAGCGCGGATAAACCTTGACTCCATGTGCCGAAGGTTTCATGTCATCCTTGAGCAGGTGGAGGAAAAACGGCAACGGGTCAACCAGCGCACTGTCGGTCACGCGACGCAGTTCCAGATGAAGGTGCGGGGCGGACGAAGCCCCCGTGTTGCCGCTGTATGCAATCCACTGTCCGGCCCTGACGGGAAAAACGCCCGGAGGCAGTTTCACATCCACACGCTCTGATTCCTCGGCATACTGACGTTCACGGAGAATCTTCTGCAATTCGGGCACAAAATCGTTCAGATGGCAGTACACCGACATATAACCGTTGGGATGAACCACATACAGGGCGTTGCCGAAACCGTACAGTCCCGATGTCATCCGTGCCACATAGCCGTCGCAGACAGCCAGTATCTTCTTGTTCTCCACGCCCTGTGTCTTCACGTCAATCCCGCAATGGAAATGGTTGGGGCGCGGTTCGCCGAAATTCCCAGCCAGCAGAAAGGGTATTTCCACCGGAGAATGGAACTTGATGTCCTGTGTCTGTGCGGGCTGCACGCAAAGCAACCCGACGCATGCCGCTATGCACTTTCCTAATTGCCTCAATATACTTTACTGTTACAGGTGGTGAGTATAAAAACAAAACGACGACTGCCGCAGCCGTCTATCGCCCGCCATACGGGTCACGGCTCCGGCAAATCGTCGGTATATCCGTTCAAGACATTGCCCTTTAACAAGCCTTGAAACTCATGTCGAGTCCTTTCACGGAATGTGTCAGTGCCCCGACCGAAATATAATCCACTCCGCATTCGGCATAGTCGCGCAGCGTATCGAACGTGATGCCGCCGCTCGACTCTATCTCGAAACGTCCGCCGACCATCTCCACCGCCTTGCGCGTGTTTTCAGGCGTAAAGTTGTCGAGCATGATGCGGTCCACTCCGCCGATGTCGAGCACCTGTTGCAGTTCCTCGAAGTTACGCACCTCGATTTCAATCTTCAGGTCCTTTCCTTTCTCTTTCAGGTAAGCATGGCAACGGTGGATGGCATTCGCTATTCCGCCGGAGAAATCCACATGATTGTCTTTCAGGAGAATCATGTCGAACAGGCCGATGCGATGGTTCACACCGCCTCCGATTTTCACGGCCTCCTTCTCCAGCATCCTCATGCCCGGTGTGGTCTTGCGGGTGTCCAGCACGCGGGTTTTCGTTCCTTTCAACCGTTCCACATATCTGTTCGTCATCGTGGCGATTCCGCTCATGCGTTGCATAATATTCAGCATCAGACGTTCCGTCTGCAACAGGCTCTGCACACGTCCGGTCACCACCATGGCCACATCGCCGGGTTTCACGTGCGCCCCGTCGCGGATAAACACTTCCACTTGCATTTCGGGGTCGAACCGCCGGAACACTTCCTTGGCAATCTCCACCCCTGCCAGAATGCCTTCTTCCTTAATCAACAGTTTGGACTTTCCCATTGCGTCTGCCGGAATGCAGCACAATGTGGTATGGTCTCCGTCGCCTATATCTTCGGCAAAAGCCAGGTCAATCAACCTGTCGTTCAACTCATCTACTGATAGCATATCTTTCTCGTTATTCGATTAAACTGACAACAAAGATAACGTTTTCCGCTCAAAAGCGAAAGATTTCCACTTTATTATATGGATTTTTCTTATTACTTTTGTCGCCCGATTGGGCACAGACCGGACACGCCGGCCTGCCTGCCCGTTAATATGTCCGCTATGAAGATTACCTTGCTCGTCGTCGGGAAGACAAACGACCCGCACTTTATCGCCGGAATCGAAGAGTATACCCGGCGCATCCGCCATTATCTGCCGTTCGACATGGAAGTCATCCCCGAACTGAAGAATACGAAAAGCCTGTCGGAGGACCAACAGAAGGAAAGGGAAGCAGACTTGTTGCTCAAAACCTTTCAAACGACCGACCGCATTGTGCTGCTCGATGAAAAAGGACGGGAATTCCGTTCTACGGAATTTGCGGAATGGATTGACAAGAAAGCCGCAGGCGGCTGCAAACGACTGGTTTTTGTGGTCGGCGGGCCTTACGGGTTCTCGCCACGCGTGTACGAGAGGGCACACGAAAAGATTTCACTCTCGCACATGACGTTCTCCCATCAGATGATACGGCTGATTTTCACCGAGCAGATTTATCGTGCCATGACGATTCTCAACCACGAACCATACCACCACGAGTAGGGTTACTCGCGCACCAAGAAATCGAGCAAAACAGGAAAGTGGTCGCTCACCCCACCCTTGTATATCGGTCCCTGATAAGTACGGGACGGGCGCACGCCACCGTACTTGTCGTCTGTTTCATACATAAAGGGGAGCGCAAACACCGTGCGCAAACCGTCCCGTGTGTACAGGCAACGGGTACTGTCCGTCAACGGCCCGCTCACGAAAATATGGTCGATATCCTCCCAGATTCCCCTGTAACGGTAAGACGCCCTTATCGCGCTCTTTTTAGGGCTGTCAGACAAAGGCTCAATGAGAACAGGTGAGGAATCCGTCGCACACTGGTCTGCGTTCGTCCGGAAACCTGTACACATTTTGACGAGGACCTCATCCCCCGAACCGGCATTGAAATCCCCCATCACGACAAGGCTTGCCGAAGGAGAAGAAACACGGACGGAATCTACCAGTGCGCACAGCGTACGGGCCACTAACATGCGGTGCCGGCGCGAAGTGCGCGCCCGACCCAGACGGCTCGGAAAGTGGCAGACCACGATGTGAAGCGTGTCGCCCGTCACCACCTGTCCTTTCGCATACAAGAGGTTACGGGTGGGCCGGAGCCCTTCGGACAGGGAAGGCACAACCACCTCGCGTGAGGACAACAGACGGAAACAGCCCGACTGATAGAGCAGAGCCACATCCACGCCCCGCGCATCCGGCGAATCGGTCATGACATACCTGTAACCCAAGGTGCGCAGCGAAGAACGGCGCGTCAGGTCGTGCAACACCGTGTCATTCTCCACCTCGCACAGCCCTATCACATCGGGCAGCCTCTCCTCGCCCGCCGCCGCAATGACCTTGGCCAGCATATCCAGTTTCCGCCAATAACGGAACGGAGTCCACCGCCGTTCGCTATCCGGCAGGAACTCCGTATCTTCTTTCAGGCTGTCGTGGCGGCAGTCGAAAAGGTTCTCCACATTATAGGTCATCACCCTGAAGCCCACCTGTCCAAAAGACGGGAACATCATCCCGCCACACAGCAGGGCCGCACAGAGCAGACGCAGACTCACCATCAGGGCACGCATTCATAACATCCCGCATCCGGCGCCTCATCCTCAAGGCGGTTCACCCCCAGACGGTCGGCCGGCCACTGTTCCGCCCACTCCCTTGCCCCGGCGTTGCGGGCCGGTGAAGAAGCGTTCAGACGGAAGTCGTAAAGGAAATTGTCGGTATCGAAAAGCACGAACTGTGCCTGTCGCCCGCCCTGGTCTTCCGGACGGTCGTACACCACATTGACGAAACGGGCCGCATCGTCCGACGGCACCGTGCGGAGCATGCAGTTTCCGAAACGGTAATCCAGCGCATTGTCCGGGTCGTCCAGATTGCCCGTCAGCTCATCATCGGCATAACCGGTCACGATACAGTTCAGAAAATGGGCATGCTCCAAGGGATAAGGAAGCTGAAGCCATTTGTCGGCCAGATACAGCGCCACACCGCGCGACGCGTCCCACGGGTAGAACTGGGCGATGGTACAATGTACGAAATCGCTCCATCCGCCCACCACCGACACGCAATTGCCCAACGTGTTGCTGACTTGCGTATTGGCCACCTGCGCACGGCAATGGTACAGGCCCAGCCCCTCGCCGCCCACATTATGGATGATGCTGTTCTCCAAAGTAAGTTTCATACGGTCGGTCGCCGAGCTGTCGCATCGGATACCGTACGACGCGCTATGTATGTCTGCGTAGACGAAACGGTTGTCCATGCTGCTTGCCGACAAGCGTATGCCTCCCCAGCGCGAGGGGGTGTTGTCGTATGGCAGGTAATCGAACATGTGGTCGGTGCGGTCTCCGCGGAACACCACCGGCTTCTCCTTCGTGCCTTCCGCCACGATGCGTCCGTGCACCCAAAGGTTCGCCCCGTCATGGAAATAGAGTTTTACGCCCGGCTCCATCGCAAGTGTGACGCCTTCCTTCACAGACAGGCTGTCGTAGACCAGCACCGGGCGACCGGCCTTCAGCACCGTGTCGCGTTCTATCACCTTCCCATGCCAGATATAGGCATCCTGTCCCACAGTGGAGAGCACCACACTCTGTTCCACTCCGCTCTCAAGCGTAAAGACCAGCTTGTCGGTCATGGCCACCGGCTCATCCTGCCCCCTGTGAGGCATCGTCACTTCGGCAAAGATACGGATGCTGTCGCCCTTACGGACCTCGAAACCGAATGCCTGCGCACCGCTCTCAGGTTCCAGATAGGATCCGTCCACATTCACCCGGAAAGGCGTGTTCTCCGCCCCCAGCATACGCACAGAGGTGATTCTGATGCCATCACCATTGGGGTTGTACACCATCATCTGTCGTGTGCTCGACCCTACGGTGGAAATCACCGTATCGAAACGTACCGTGTCGGTAGAGAACCGCAGCAACGCATTGCGGTCGGTAGTGAATGATTCGCTGTCGTCGCATGCCGCCACTCCCCACCACGTTGTACACAACATGAATGCCAAAGATATGAAGTTCGCTGTTCTACGCATAACACCTATATATAATAATAATGTAAAGACACGCGCGGACGCCACAAAAAGAATCCGTGCACATCCGCCGCCTCCGCGTCATCCGCGTGCCTTCTCCGGAATCTGTTTCAGAATCTCCTTGATATGGTCCCAAACCATCTGCACCGTAGGGATGAGCAGACGTTCGTCGGGCGAATGCACGCCGCGCAGCGTAGGACCGAAGGAAATCATATCCAGACCGGGATATTTCTCGCTGAACAGTCCGCACTCCAGTCCGGCATGGATACCCAGCACCTTCGGCTCCTTACCGAAAAGTTCCTTGTAGGTGGCCACCGCAATCTTCAATATCTCGGAATGCGGGTTCATCTTCCATCCCGGATAACCTTCGCCGACCTCTACCTTGGCGCCGGCCAGCTCAAAGGCCGCCTTCACCGCATGGCTGACATGATGGCGCGCGCTCAATATGCTGCTGCGCTGGCTGGTCTTGACCACAATCTTGCCTTCCTCTGTCATGCGGATGCTCGCTAAGTTGGAACTGGTCTCCACCAAATCGATGTCCTGCGACATGGAAAGCACACCGTTGTGAACGGCCTGCAGTGCCCATATCAGTTTGCGGGCCGTTTCACGCTCCACAGCCGTCGGCCTCGGTGTCTCGCTCTGCAGGATGAACTCGATACTTTTTTCCGTCACGCTGTATTCTTCTTCCACATCCGCGCTGAACAGGTTCCAGTCCACCCGCACACTTTCCTTGTCTTTCATCGGCAGGGCGCACACAGCCGCAGCCTCACGCGGAATCGCATTGTGCAGCCCGCCGGCCTGGATGTCGCACAGATACATGTCGTACTTCTGCCACAGGTTGAACAGAAAGCGTGCCAATATCTTGTTGGCGTTGGCGCGTTTCTTGTTGATGTCGTCGCCGGAGTGTCCGCCCGTCAGTCCCTTCACCTTTAGTTCAAAGAAGAAATAGCCTTCCGGCACGTTCACGGGCGTAAAGTCGAACTCGGCCGTTGTCGCCGCACCGCCTGCGCAACTTACAAAAATCTGTCCCTCGTCTTCCGAATCCAGATTCAGCAGGATATCCCCCGACATGAAACCGGACTTCATACCGAAGGCACCGCTCAACCCGGTCTCCTCATCGCGCGTGAACACACATTCCAGCGGTCCGTGTTCGATGTTGTCGGCATCCAGCAGGGCCAGTTCCATGGCCACACCGATACCGTCGTCGGCTCCCAAGGTCGTACCTTTGGCACGCAGCCACTCCCCGTCCACTTCCGTCCGGATAGGGTCTTTCGTGAAATCGAAGTCCACATCGTTGTTCTTCTCGCACACCATGTCCATGTGGCTTTGCAGAATCACGGTCTTGCGGTTCTCCATTCCCGGCGTGGCCGGTTTCTTGATTAACACGTTTCCGGTCTCGTCCGTCTTGCACTCCAACCCTCTTTCCTGAGCGAACTGCTGCAGGTAGGCTATCATCTTTTCCTCTTTCTTGGATGGACGGGGAATGCGGTTGACTTCCGCAAAATACTTGAAAATCTCTGTCGGTTTCAATGAATTCATTTCCATATCTCTTTTTTTACAAGTTCCTTTTGCTAATTTTGGTTAAAAGCCTTAAGAGAATAGAATCCCATGCTTTTAAAGTTTATCTTTGCACAACAAATATACGGAAAGGTGAGCGCAGAAGCAAATGAAAACGAAGTTTTCTGATTTGTCTATGCCGAACCTCATCTTATATTCGTGATAACAAATATACGCAAAAATGTTGAAGACACTATTGTTTACCTTAATAATTGTGGGCGCAAGCCTCGCTTTTCTTTCCATCAAACTGTTGGTGAAGAAGAACGGCCGCTTCCCGAACACACACGTAGGCCATAGTGCGGCCATGCGGAAACGGGGCATCACCTGCGTGCAAAGCATGGACCGGATGGAGCGGACCGAAAACCCGCACCGCATCAACGAGCGGCAACCTAAATCAAAACAATAAAACATACCGAAGAATGAAAAAAAACAAGACCATTGCCATGGGAATGATTGCCCTCGTTGCCGCTTGCGGCATGACTGGATGCAACCAAACAGCCCCGGAAGAGAAAGAAAACACACAAGCCGCACAGGCTTCCGCCACAGGATTGAAAATCGCCTACGTGGAAATCGACACGCTGATGGCACAATACAATTTCTGCAAGGACTATACGCTCCTGATGAACAAGAAGGGTGAGAACATCCGCGCCACACTGGCCGGCAAGGAACGGGCACTGCAGGCCAAGGCCGCAGAGATGCAGAAGAAATATGAATCCAACCAGTTTACCACCAAGGAGCAGGTGGAACAGGCGCAAATGGCACTGGCCAAACAGCAGCAGGACCTTCAGGCACTCAATGAACGCCTGAGCAACGACTTCGCCACCGAGCAGCTTAAATACAACAACGAGATGCGCGACTCCATTCAGGCGTTCCTGACGGAGTACAACCGCACCAAGAAGTTCGACTACATCATCAGTAAGGCCGGCGACAATATCTTGGTGGCCAATGCCAAGTATGACATCACAAAAGATGTGGTGAACGGCCTGAACAAGCGCTACAAACAGAAACCTGAAGTAGCGGAAAAGATTGGCGGCGCAAACAAGAAATAACGTCCTTTCACCGACAATGCAACCATAAAAGGCGGTTCTCTCCCAGAGAGGCCGCCTTTATCATTTAATCACCCACTTCTCGATGTTCCGTGTTTCGGAAGAGAAGTTCACGCCGATACGGAACACTTTCGTCCCGCCCGTCTCGAAAGGAAGGGCATAAGATTTGTCGGAGATTTGCTGCAAAGCCTGCTCTGCCGTACCGTCCAGCTTGAATTCCAGCACGTAGGTGTAATCCTTCGTCTGCAAAACCATGTCGATGCGTCCCTGACTCGTATGGTATTCTGCACGGACATACACGCCGAGCAACCGGCAGAGGATGAACAGCACATTCTGGTAATGGTTCTCACGCTCACGGACCAACTCGTAAGGCGTATCGGCAAAGAAGCATTTCAAGCGGGTGAGGAAGGCATCAGGCTGCCCCATGCGGATTTCCTGCACAAAGTTCTTGATATGGAATGGCGCTTCCATTTTGTCCACAGAAGCATAGAATGGCAAGAGGAAACGGAAGAAACCGTCTTCCACCTCTTCGTTGGGGAAGCCCAACTGGTAGGTGCGGAATTCCGGGTCATAACCCTTGATGGTCAGGTAACCGCTCTGGTAGATGACAGGTATGGGATTAGTCGAGGCCACATCCACACAGTTGAGGATGTCTTCCGTAGCATACTCGTTGGACATGCGCTCCAAGTTGTAATCATGCAACTGGAGCAATTTTACAAGATAGGTAGGCGTACCCGTTGCGAACCAGTAACTGCCGAAACGCATTTTGCCGAACGTGTTGAGCAGGCTGAACGGATTATATACACCTTCAGAGTCCTCGATGAAATGATAGCCGTCATAAAGTCTGCGCAACTGTTCGCGGGCCTCTTCCACGCTCATGCGGTTGCGCGCCGCCAGCTGTTCCGTATAGGCATGCAGATCGTTGTCGAGCTCTTCGTCCGTGATGCCGCAGATGCTGTTGTACTGCCAGTCCATGGAGATGTCGTTCAGGTTGTTCAGGTCGCTGAACACGCTCACCTTGCCGAACTTGGTCACGCCCGTCAGCATGGCGAACTTGATGTATTGGTCGCCGGACTTCAACGCACTGTAGAACGCCTTCAATGTACCACGATAGGCATCCTGCAAAGCCTCGTTGCCGATGGCCTGGAGCATCGGTTTGTCGTACTCGTCAATGAGAATCACCACGCGCCGGCCCGTATGTTCGCAAGCACGCTGTATGACACCGAGAAAACGAAGGGACAACGAACGCTCGGATTCCCGTGCGCCATAAAGGTCTTCCCACTGGCCCAGCGCATTGTCGAGGATATTCTCAAGTGCTTCGGGGGTTTCGTACTTCTGTGTGTTCAAATCAAGGTGCAAGACGGGGTACTTCTCCCATTTCTGTTCCAGCTTGGAGATGGCAAGCCCCTCAAACAGCTCACGCTTGCCTTCGAAGTAGGCATGGAGCGTAGAGAGCAACAGGCTCTTGCCGAAGCGGCGGGGGCGGGACAGGAAATAATAACGTCCTGTCGTAGCCAATTTATAGACTAATGCTGTCTTGTCTACATACAAATAGCCGTCTTGGCGAAGACTCTCGAAACTCTGAATGCCGATGGGAAGGTTCTGAAGTGCCATTGTCATTGTATTTGGTTCTACAATAGCAAAGATATTAATTCTTTGCGAATAAACCACGAATAAGGACTATAAAACTTTCGACCCGCTTCGCGGGTACTCGAGTGTGCCCCCGAAAGGGGACGCACAAATAATCAAATCAATCGAATACGCTACGCTTATTCTGTAACAGGGCGGACGGACAACCCGCCACAGCGACCATTGCCACTCTGATAACGGCCACCACTGTAGAAGACGAGACGACAAGCTTCGCGGCCGTTGCCCTCGTGCAACGACGCCGGCCAGTAGTAACCGTACGAGCCACTGAAGTTGACATTCTCGCCCCAACGGTAGCCGGCCGCAGGCAAGAAGATACTATTACCATTGGATTTTGAAGTAACTAAATAACCGTTCACGCCGTTTTGGACAGTCCATGTCCAGGAACAGTTATTCAGCAGTTCACCAATTTCTTCGTATGTCGGCATACGCCAACTACCGCCCCATTTCACGTGAGCCACATCGTCTTCATGGTCTAATACAGTCTTTTTATCGGCTGGACCATAGAAAGAACCACTCGTACAATATTTGGTCATGATTTCGTGTGCATCGTAAATGTAACAGTATTTGTAAGTACTCCAATCATAATACTCCTTTTCTTCCGTCTCACCCCAGGCGTAATAACCGCCGTACTCTTCAGGAGAGGATGCGCCCACGTTGCAGGTTGCCCATTTCACACTTAAACCGAGGTCGACAGCCTTGTGTTTCTTGGAGTCAGGAATGGGTTCATCATCTCCACCACCGGTATTATCATCAGGATTATCACCATTCTCACCGTCGCCACCACCATTACCATTATCACCACCCGTCTCATCTCCCTGATTATTATTTTCATCACCGGCGGCATCGTCATCAGCAGAACCGCCGCCAATGACTTCCGTCAACTCGTCCTTGTCATCGTCACCGCAGGACACCAAAGGCAGGCACAACAGACCGGTCGACATGCACAAAGCATAAAATACAGTCTTCTTCATCATATTATTTAATTTAAAAAAAGGAAAGAGGACAGCCTCATCTAACTGCAAAATCCCCTTTCCCTCCATGAAACTACAAAAACGGAACTAAACAACGGGGATTATTTCGTTCCGAATACCACATAGAATACTTTCTCGGCCCGTACCTTTCCATCCTCCGAATATATCGTGACATGAACTTCATGGGGCTGTCCGTCCATGAACTCATCCACATTCGTAAAACGAATCACATACGAATTCAGCATCGCACCGGTCACAGGCAAGTCGGAAAGCGTCACGCCGGAGAAGTTTCTCGGAACAGTCAAAGTAGTGCCACCGGTATATTCAGACAACTTCCAAGGTTTCTCCTGATAAAGAGGTTGTTCTGTAAACGTAGTATAATCGCTATATACTGTATGGATTGTACCGTCATTTGTACCCCAATTGGTTTGCTCCTTTACGTATTCAACAGAATACAAACTGTTCCCATTCGGCTGGTTCGGCTCATCCGTGAAATTTACATATATACGGTTTGCCCCGTTCCGATAAGAGAAGTTGTCTGCCGCATAATGCAATGCAGAAGGCATATTGAATTGCCTTTGTCTCTGAATTTGAATAGATTGCAAAGATCCGCTTCTTGATTGGTAACGATTTAGAAACGAGCGAGGCTCTGTGTTTCGCCTCGTTTTGCATTAAATCATAAGAACGCCTTTACACCTGCAAAGGTACAATTTTAATCTGAGAAAAACTATCAATTCGAAGATTGATACCATATATTTTCCGAGATTCCTTTAGAAAAGTTCTTGATGCTTGGCAATACGCCCAAGAAAAGCCCCAAAAAACGTTTTTATCCATCAATAGATAATGATTTGCGCATTTTATATTTGTATGGTGTAGTTTTTTTACGATAAATACATTTATGGTGTGCTATTTAAATTTTTATTTGTAACTTTGCGGCATACAAGAATGGATAAGATCAACAACTATGATAGTAGAGTTCAGTATAGAGAATTTTTTCTCCATAAAATCGGCTCAGAAAATCAGTTTTGAGCCATCGGCAGATACGTTTATGTCTGATGAGTATTCGTATGAAGTTAAGGATGGCGTTAGGTTGCTGAAAGTGGGCATTATCTATGGTGCCAATGCTTCCGGCAAGACCAATATATTAAATGCCATAGAGTTTTTCAGGATGCTCGTTCTGAGGATGCCGAAAAACCGGACAGAGAAAACCGGGGTTGTCCCTTTTATGTTGGATAATACTTCAAGGAATGAAACGACGAAGATGTCAATGGTATTCTATATCAATCAGTCGAAGTTTATCCTCAGTTTTGAATTGGATGCAAAATACATTTATTCGGAGACACTCATTGTATATGATTCTATTCGCCCGACCAAATTATATAGTCGCAGTTATGATGCAAAAACAGACTCTACAACCATAGATTTTGGAGGCAATCTGAAACTGACGAAGAAGAGCCAAGACGTGATTTCCGGCAACACTATCAATAATTGCAGTGTATTGGCTGCATTCGGGAAAAGTAATGTGGAACGTACACGACTGAACGATGTGTACGACTACTTTGCCAAACAGGTGAAGGATGTCTTAGCTCCCGGTATGTTACTTTCGGGATATGTAAAATCTCGCTTGGATAAGGATGAGAATGGGGACTTAAAGAAATTCATCTTAAACTTCCTGAAGGCTTCCGATTTCAATATAGAAGATGTTATCCTGCATGAAGAAGAGGAACTGATTACGCCGGAATTGGAACAACTCATTCAGAATGCTCCTATCGGTGATGAAGCAAAAGCCGAGATGCTCCGAAAAGGTAAAATCACAAATACCGAGCTTACCTTCAAGCATAAGGCTGGAGATAATCTGTATGATTTGTCCGAGGAATACGAGTCCAATGGCACCATGCGGTTCATGGGTTTGGCAGTGATTTTGAATTTCCTATTAAAAACCAATCGCTTTGTCCCTATAGATGAGGTGGAAACAAGTATTCATTATGAACTGTTGGCTTACTTCTTGAAAGTCTTTTTGGCAAACAGCGAAGGGACATCCCAAATGCTTCTGACAACCCACGATATCAATCTTCTCAATGAGGACTTCATCCGCCGTGACACAATATGGTTCACCGACAAAGACGAACTTGGAGAAACCAAAATAGTACGGCTTTCTAACTTGGGACTGCATAAGAACCTTTCCCCATACAATGCCTATAAGCAGGGCAAATTGGTAAAACTGCCGTTCCTAGGTAGTCAGTATATCAACTTAAACGACTAAAGATATGGGGCGAACTGTAACAAAGAGTATCGCCATTATTGGCGAGGGAGAAACGGAATGGTTCTATTTCGATTCTCTGAGGATTGCATGTCGCTACCCTTTCAAGGTTGCGCCAGATTTTCCACAGCATAGCGACATCAACCATATCATGAAATTGGTGGAATCCTACCTGAGCAAGCAATATGATTATATCGTCTGTCTGTTTGATATGGATAGGCTGTTTCAGTTTCCATCTGAGATGCAGTTATATTAGCGGGCAAAGAAGGAGTACAGCAAGAAGAAGTATGCCGGAAGAGTAATGTTTGTGGAAACCAATCCATGCACAGAGTTTTGGTTTCTGCTCCATTTCCTGCCCAATGTGGTTTTCCGGCGATACGAGAGTTACGACCAGTTACTCCCCGAATTGCAGAAATATATGCCGGGCTATGAAAAGACCAAACGCTATTTCATGCGCACCAACCTCTATAAATACCTAATAGAAAATGGAGACTTGGAACGAGCAATGGTAAATTCCGAAAAGTTGTGCCAACTCTGTAAGGAATCGCCGGAAGATTTGAAGGCGTATTCAGAGGTGTATAAGGTGATTGAGTTGTTGAATATTATTAAATCCCTATAAACGTATGGCAAAGAGTAAAAATTTTTCTGTTTACCTTTTGAAAAATGGATTCAATGCAGATAATTCATTAAAGGACGAACATAATTTAACCCTTCTTAATGAAGCTAATACTCATATTCCAGCAGGTGGGATAATGTATTATGGGCAAAATCCGACAAGATCTCCATGGTGGAAAGAATACTGGGGAATTAGTCAAGACTTACGGCAGACATCAGTAAGTGCAATAGTTTTTTTGCCTGTTAATGACAGATGGTTTGCCGTAACATTTGGAGCTAGTTATCATAATCTTAAAGAGAATTCTTACGAGTATGATTTCGGACTTAGAACAACATTGAATACGTTAGATCCGGAAAAAATAAAATCTACTGATTTGTTAATGCCGGAAACAGCAAAAAGGCAGCGAATCCAGATTCCTAGCGCTTCTAGTTTAACTTATTTTGATTTTAATACTGATGAATCAATAGTTAAACGGTTAACAGGTGCTGTAAAAGAAGAATATCGGGATTTGTTACGTAACGCAACAGGTTCAAGTAGTCTTAGATTTGCCACAGAGTGTGAGGCAAGTGAATTGGTAGAATTATGCTCAAGATTGCTTGAAATTTATGTACGACGAGATTATGAGGTATCGTTTCCAGATTTACATAACATTACACCTATAAAAGATCCTGATTTGATTAGTTCTCTTGAATCCCAACTATTGGTGGCTTTTCAAGAGGAATCTATAAACCTCACATTAGGAATACCTGATATAGTTGACTATTCAACAAATTTCAAGGTAAAATATCGCGGTGCCCGTAATCAATCTAAAGAATACGAAGATGTATATATCTCGAACTATAGAGAGTATCTAAATGAGCGCCAAGTAAGTATTGACGATGTTTCAATATTTGGCAAACATACACTCTGTATAATGGATGAAAACGGAACTATATTACAAACTTTTTCAATTTACAAATCCTTATTGTTCGACTGTATACTTGATAATAAAACGTATCATCTTTGTGATGGCTATTGGTATGAAATTAACACTAATTTCATTGAGCGACTTGGGACTGAATTGGATCCCATTTTTGCTGATACACATGATGTATTATGTGAATGTAATCAGAAAAGAGAAGATGATTATAATTCAGAGGCACAAAGACGTTCTTCTGAAGAATTACACGTTTATTGTCTAGATAAACGTTCTATTGCACCTCAAGGGCAACGCGCTGTAGAACCATGTGACTTGATTGCTGCCCAAAATAATGCGGTAGAACTAATACACAATAAAATATCGACACGTTCAGCCTGCTTAAGCCACTTATTTAACCAAGGTGTTAATTCTGTAGTGCTTCTTCGGCAAAATACAGAAGCAAAAAACAAATTAAAAGAACTAGTAGAACATAATCCTTCTTTGGAAGAAAGGATTGATAATGATCAATATATTGTAACATACGGAATTATCACAAACAAAGCAAAAGAAGTGAAGTCCAATGCCTTGCCGATTTTTTCTCGCATAAGTCTTCTCAGATGTGTTAAAACATTGAAGCTTATGAAAATTCCGACAAAAGTATTTCTCATTAAAGATAATGTTGATAGAAAGCATTTAATTGAAGACTAGTTATATTTATGGTAAGTTTCGGGGAAAGCAAATAATATCCCCTATTTTACATCGATTTTATCATTGATTCAATAAAAGTAATTTCGTCATTGGTCAAGTGATATTTTGCATAGAGTTGTTGGTCGATTTCTGAAACCCACTTTCTCCAATCAATAACAGACTTATCCAAAACATCTTGCACGGGAACAAATCGAAATTTGTTACACGAAATATTATGATTGCAGTAATAAAAATCTTAAGAATTTGGTTCTTGGTATTTTTCAAGATGTAATCTATTTACCCCATGAACTTCTATGAATACAGAAAAAGAACCATCAAAGTTAGTAATCGTCTAAATCATCGTGCTCGTCTTCAAACTCGTCCAGTTCATCTCGCAGAAGTTCGATATCGTCGTATAAGTCATCATACAATTCAGAATTAGAACTCATTTCATCAAGTCTGCTTTCCAATTCATCAATACGATACGAAAGACTATCATATCTATCATCAAGTTCTGCCTCACGCAAAGAATCATAATCTTGCGTGTAAGTATCGTTATATGTTCGCTTATTGCCTCCCAAAAGAGTGTCAAGCAAACACGCTAAGCCAAGATAATTCCAAAAACTCATTATTCCATTTTTAAGTTACTGGTGACACCTTAAAGATTTCTCCCCTCGAAACAATCTATCTAAATAATCGTATTCGTTTATAATGCGTTAGAGATTGAAAACAGACAGTCAAACAAAACTGAGCCGCAACGACGACACGATTATCGTTCCAATATATATTCTTTTAAGACCATTGGAAAATCCCAATCGTATTTGTGCGAATTATAAAAGTCGAATGCTTGTTTGTGAATAGTGTTTAGTGCGTTTGTTTTACTTTTGCGAGCTTCTTCATATTGCCTTCTCATGGCAGCTGCATCTGATACGCGAGGAATGGAGATGCCTGTTGAATTATCTTTATAGGAAAGACACATTACAGGAACGGCACCGTTAACAAGGGCAAGTACAAATTTACAGGTTTCTGAATTTGCCTTGGCTACATACACTGCCGTTATAGCATTAGCAATAGATAAAGCTCGTTTAGAGTTCGATACTATTCGATATTCATTTTCTTCTCGCCATGTACTTTGTTTAGTAAAAAAGAATCTTGATTGATTATCGACAATCCATTTTTCCACATCGTTTCTTGTAGATAAATCAGAAGGGACATCTATTGAGGTAGCAACATTTTCCTCGTAAAATATAGGAGCATGTAAACACCCATCACCTAATGGTAGCTTGTCAAAATCTAATTCAATACAGACACCGTTAGTTTTATCTGCGTAGTAACCCCACATCATTGAAGACATACAGCCTTTGAGATAACTATCGTAATCCATTGTAAGGCTAATTTGCTTATAAGCGTAACGTCCATCTTCTATGGCACCAGCCAATGGAAGTTTCTGAGGATTCAAAAAGTTCCAACGGATAGTTTGTTCGATTATATCATTAACCTTGCGAACATCCGCAAAAAGTAACTCTTTTGAGAGCCATATTTTTACAAATGTATCAAACGAGGTAAAATGATATAAATGCTTCCGCTTTTCTTCATCCGTAAGTGCTGTACCGGGGTATTTACCGTTGCAAGTCCAAGTTGGCATATTGTATATTATATAAGGTGTGTTACTTTGATTTTTTTGTAATTTTTTCCTGAAAGACCAAGACCAGCGAGAGTGGTGTCCTTGATGATAAGCTCCCCTTTCTGCAAGGATGCTATCTCGCTCTTGATTTCCTGAAACTCACGACCGCTCACACCGAACAGGTCTTTGATAACGCCGTCGGCTATGCTCTGTTGCTTCATGATGAGCGGATACTGGGCGTTGGCGTAGAAGTCGAAGTGCTTGCTCTTGAACTGATCCATATTCTGCGTAGCGAGAATAATAGAGAGACCCTTGTCTCGACCGACGGCAATAAGACGTTGCAGCGGCTTATTGTCAAAGTCGAGCATATAATGGGCTTCGTCGATGATAGTGAAGTGGCGTATTTGCACGCAATCCTCACTGATAACCTGCCTCGGAAGCTGATCATATATATTGTTCAGCTTCGAGATGACGAAGTACACGATAGCCTTGGCAATCGGACCATCCTTTGGGAACTGGTGCATATCAACGATGAAACATTCGTCGGTGAGGCTTACCTTGTCAGAATCTTCAAACAGGCGGTTGCGTACCAACTGTTTGAGAATTGATGAAATGCTGTCGTCCTTGTCAGCATTCTGCATCAGAGTTTGATATTCTTTGAGCATCATCTCAAATGTAATAGGCTTACCCTGCGTTTTCTTATATGCGTTGACGATAGCCTCGCTGAGTCGGTTGCTCATGTTTGCGCTGAGAACGCCTCGGTCAATAGCACAAAGAGCATTGGCCATCTCGGTAGAATACAGGTTGATTTCGTTGAGCGGTCTGCTAGAGAAGTCCTTGAAGGGGCTGAAAGGCAACGGCTCTTTGACCGGGTCAAGAATTGAGGAGCGGTCAACATCGAACAATGCGAGCCAGCTGTTATTGACAATATCCGAGAACTCACCTTTGTAGTCGAACAAAAGGAAGTTTACGGGATAAGGCGAGTCGGTTGATATATTGCGGAACTGCTGAATTATCACTTTGAGCAGGTTCGTTTTACCGGAACCGGTAGAACCTGCGATGATGATTTGCGCATTGGTAACGCTTCGACCGTTGATGTCAAGCGTAGCTTCGACATTATCTGAATACTCGCCAATAAGAAGTTGAAGCGCAGGAACGGTGTCTGTGGAGCGACCACCGCGAGTTTCTGCATACAGGAACGAGTTAAGATTGTTATCCTCCATAAGATATTTCAGGCCGCGATAAATTTCCTGTGCCACAATTCGGGCAACTGTTCGCGTGTCGCGCCAGTCCACTTCGCAATCCTTGTAACGAAGTTTCAGGAGTGCGGAGAACAGCGACCGCTTATTATCCTTTGTGAAGAAGCTCGGCTGTATGCGCTGGCTTGTCTTGCTGAGCTGAATATCTGAGAGTTTATCAATCGAGCGTTTATCGGCGAGGTTGAGACTCGCGATTAAGCAGATGCGCATTACCTTGTTCCACGTCAGTAAGACGGGCTTACCCTGACCCAACTGACGCGAAAGGTTAATCTTGTTTTCCAAGATTTCTTTCAGCGGCATTATATCTTCGATGATGTTCTCAGCCTGTGTGAGGTTGTCTAATACTACTTCCATTGCTTAATCGTTGAGTTGTATTCCGAAATAGCCGTCCTCGACGGTTGTATTTTGTGCCTCGATATTTCGTTTGAGCGTATATGAGCGCGAGACGAAAGCCTCGATTTTGCGATAGTCGCTGTCCTTGCGTATCTCGGAAGTTGTGCAGAGAAGAATAGTCTGGTCGGCGAGTGTGGGGAAATATTCGTCCATAAGCACGTCGCGGCTTTCTTCGTCGAGTACACCCATCACTGTGTCAATCATCACCGGCGGATTGTAGTCGCCGAGGTTGCGCAGCACCTTAAGAAGTACTTGGATAAAGATTTGTTTAGATGCGGCGTTGAGTTGATTGAGCGATATTTCATTACCAGCTTTGTGGAAAAGTCGGATATTGAAATCCTGCATATTGTCGGAGAGTTCGACACGCGAAATATAACCCTTGTAAGATATTAGCAGCTTGTTAAGTTGCTCGCACATATCTTGCTCGATTTTTTCTTTCTTCCGACGAAGAAGCGAGTTTACCACATCGTCAAAGAATGGTTTGAGTTCAACGAGCGTGTCATATTTGACATCCGGCTCCTGCTGAATCTGAACGTCAATATTATGGATTTGGCGTTCAAGTTTCTTGATGACAGCGGCGCGTTCCTCAAATTCCTTTTTGAGTTGTTCGAGTCGCTGCTTGGCGTCCTCAAATTCTTTGATAATGGTAGCGTTGCCTCCTACGAGGCTGCCGCGTAGGATGTTGACCTGACGAGTTTGGTTTTCGAGAAGATCCAAACGAGTCTCAATATCCTTGTGCATCCTGTCGAGGGTTATAAACTCGTTAACGGCGTTAGCCTTAACGAGGTCTTGCAGGGCTTCGAGTTCCGAGTTGTCGAGGAAAGCATACTTATCGACGCTCTGCAACTGTTTCTGCGACCGCTGTACATAATCCACAATTTCGTCCGCGTCCACGTTTTCGGGGCAGAGTACCTTGCTTTTCATATAGGAGATGATTTTCGCGGTTACTTCCTTGATTTGTTCAAGGGAGAGCTGTCCTTTCATTTCCTGTGACAGCGATTTTTTGTGCCGCGAAATAGCATCTACCTCGGGAGTTATGCCCTCAGCGAGTTTCGGGAAGAATATATTTACTTCGAGAGTTTCGACCACAGATTTGAGCTGCGAGTTATAACGAGTGGCAAGGTCGTTGGTTTCCCGGATGCTTTGCT